>NZ_JBQEPY010000005.1:0-491897 GCF_052045915.1 Burkholderia sp. 22088
CGGTTCGTGATGTTGGTGAAGATTGCCAGCAAGGACTCTGAAGCTGTCGTCAATGCTCTGATAAGACACGCCGGCAAGCTTCCGCAGGAATTGTATAAATCGCTGACGTGGGATCGGGGCACGGAGATGGCTGGCCACAAGCGCTTCACTGTCGCGACGGACATCAAGGTCTACTTCTGCGATCCCCAGCATCCCTGGCAACGCGGCACGAACGAAAACACGAACGGGCTGCTGAGACAGTACCTCCCAAAAGGAACCGACCTCTCTGCCTACTCGCAAGCCAAGCTCAACGCCATTGCCCGACGGCTCAACGAACGTCCACGCAAGACACTAAACTTCGATACACCGGCTGAACGATTCCATCAAGCTGTTGCATCGACCGGTTGAATCCACCATCGGCTACAGCCGAACGCGTCGGGCTACAACCGGCCAATAGCCGACACTCGACGCAAACGGCCGAATCGATGACAATTTGGCTTCCAGAACGTCCGGCATATGCGATGAAACTGTACGGTATTCGACTCCGTGAGCATGCGCTGTCTGACGCCGATCGGTTCTGCGAATTGCAAATGAGTTCTCGTGTCGCACGATATGTGTCATGGCTCCCGCGAACGCGAGAGCAATGCGAGAAAGCTCTGGCTGACGTGATAGCGCAGCAAAGTTCCGCCGAGCGGGTGCGATTCTTCTACGCAGTGGAATTTCAGCACCAGGCTGGAATGATCGGAAGCGTCGGATATACAGTTCGGGATCCTGGCTCGGCCGATTGTGGATGGTTCCTTTTGCCCGCTTTTTGGGGACAAGGCTACGCGGCTCCGGCAGTTCGCGAACTGCTGCTGCAAGCGTTTGGTTCGGGCGGGATCGTAAGCATGGCAGCATCATGCTCGGTTGAAAATTGGGCCTCTGTTCGGGTAGCGGAAAAATGCGGATTTCGCTTGATCTCAAGGACTCGCGGGCGCGCGCACTTTGAAATCCGGCTGGATGACATTCACGAGCTTGCTCTACATGGACGTGTGTAGACGCTCGTTACCGCCGGTTTCGGTCACTCGACAGTGCGGCCGGATTTGGTGACAATCTGAGCAGTGCTGCTCGTTTAGGCCGCGTAGATCCGCGATGAATCTCAACGAAAGATTAGTCGAAATAGCCCGACAGTCATCTTGGTGTCTGTCGGCGCTGTCGGCGGCACGTGCAATGGGCCTGAAATCCTGGTGCATTGGCGCAGGGGCCATTCGCAATTTGGTCTGGGACTCGCTCCACGGATATGTGACTCCGACACGCCTAGCCGACGTCGATTTAGCCTACTTCGACCCGTCCGATTTGTCGTCGATTCGCGATGCCGAAATCCAGCGCAGCCTCACCGCGCAGTGTCCCGAAATTCCGTGGGAGGTCACGAATCAGGCCGCTGTTCATCTCTGGTTCGAGAGCGCCTTTGGGCATCCGGTGCCCCCCTTCAGTTCACTGGCCGAAGCCATTGCGTCGTGGCCGGAGTACACGACGACGGTAGGACTGACTTTGCTTCGTGACGGGACAATTGATGTCTGCGCGCCATACGGGCTCGACGACCTCTTTTCCATGGTGGTACGACGCAATCCAGTGCGTGTCAGCATTGATACCTATCTTCAGCGAATCCAGCAGAAAAGATACAAGGACCGCTGGCCCCGTGTGACCATCATCATTTAGAGATGTCGCAGGCAGTCAAGGGGCGAGTTACCGACGGAAGTCGACCATAAATGGTCAATCGACGCGAGAGGATTCCCGAATGCTCACAACAGCGTTCGTCGTTGAGGTTCCCGCAGCCGAGTCAACAGTAGCGGACCTTCGGAGCCGGTTTGATGCTACCTCTGACTTGGGCGTGCCGGCGCATATCACGGTCCTGTTTCCCTTCATGCCGCCTGACGAAATTACGCCCGATGTCCTTCATCAGGCGCGAAGCGCGCTGAGTAACGTGCAGCCGTTCGAATTTTCGTTGAGGAAGGTCGAGCGGTTTGCGGTCACCACTTATCTTGCTCCCGATCCGCCAGAACCGTTCGTCGCCTTGACGACTGCGCTGATCGAGCGATTCCCCATGTTTCGCCCCTATGGTGACGGACACGATGGCATCGTCCCGCATCTGACTGTCGCACACGGCGATGCTGCGACAGCACATTTGGCTGCCGTCGAACTCGAACATCGTCTGTCTGCGCGGGAGGCGATTCGAACGTGCTGTAGCGCTGTCGCTCTGCTGGGGAACTCGTCGGGCCGCTGGAGGAAGATGCATGTGATTGATCTTCCAAATGTCTACGTGTAGTGACGATCGACCGCAGTCCGGTCTGGACTGTTCCATGGGACTATGCATCTGGCCGATCTGAAGCGAATGGCTGCTTTGTAGAAAGCTGACCGTCCGTTCCGGGTCGTTCAGCGATATTCGGGAAGCTAGAGCTAGAGCACCTAGCCGCCTGACGTACGAAAAATCCGAATCTTGAGGGCTCCAGCACGTTCGCCGGGCTTAACTGACTTCTCTGTTCCATTGCTCCCCGGCCCCCGACTTGACCACACCCCGGAGGCGGCACTCATTCCCGGGATGGTGAATCAGCAAATATGGGTTTTCACACGCATAGAGGTTGTTGACGAGGTTGTACGCGCATTGCAAGGTTTGCCGTCCTTAACCCCATGGGCGCCGCAAACGGAAAGCGAACGCAAATAAATTGCACGCGGCGCAATTGCTTCGGTGCGTCCGCGTGCAATTCAACACGGATTTAGAACCGATGCCGCAATGCTACCCGGATCAGCACCTGATGGTTGTTCGACGAGTCACCCAGGTTGTCGATATCGGCAACGGCAGCGGCTCCTGTCGATGACGTGCCTGACGCTCGCTGCCAGCCGACTGTACCGTAAATGTCGGTTCGTTTGGAGAGCAGGTAGTCTGCCATGAAGGCGATTTGGTTGTAGTGTTGGTTCCCAACTGCCGTGCCGCTCGCGGTGCGTACCGTCGCGCCATTCATGTAGTCGTAGGTGAAGCCTGCAAAAAAGAAGGGGGAAAATTGGTATTGCGCGCCGATGTCGAAGTTATTGAAGCGAGCTCCACTACTGCTAAACTCCGCCCCGAGTTGCCCATATTGAACGTTCGAGTAGGACGCCGCGACGGTCAATGCGCCGATTTTGTAATTGGCGGCGACAATCGCAGATTGATAGGATTGCGCGCTCTTGTACGCCTTGTTGAGCGAAAAGGCCAGTGGAGATGAACCGCTTGCGTTATCGGTGAAGAATCCGGATCCCGCGGTTGCGGCCGTCGGATTCTTGAAATACTCAAACGCAGCACCTATCTGGAACGGACCATATTGATAAGAAGATCCCAGTGAATAGCCGCTGTTAGCGGTGAGGTTTCCTGCTACGCCCCCAACGCTATACTCGCCGCCGAATTTGAGGCCGTTGAAGTTCGGACTCATATAGCGAATGGCATTGTTGACGCGCACCGTGTTCGCGCCGTTGTCGATGTCCCCCGGATGGACTGCAGCGGGACCGCCGATCAAACTGGCTGCAGTCAGGGGTAAGGGAAAGTAATAGATAATGTCGTACTGACGGCCAAAGGTGAGGCTGCCGAGGTGGTCGCTGCTCAGGCCAACGAAAGCCTGACGACCGAACGCGGTGCCTCCTTGTCCGAAAGCACCATTGTTCAAATTGATGCCTGACTCAATCGTGAAGATTGCTTTCATGCCACCGCCCAGATCTTCACTCCCGGTCATACCCCACCGGCTGCCAAAGATTCCGCTCAGTGAATCGAGAAAAACCCGCTTTCCGCCTCCATTGTTGTTCTGAAACATCACGCCTTCGTCGATGACGCCATACAACGTGACATTGCTTTGAGCGTGTGCTGCGACTGAAAAGCCGGTGGCGAGAGCGGCGCAGACAATTTTCTGTCTGTAGGTTGCATTCATCATATAGTATCCTAACTAATTATGTTAACCTTTGAGTTCGCTGCGCCGACGAACGCATTCGCTAGAGATCGAACGCGATACATACTGAAAATTCACGAGTCAGTCGAATGGCGCAGGAACCTCAGCGCACAAGCGGACCTTGTGCGCGGCGCTATATTTGAATGGCGAAATATCGAGGTAAAATATCGATCGCCAGGTCCTCCTCCGGATTGCAGAAATAATGGTGCGGCACGCAGGCGGTATCGGCCGCGATGCGCGTGAGAGGGAAGGATTGCATTCGGTTGTTCAAAGATCGCAATGTGTCGATGCGGTCCGACGTGCGATTACTCACGGGTGGGGGGGCGTCACGGTTGTCTCCAATAGATCGGTTTTTGTATTTGCTGATATTGCCGCAGGCTACTTCATGCGCCTCGGCTCTTACGGTAATGCAACGTCCATGCCAGCGAGACAGCAGCGTGTCGGGGTGTGCGCGGATCTGAGCTCACGCTGACTTCGGTCGGAGCGATACGGCAACGTTCGGTCGTGACCTCGTGTCTATCGGTGTTTTTGGCTTCGACAACGATGTACTTGCGAAAAACAGCTATGTGACTTCGTGTACGTGACGCGGAAACGTCATGTGGGCCGCCTCGTCCGATGCTCAGAGCTCTGTGGAGTAAGAGCGTTGTCGGAGGAAAAGTGTTTGCGAGATTCTTATATCGTTCAGGAAGGTCGCGCACTGGGCGCGACCTTGCGCGACCACGCGGGCGTCAGTGCGCAATACCCTGACCGCCGTCGACGTAGATTGTTTCGCCTGTCAAGAACGCGATACCCGGGGTAAAAAGAGTCGCCACGAGTGCGCCGACTTCTTCAGCGGTGCCTGGATGGCCGCGCGGAATTCGCTTTTCGAGATAGTCGGCCAGCGGACCCTCAGTGATCATGTGTGCGTTCAGGTCCGTCTGAATATAGCCGGGGGCGACGTTGATGACGCGGATCCCTTTGCTCGCCCACTCGACTGCCAAGCAGCGTGTGATGGCGCCGACGGCCGCCTTGCTAGCGCAGTACGCCAGGTTGCGTTTGACACCGAGTTTGTCGAAGAAAGAGCCGATATTGACGATCAGCGCGCTACCCGCCGATACGAGATGGGGATAGGCCGCCTGACACGCGGAGACGACAGACGTCGCGTTCATGTCCATCACCTGATGCCACTGATCAAGGGGCAACTCCGCCGACGGTGCGTCGATGTGGAACCCCGCGTTATTGACGAGGCCGACGATTCGCCATTCTTCTTTGGAGAGTTCGCCGAGTACTCTCGCGAGGTCCTCCGGACGCGTGACGTCGGCGGTACGCGGTAGCCAGTGTGCGGACACTTTTGGACAGGCGTCGGGAAAGGATGGCAGGGCGCCCGAACGCGACAGACAGGCAACGTAATGGCCTTGCTTGGCCAGGGCGCGTGCAATGGCAGCGCCGATGCCTCGGCTCGCGCCTGTTACGACTATGCAATCACGGGTCATTAAGACTACTCCAAGGGGAAGCAATTGCGGTGTTCGAGGGCGAGTCGATAGCGCACGTGCCGATCGACTTTCTGCCCTCGCGACACGCGCGGAATTGTGGATTGGAAATATGTCAGGCGGTGCGAAACCGTACAGGAGCCGGCTCGATACGGCCGTCCCGTACCCACTGGACCAACTCACGTTTCAGGATCTTGCCGCTGGCGGTCAGCGGAAATTCCGATAGTGCGATGAAGTACTCGGGCATATCGAACTTCGACAGGCCTTCCCGGGCCAGATGCGCAAGCAACTCGTCGGCGGCGGGCGGAGCGCCGTCTCCGATAATCGCGAGGCAGACCTTTTCGCCGAGGCGTTCGTCCGGTATACCGAATGCCGCTGCTTTCTTGACGGCAGGATGACGATGGGCGAACTCTTCTATGTGCGACGGATGAATGTTGTGGCCGCCGCGGATGATCAGATCCTTTTTGCGCCCGACGATTTCGAGGTTGCCGGCGTCATCGAAGCGACCCAAGTCGCCGCTCATGAACCAACCGCTGCTGTTGAACGACGATTCGGTCGCCGACTGATTGTCGAAGTAGCCGAGCATCAGCACGCCGCCGCGGCCGCCGATTTCGCCAACTTCGCCGGGAGCGGCCTCAAGATC
Source organism: Burkholderia sp. 22088 (assembly GCF_052045915.1). Classification (NCBI taxonomy): domain Bacteria; kingdom Pseudomonadati; phylum Pseudomonadota; class Betaproteobacteria; order Burkholderiales; family Burkholderiaceae; genus Burkholderia; species Burkholderia sp. 22088. The sequence goes on from NZ_JBQEPY010000005.1 coordinate 6,042, forward strand.
GGGATTATCGGGTTGCCATAGGCGCACTTCGTATCCGTCACATGCCTTTCCGCACGTCGCGGTAATGACGTCAACCGAATCGATCGGGCTGGTGTATTGATGGGAGCCGTTTTCCGTCATGCCGTAAACGTTCTGCGGCGTTGCGCCAAGAGCGAGCAGCTTGCGGGCGGTCTCACTCGGGATCAGGCTCCCAGCCATGTAGAAAACCTTGACGGAGCCGAGGTGCGTGACACCGCGTCGCTCTATCTCCTGCAGGAGGTCGATCGCGTGCGTGGGGACCCCCATCACGTAGCTGGCTTCGGTCGATACGATCAGGTCCAGCGGCGCGATGCCGGCTGTCGGATCGTAAATCACCAGTTCACAGCCTGCGACGAGCGCTTGTTCGAAGGCGACTGTGCCGACGTGATGAGTCAGCGGACTCAGCGTGAGCAGTACGGTATCACTGGTTTGTTTCCAGTCGGACACCAACGCGCGCCCGTTCGCGAGCAGCGTGTTGTCGCTGTGCATCACGCCTTTCGGCGTGCCGGTCGTGCCGCTCGTGAATGCCAGATAGACGACTTGATCGGGGTTCTGGCTCGGCGGCGGAAGCGGAATCTGTGGAATGTGTCCCGGAATCGGAAACGGGTGGGTTCCGGGCGGCGTGTCTGGATCGGCTACACGCAATGAAGGCAGCGCATACACGCGCTTGACGTGACCCAAAGCGTTGGCGCCCGAGAATACATCAACCCGATTGGCATCCGCGCCCCAGCCGGGCTGGGCAAACAACGCCCGGCACTCGATACGGCCGAGCATCGATAGGATTTCGGCAACCGTGTAGTTCTGATGCAACGACGGGTTGCAGACGTATCCGTTGCGGGAGCACGCCAGTTGAATGACCGTCATTTCGACGCGGTTCGGGAGCCATACGGACACGCGATCGCCACTACGCAATCCGCTGTCGTGGAGATCGGCGGCGACGGCGTCTGCCCACGCGACGAGCGCACTCCAGGTCAGGCGCCTGGTGCTGTCTCTCACGGCGAAAGCGGCGCCTCGCTCGGTCGCGTGGCGTCTCGCGAGCGAGTAAAGCGTGTCGGTTTGCCAGATTCCGGTCAGATAGTGTTTTCGGGCCGTTGCCGGATCATGCAAGGTAAGGAGATGCGACATGGTCGGGAATTCCAGGAGGCGTGCGGGTTAATGGCCGAATCGAGTTGCATCCGGCGCCCTGCGGTCAGCGAATGCATCGGCCAGTTCTGCGTGCTCGTCGGAGTCGAGGTATGCGCGCAGGAGCAGGTCGTGCGCCATGCGCGACAGGCCGGAAACGCCGCCGTGGCGCGCGTTGAATGCTGCCTTGATCGATGCGAGCGCGAATGCGCCGCGGTCGGCGATTTCGAGCGCCAGCTTGCGCGTCGCCTCTTGGAGTTCCGCGTCCGGAACCACGTGATTGATGAGCCCCCATTCGAGCGCTTCTCGTGCGGTCAACTTGGGATTGCGATACCACATCTCTTTCGCGCGCTTTTTGCCGACGAGATCCTCGAGATACCAGGTACCGTAGCCGCCATCGAAGCTACCGACCATCGGGCCGACTTGTCGGAACACCGCGCTTTCCTTCGCGATGGTGATATCGCATACGACCTGCAGCACGTTACCCCCGCCCACAGCGTAGCCGTTGACACACGCAATCACCGGTTTCTGCAGGCGGTCGATGCTCTCGTACATTTCGAGGGTCGGCAGAACGCCTGCATACAGCAGCGAGTCCTCCATGCCTTCCTTGCGGCCTCCCGTACAAAAGAACTTGTCGCCAGCTCCGGTAATCACGATGACGCGCGTGCGCGTCTCGCGACGGATTTCGTTGATGCAATCGCGAATCTCGTGGCACATACGCGGTGTGAACATGTTGCCGTCTTGCGGGCGATTGAGCGTGATGGTGCCGATCGGGCCGTCTTCCTGATAGATGATTTCTTCGAATTGCATTGATTGTCCTTAGAGGGATGCGCACTGCGCGAAGTTGAAGGATTTCGGACGATCGCGATGGACTGCGATAGCGCAATTCGGGCCTTTGAGTCGACCCGATGGCAGCCGGCGTGAGCATCGCGAATGTCGTCACGGCGTTTAATCTGCAAGCTCCGTGCCAAACTGACGAGCATTGGGAAATCGCAATTGCGTCCGGAAAGTGCGGTAGCCAGATGGGTTGAACCATCGGCGAGTGTCCGCCGCGACGACAGCAATCGATCGTGTTGGGGTGATTTCCGCGCAGACACCACGTGCCCCATTGCACCGCGCGCGGCTGAGTGCCGATGTACTGGCATGCCGGGACGAGATTGCGTGGTGCCGGTGTCGAGCTGCCGCCTGGACAAAAAAGCAACCCTCCTGGAGGGCCGGGATAATCGCAGCAACGGTTCGAGGTCAAGCGCCGGCTTCGAGGCCAGGCCGCAGCCTCAAGCCGGATCGGGTGCGACTTGCGCTTGCTTACTGGTCCGATGCGGCTCGCTTGAAGTCCGCGGGGCGGCCGTCCACGGCGGCGCCGAGTCCTTCTTGAAACTCGGGACTCGACATGGCCAGGATCTGCCCGAATCCCTCGAACGCGAGCATGTCGTGAAGGCTTGTTTCGAAACTGCGTGCCATCAGGTTCTTGGCAAGACCCATGACCTCGGCAGGACCATTCGCGAGACGCGTGGCTTCCGCGAGTCCGATTTCATCCACCTTCGCGTCGGGCACCACCTGTGCAACGAGCCCAAGCTCCAGCGCGTCCTGTGCGGAGAGCGTCGCGCCGCTGTAAAGCAGCCGCTTCGCAGCCGCCATACCGATGAGCCGCGGAAGGTGGTACATCGTTCCAATGTCGGGCACTACCCCGATACGGAAGAATCCTGGGATGAACTTCGCCCCCTGGCCGGCGATTAGCAGGTCGCCTGTCAGCGCGAGACCGAATCCTCCTCCCACCGCCTGACCTCGCACGCCGATGACGACCGGCTTATCGAGCGTGATCAGCGGGGTGAGCCATTTGCTCATGCCGCGAAAGCGCCGATGGACGGTCCATGGTGCAGACGCATTTTTCAGCAGGTTCAGGTTCCCCCCGGAGCAGAACGTCGGACCTTCGCCGGTGAGATAGACCGCGCGCACTGCACGATTGTTCTGCGCGTATTCGATCGCGTCGCCGAGCTGTTCGCGCAGTTCGGTCGTCAGCGCATTGCGGTCGGCAGGGCTACAGAGCCGGATGACAAATACGGAACCTTCGATCGAGGTGTTTACCAGCTGTTCGGTCATGCGATCTCTCCTGGATGCTGCTTTGATGAATGATTGCGGATGCACGCAATCGCCGTGCCAATTGGCTTGGTTCGACGTGATCGGCATGCGGTACCCGTTGCGTGCATTTTTTGCGGAACACGAATGTGACCTAGCGGCAAACTCGAAATGCATGTGCGAACGTCGACTTAGCGAGCAATGAACGTCGGCATGGCGCTTGCATGATCGAGCGCGTACGAGCTTGGCGCGCCTTGAACACGCCAGAGAACACAACCCGATTCAACGGAGATGCCTCGATGTTCGCGAACAATACGCTGGCCGGCCGCGTTGCCCTGATCACGGGGGGCGGTACGGGTATCGGTTTCGAGATCGCCACGATGTATGCCGGTCTGGGCGCGTCGGTGATGCTCATAGGCCGCAACGAGGAGCGCGTTCAGGCGGCAGCTCGGACGATCAACGAAAGCGGTGGCCGTGCCGCTGCACGGCGCGCGGACGTACGCGATTACGACAACGTGAAAGCCGCGGTGGACGGCGCGGTCGAATGCTTCGGTGGTCTCGACGTACTTGTGAACAATGCCGCCGGAAACTTCGTATGTCCGACAGCGGAACTCTCGCCCGGCGGTTGGCGGGCGGTGATCGACATCGACTTGAACGGCACGTTTCACGGCTGCCATGCAGCCTATCCGCATCTAAAGCGATCGGTACACGGTGGTTCGATAATCAGCATCATTACTATGCTGGGGGTGACCGGCTGGCCAGGTGCCGCGCACGCGTCGGCGGCAAAGGGCGGCATCCTGTCGTTGTCGAGGACATTGGCCGTAGAGTGGGGCGGTGACAACATCCGGGTCAACACGATTTCCCCCGGACCGATCGGTGATACCGAGGGCGTGCGTCGCATGTACGAGGAAACCGGCCGTGGCGAACTGGAGGTCAGGAAGACGGCGCTCGGCCGATTCGGCAGGAAGGCGGATATCGCGAATGCGGCTGCCTTTCTGGCGTCCGATCTCGGATGCTATATAACCGGCGAAAATCTGATCGTCGACGGCGGCCGGTGGCTCAAGTACGTCGCTGCGTAATCGTGCCGATCCGGCGGGCGTTCCGCCCACTCGATCTGCTCGAAGCGTTTGTGCTCAGTCCATCGTCAGTACGACGCGACCCGTCGCACGACGCGTGCCGATCAGCCGGAGCGCTTCGGAGAAGCGGCTCAGGGCAACGGTCTGCATGATGTTGGCGCGCAGCGTCCCCTTGGCCCACATGGATGCCATGACCGTATGGGCTTGCGCGACCTTCCACGGCTGCCGATCGCGATAGTCCGTCCATTGCAATCCGCTGACCGTCGCGTTTTTTACGAGCAGGTAGCCGGCCTTGACTTCGGGAATCCGTCCGGCGGCGAAGCCGACGGTGACGATTCGGCCATCCCACGCAAGCGCACGCAGCGACGCGTCGAAGATTTCGCCACCGAGCATATCGATCACGATGTCGGCGCCCCGGCCCCGATTCGCAGTATGGACCTGGGTGCGAAGGCTGTTGCGCAGATCGGGCGCACTCAGATCGATGATGCTGCACGGCACGTCACTGAGCAGCGATCTCGCACGCTCCGGTGAATTCACGCCTGCGAGGACCGTCGCACCCATCGCGCTTGCAATCTGCACGGCGGCATAGCCGACCGCGCCTGTGGCGCCATTGACGAGTACGGCCTCGCCGGGCCAGCGGCCGCGTTCCATCAGTGCGAACCACGCCGTTTGCGCCGGAAGGCCTAGGACGGCCGCTTCTACGAACGCCATATCGTCGGGCAGCGGCAGACATTGATCTTCCTGCGCGAGCACCTGCGTTGCGAAGGCACCCCATTCCACATGGATCAGCACGCGATCCCCCGGTTTGACCCGCGTAACGCCCGGTCCGACTATGCGTACGATGCCCGCGGCTTCCTTCCCGGGGGTGAATGGCAACGGCGGGCGCGTTTGGTATTGACCTGAAATCACGAGCAGATCCGGATAATTGACCGCAGCACTTTTGACCTCGATGACGACCTCGTGCCTTCCCGGTTCGAGATCGGGGAATTCCTCGATCGTATGAATTTCGGCTAGGCCGAGCGTCTTGATTTGAATCGCGCGCATTACTCTTTCTCCGTTTTTTCGAATATGGACGAGTGCTTCCGGCTATGCCGGGTGAATTCGCCGGGCCGTGCGTATCGCATTGCAATGCGCGTGCCATTCTCGTCGCAGCTGGATCGACCACGAGCCCGCTCGGCATGTCATTGGATTGTGCGCGGCAACTCACGTGTGTCTGTATCGCGGACACTTCGCAGTGCGCCGTCCGCATGATGTACACGATCGAGAACGTGTGTGTTGCGGTCGCCGCTGGCAGCGCGGGCTCCGACGGCCGATAGCGGTTGCAAAACGACCCATGTTGATCGATGGCATGCATGTTGCTGAGATGACGTGTCGAAAAGCACTTGTGGTGGGCTGACGAAGATGCCGTTCGGCGCGGCCCGATCGAAAGACCCGTGAAGGAGGAAGCGCGTGGATAAGGCGACGTCAGAGGAGATCGATTCGGTACGCGACCTGGTGACGCGGTTCATGCACAACGAGGTCGTGCCGGTCATGGACGAGTTCGAGAAGCGCGGACAGTTTCCGCGAGCCCTGGTGCGCGAGGCCGGCGAAGCGGGACTATATGGGGCTGTTTTTCCGGAGTCGGTGGGAGGGAGCGATATGGGCTACCTCGCGGCGGCGGTGATCCAGGAAGAGATGTGCCGGATCGACGTGCGCTTTGCATCATGCAACAACCAGCAGGGATCGACGTGCCCGAGCGCCATCTACTTCGGCGGGACGCCGCGCCAGATCCGCAAGTACGTGCCGGACCTGCTGGCGGGAAAGGCGATCGGGATGATGTCGCTGACGGAATCGGGCGGTGGTTCCGACCCGGGTGGCAGTATGCAGACGTTCGCGCGTCGGGACGGGGATGTGTACCGGATCAGCGGACAGAAGATGTTCGCTTCGATCGCGAACGAGACGGATGTCGGCGTGTTGTTCGCGAAGACCGACCGTGCGGCCGGCGCGAAGGGGGTGACCGCGTTCATCGTGCAGCCGAAGAAATATCCGGGATGGACCGCTCAACCGATTGACATGATGGGATTGTCGAACGCGTTCCGGACGAACGTGGTGTATCTGGACGATTTTGTCGTGCCGGCTGAGGACCGGCTCGGCGACGAAGGGGACGGCTCCAAGATCATCATGCGTACGCTGCAGCCCGGGCGCGTTGGGGTGGCAGCCAAGGCTCTGGGGGTTGCGCGGGCATGCTACGAGGATGCGCTGCGTTACGCGAACGAGCGGACTCTGCGCGGCCAGCCGATCGGCCGGTTTCAGATGATTCAGTCGGATCTTGCTGAGATGGCGGTCGCGATCGAGGCAAGTCGGGCGCTGGTTTACAAGGCCGCGCAGATGATGGATGCGAGCCTGCCGTCGAATCGGATCGCGGCGATCGCAAAATACCACGCATCCCAGACCGCAAAACTTTGTGCGGACAAGGCGGTGCAGATTTTCGGCGGCTATGGACTGGCGAAGGAATACCGGGTGTCGTGGTACCGGGCATATGCGGACATGTTCTTTACGGGAGAGGGATCGGCGAACGTGCAGAAGATTCTGATCGCCGAGGACGCGTTGGGATACAAGCTGGCGGACCGCCATCACGGAAAGACGGGACTACGCGACATCCGAAAGGACGATGTGCTGAAGAAGTCAGAACAAACTGAGTAGTGAGGAGGACGATATGTCGGAACAACTTAGATTAGAAATAGATCGTGGCATTGCTACGATCACACTCAATCGTCCGGACAAACTGAACGCCTTTACCGAGGCGATGCAGGACGCGTGGATCGAGGCGCTCGAGGAGTGTCGTGCGAATCCGGACATTCGCGTCGTCGTGATGACGGGCACCGGGCGCGCATTCACGACGGGCGGTGACGTCGAGACCTTTTCCGCATCGGCAGCGCAGACGCCGGCGAATATCAAGGCGCGAGTAGCCGACGGCGTACAGCGTCTGCCACGCAAGATCACCGAACTCGACAAGCCGGTGATCGCTGCATTGAATGGACTGGCGACAGGCGGTGGACTGGACATAGCTCTGGCATGCGACATCCGTTTCGCAGCGGAAAGTGCACGCTTTGCCGAGACCTACGTTCGACTGGGACTGATTCCCGGCGTTGGCGGAGCGTATCTGCTGCCGCGCATCATCGGGATGTCGAAGGCACTCGAGATGTTCTGGACAGCGGACTGGATGGAGGCGCGCGATGCAGAGCGAATCGGTCTGGTGAACAGGGTATTTCCGGACGCGGAGTTGATGGACGAGACGCATGCGTTCGCACGCCGGATCGCGGATGGGCCGCCGCTTGCCGTGCAGTTGATCAAGCGAGTGATGCGGTTTGGCCTGGACAAAGACCTGCAGACGGCTCACGAATTGGTGGCTGCGAATCTGCCGATTGTACGCGCCAGCGAGGACCATCAGGAAGCGGTGAATGCGTTCAAGGAGAAGCGCACACCTAAATTCATCGGGCGCTGACAGCGCCGTCGACTTGAGAAGAAACGGAATATGGACAGACATGCATTCGAGAAGTTTATTGAGCCGCGCAGCGTCGCGATCGTCGGCGCATCACCGCAGCCGGGCAATCCGCGCAATTCGCTGGTGCGTGTGTTGTTGAAGCATGGGTTTGGCGGGGCCGTGTATCCGGTGAGCCCGAACCACACCGAGGTAGAAGGGCTGATCGCGTATCCGTCGGTGGCGGCATTGCCCGAAGTGCCGGACGTTGCACTGGTGATTACGCCGGCTCACACAGTGCCGGGCGTCATTGCGGAGTGCGGGGAAAAGGGGATACGCAGCGCGATTGTCTTCAGTTCCGGATTCGAAGAGACGGAAGCCGGAAAGGAACATGCGCAGCGCCTGGCTGAAACGGCGCGGGCGCACGGTGTGGCGGTAATTGGCGCCAACTGTCAAGGCGTGTGGTCGGTTCGTCGGCGCGTCATGATGACGTTCGGATCGGCGGCGATGAGTCTTCCGACGCTCAAGCACGCGCCGATCGCGGTCGTCAGCCAGAGTGGCGCGCTCGCCGGGGCAATTGGCAATTTCCTGCAGAGCAACGGAATCGGATGCTCGTATATCGTGAGCGTCGGCAATGAGACTTGCTCGGATGCCCTTGACGTCCTCGAACACATCGTCGAGCAGGACGATGTGCGCGTGGTCGCGCTCTACATCGAAGGACTCGACGAAGCGAGCCGGATCGTCAGGATTGCAGAGCGTGCGCGAGAACGCGGTGTGCAGATCGTCGCTTTGAAGGCCGGCCGATCGACGATCGGGCAGCAGGCGACCGCGTCGCACACCGGGAAAATTGCTTCGGCGCACTCGGTATATGCGGATGTGCTGGAGCAGGCGGGGGTGATCACGGTCGATAGCCTGACCGATGCAATGTCGGCGGTCGAGGTCCTGGCATATATGCCGGAACCCCGCGCGAGCGGCGATCCGCGGGGCGGCCTAGCCGTGTTGAGTTCGTCGGGTGGGGCAGGCGCGCTGCTCGCCGACCACAGCAGTGAATATGGGATTCCGATGGCGGAATTCGGCCAGCAAACTGCAGCAGAATTGGAGCGGGTTCTGCCGGCGTTTGCACGCACAGCCAATCCGGTGGATTTGACGGGGCAGATTCAGAGCGTGCCGACGCTGTTCCGTGACACGTGTTTCGCTATCGAGGCCGAGCCGAGGGCAGAGGCACTGATCGTGCAGTTCGCCAGCAGCGGTCGTCGGTACCTTGAGCCGAACGCCGAAGTGTTCAAGAAGGTGGCGCGGTCCATGCCGGTGGTGATCAGTTTTATCGGGGAACTGCCGGATCACGAGACTCGCCGATCGTTCAGGGAGGCGGGCGTGCTGCTGGTCGCGGATCCGTCGCATGCGATGAAAGCGCTGTCGCTGCTGTACAAGCGTAGCCGGATGCTGTCATTGCCAAAATCGCAGGTTCGGACGCCGTTGGCGAACCGGGCGGCGCCGGAGGACTGGACGCAAACGATGCGGTTTTGCGCGGAGAGCGGGATGACACCCGCTAAGTGGGTGGTGCTCGGGCCGGAGGACCGCGCGTCGGAAGTATGTGCCGGAATGGCGTATCCGCTGGTCGTGAAAGTACTGCCATCGGAATGCGAGCACAAGACCGAGCTTGGCCTGGTGAAGTTACGCGTTCAAACCCCCGAGGAGGTCGATGCCTGTGCGCGCGAGTTTCGCGAGCGGGTAGCCAGACCCGATATGGGCGTCCTGGTTCAGGAAATGATCAGCGACGGCGTCGAAATCGTGGTGTCGTGCATGAGGCAGACGGACTTCGGGCCGATCATCTCGATCGGCTCCGGTGGCGTCGCGGTGGAACTGTACCGCGACATGTCGCACCTGGCGCTACCGGTGACTGCGGATCAGGTTCGTCAGGCGCTTCGGAAGCTCAAACTGTGGACGCTTCTAGAGGGTTTCCGTGGAAAGCCCGCGGCGGACCTGGACGCGCTGGTGGAGGCGGCCGTGCGGTTTGGCGACATGTTCCTCGCGAGCCCGGCGATCCAGGAGTTCGAGATCAACCCCGTGATCGTGAGGTCTTGTGGACGGGGACTCGGTGCCGTCGATGCGCTAGTGACGGTGCAGTGAAAGAACGCTGGACGTGCAGAGGACAGCGCGTCCGGCTGTTTCGGTTCTTGACGTTTGGGTTGAAGAATGAAAATCCTGGTGCCAGTGAAGAGAGTGGTCGATTACAACGTGAAGGTCCGCGTGAAGTCGGACAACACGGGCGTCGACATCGCGAACGTGAAGATGTCGATGAACCCGTTCGACGAAATCGCAGTTGAAGAAGCCGTGCGCCTGAAGGAAGCGGGCGTCGCGACCGAAGTGATCGCCGTGTCGGTGGGTGTCACGCAGGCGCAGGAAACGCTGCGTACGGCGCTGGCGATCGGTGCGGACCGCGCGATCCTCGTCGAATCGACCGACAGCGTCGAGCCGCTGGCCGTCGCGAAGATCCTGAAGGCGCTGGTCGACAAGGAACAGCCGCAACTGGTGATCCTCGGCAAGCAGGCGATCGACGACGATTCGAACCAGACGGGCCAGATGCTGGCTGCGCTGGCGGGCCTGCCGCAAGCGACGTTCGCGTCGAAGGTGACGATCGCCGACGGTAAGGCAACCGTTGCGCGTGAAGTCGACGGTGGTGCGGAAACGCTGTCGCTGACGCTGCCGGCCGTGGTCACGACCGACCTGCGCCTGAACGAGCCGCGCTACGTGACGCTGCCGAACATCATGAAGGCGAAGAAGAAGCCGCTGGAAACCGTGAAGCCGGAAGACCTGGGCGTGGATGTCGCGCCGCGTCTGAAGACGCTGAAGGTGGTCGAGCCGCCGAAGCGTGCGGCCGGCGTGAAGGTTCCGGACGTGAAGACGCTGGTCGAGAAGCTGAAGACCGAAGCCAAGGTGCTGTAAGAGGGAGCGCAAAGAAATGACGATTCTGGTGATTGCAGAACACGACAACGCGTCGATCAAGGCCGCGACGCTGAACACGGTGGCAGCGGCGGCGAAGATTGGCGGTGACATCCATGTGCTGGTGGCAGGCCACAACGCGCAAGCGGCAGCCGATGCGGCAGCGAAGATTTCAGGTGTCGGCAAGGTGTTGCTGGCCGATGCACCGCAGCTCGCGAGCGGTCTTGCAGAGAACATCGAAGCGACGGCGCTGAACATCGCGAAGGACTACTCGCACATCCTCGCGCCGGCGACCGCCTACGGCAAGAACATCGTGCCGCGTATCGCTGCGAAGCTGGACGTTGCGCAGATCTCGGACATCATCGCAGTTGATTCGGCCGACACGTTCGAGCGGCCGATCTACGCGGGTAACGCGATCGCGACGGTGCAGTCGAGCGACCCGATCAAGGTGATCACGGTGCGTGCAACGGGTTTCGATCCGGTTGCAGCGGAAGGCGGCAGCGCAGCCGTCGAGAAGATCGAGGCGGCCGCAGACGCAGGCAAGTCGCAGTTCGTGAGCCGCGAGGTGACGCAGCTGGACCGTCCGGAACTGACGTCGGCAAGCATCATCGTGTCGGGCGGTCGCGGCTTGGGCAGCGGCGAGAACTACACGAAGGTGCTGGAGCCGCTGGCCGACAAGCTGTCGGCAGCACTCGGCGCGTCACGCGCGGCAGTCGACGCAGGCTACGTGCCGAACGACTATCAGGTTGGCCAGACCGGCAAGATCGTCGCACCGCAGCTGTACATCGCGGTGGGAATCTCGGGCGCGATCCAGCATCTGGCCGGCATGAAGGATTCGAAGGTGATCGTCGCGATCAACAAGGATCTGGAAGCACCGATCTTCAGTGTGGCCGACTACGGCCTGGTTGGCGATCTGTTCGAGATCGTGCCGGAACTCGTCCGCGAACCGGGCTGACGCCATCGGGAATGGTTCAGGTCGACGCACCAATCACGAAACCACGCAATGTCGGTTTGCGGTTGCGTGACCCAGCGGGCGGAGGAGCCGAGATTACTGTACCGAAACGTTCTCTGCGAGCGGCAATCGGAAAATGGTTTGGCAGCGGCCCTGCCGTGCGTTTCCGTTTCTCACGTATCGGCCGATCGGATGAAAACCCGTGGCGTTGCGTGTGAATCGACTTCGATTGCTCTTCCGAACCCTTGTCAATCGTGTTCTTTCGTCACGACGATGGTTCGTGGCACGTTTTCCCCCACCGACAGAAGACGGGCGGTGATCGGCGGATCGCGATATGCCGGTTAGTTTCTCTGTCGCGTACACGAACCGCGAAAAAATTCGGACGCGTTTAGCCCCTCGGCAGTGAGCGCACGGCTCCGATGATCGACGTTTGTGGATTGAATGAAGCGCAAATTGAATGGGAGATGGAGATTGGGACAAGCTCTGAATAGAGTCGGCGTGGTAGGCGCAGGCGCGATGGGGCGCGGTATCGCACAGGTTTGCGCGGTAGCCGGTTGCGATGTGAAACTGTTCGACGTGACAGACGGTGCAGTGGCGCGGGCCATTTCAGCCATGCGTGGCGATCTGATGCAGTCGGTCGAAAAAGGCCGGATCGAGCAGCGCGACGCCGACGCTGCGCTGCAGCGGATTGCCGCGGTCGCCAGTCTGGCCGAAATGGCCGCGTGCGATCTGGTCGTGGAGGCAATCGTCGAGAATCTCGAGATCAAGCAGCGGCTGTTGCAGGAGCTCGAATCGATCGTATCCTCGACGTGCATTCTCGCAAGCAATACGTCATCGCTGAGCGTGACGTCAATCGCATCCGGTTGTGCGCAGCCGTCTCGCGTGGCCGGCTGGCATTTCTTCAATCCCGTCACGCGGATGCGACTGGTCGAGGTCGTGCAGGCGCCCCGAACCGCACCGGAAGCGCGGGATGCACTGGCTGAACTGTCGCGGCGCATCGGACATCGTCCGATCGTCGTGCCGGATTCGCCGGGGTTCGTGGTCAACCACGCGGGACGTGCGTTCGTCACCGAAGGGCTGAAGCTGCTTGCGGAAAAAACCGGCGAACACTCGGTACTGGATGGAATCCTGCGCCAGTGCGCAGGATTCCGCATGGGGCCGTTCGAGCTGCTGGATTTGACCGGGCTCGACGTGTCCGTGCCCGTGATGGAATCGATCCATGCGCAGTACTACGGCGACGATCGTTACCGGCCGGTGATGTTGGCACGCACCCGATTGAATGCCGGTCTGCTGGGTCGCAAGGCCGGGCAGGGCTTTTATCACTACGACGGCAAGCAGGCTGCCGCCGAGTCGCCGTCGGCGCAGCATTCGTCGCCGGGTAACGTTACCGTGTGGTGGCCGACGGATGGGGTGGCGGCGTTGCCGGAGTCCGTCGTGACGCTGCTGTCGCAGGTAACGCGTGTCGCCGACCCGCGCGATGCCGACCTGGCACTTGCGGCTCCGATCGACACTGACCTATCGACCGCGATTTCGAATCTGCATCTCGATCCGAGCAAGGTTGTCGCGATCGATCCAATCTTCTGCGGGCTGTCGGGCGTCACGTTGATGACGTGTCCGGGAACGGCAAAGTCGGCCATCGAAGCGGCACAGGCGATATTCGCCACGCAATCGATTCCCGCTTTCGTCATAGCCGATTCACCCGGGTTCGTCGCGCCGCGCGTGGTCGCGTGCATCGTTAATCTTGCTTGCGAAATGGCTCAACAGGGAATCGCGTCACCGGAGGACATAGACGTCTCGGTGCGTCTCGGTCTCGGCTATCCGGCCGGTCCGTTCGAATGGGGCGATGCGCTCGGCGCGGCGCGGGTCCTCGACATCCTGCGGGGTCTTTACGAGACCTTCGGCGACCAGAGATATCGGCCATCGCCGTGGCTCGTTCGACGCGCGCGCCTCGGTCTGTCGTTGACGTCGCCTGACCGGGCGCCCGCCTGACGAATGGCGATCGACCGAGAACAGGCGCAAGAGTCTGCTCACGCTAGCCGTTTTTCCAACCATCCCAAGCCCGCTATCGCATTGAACAAGCCGTAGACCGGATGCCCTTCGATCGACGCGTCGGTCTGCTGCAAATACAACAAACGGAGACAGGTGATGAAACTGCGATTTGACCTTCCTTGGGCGCTCGCCATCGTGGCACTCGCGTCGCAGACCGTGTTTGCGGCGTCGCCGCCGGAGCCGTTGAAGATCGGCGTAATTGTCGATATGTCCGGCGTCTATTCTGGCATCGGCGGAACCGGTGGGGTGGCGGCGGTAAAGATGGCGGTGCGCGATTTCGGCGGCAAGGTGCTCGGCAGGCCGATCGAAGTGCTGTCGGCAGACTATCAGAACAAGGTCGACATTACTGCGACGCGTGCGCGCGAATGGTATGACAGAGATAACGTATCGATGGTGATCGAGTCGACTGATTCGGCGTCGGCGCTCGCGCTGCAGAAGCTCGGTGCGGAAAGGCGAAAGGTGACGATCTTCGCCGGTTCCGCGACGACCGATCTGACCGGAAAACAGTGCTCGCCGTACGGCGTCCACTACGTGTACGACACGTATTCGCTCGCGAACGGCACGGCGCGGGCGGTCGTGTCGGAGGGGGGCACGCGCTGGTACTTCATCACCGCCGATTACGCGTTCGGCCATTCGTTGCAGTCGCAGGCCACGCAGGTGGTCCAATCAATGGGTGGGCAGGTGGTAGGCAGTATCAACCATCCGCTGGCGACCTCGGACTTCGCGTCTTTCCTGATGCAGGCACAGTCGTCGAAAGCCCAGGTTATTGCACTCGCGAACGCGGGACGCGACACGCAAAACGCGATTCGTCAGGCCGCCGAGTTCGGCCTGATGACCGGCAAGCAGATCGTTGCGCCGCTGCTGATTTTCGACGGCGATCTGAAGGGCATTGGACTGAAGACAGCGCAGGGTCTTCAGTTCACTACCGCGTTCTACTGGGACTACAGCACTCAGACGCGGGCGTTCGCGAGGACATTCAACGCCGCGACCGGGAAGATGCCCACGATGGTCCAGGCGGGCATGTATTCCGCCGTGACCCACTATCTGCAGGCGGTTCAGGCGGCTGGAACCACGCACAGCGACGCGGTCGTGGCGAAAATGAAGGCCATGCCGATCAACGATTTTTTTGCGCGGGACGGTCGCATTCTGGCAAACGGCTTGATGGTGCACGACATGTATCTGGCCGAGGCGAAGAAACCGTCGGAATCGAAGGGCGAGTGGGACTTGCTGAAGATCCGGTCCGTGATTCCGAAGGAAAAGGCCTTCGAGACGCTTGAGCAGAGCGGCTGCCAACTGCCCGCACACTGAGCGAGCGAAGCTTGCAGGCGCGTGCCCGGCGCGCCGATGTCGAAGCGGCATTGCGAATCGTGGCGGAGTCGATGCGTGGTGTCCGTCGAAAAGACATCTCATGTAGAGAGCGCAGACAGCGACGCAACACTCCCGCATGAACGTGATCATGTGGTGGCGCGTGGAATGGGCGTCGCATGCGGGTGAAAGCCCGTCCGCCGTGCCAGCAGCGACCGTATCGGACCGCGAATGCCGCGTCCCGGCGCGATTGGCATGTTCATTGCAATAGAAGTGCGACTTCAACTTCTCGGTGCGACGCCACGTCATGAGTACACAAGCCTTTATCTGCGATGCAATCCGTACGCCGTTCGGTCGTTATGGCGGTGCGCTGTCTTCCGTGCGAGCCGACGATTTGGCCGCGATTCCGATCAGGGCGCTGATGGAGCGCAATCCCGACGTCGACTGGGCGGCGGTCAGCGACGTGCTGTACGGCTGCGCGAATCAGGCCGGTGAGGACAACCGCAACGTCGCGCGCATGGCGGGCTTGCTCGCCGGCCTGCCGCTCGGTGTCCCGGGTGCCACGATCAATCGTCTGTGCGGCTCGGGCCTCGATGCGGTAGGCAGCGCGGCGCGAGCGATCAAATCCGGCGAAACGGCGCTGATGATCGCGGGTGGCGTGGAAAGCATGAGTCGCGCGCCGTTCGTCATGCCGAAGGCGGAGTCGGCTTTCAGCCGTGGGAACGCGGTCTACGACACGACGATCGGCTGGCGGTTCGTCAACAAGCTGATGAAGGAGCAGTACGGCGTCGACGCGATGCCTGAAACGGCGGAGAACGTCGCGGTCGACTACAAGATTGAGCGCGACGCGCAGGATCGGATGGCGCTTGCCTCGCAGACGAAGGCGCTCGCCGCGCAAAAACGAGGGTTCTTCGATAGCGAGATCACGCCAGTCTCCATCCCGCAGAAAAAAGGCGATCCGCTGGTCGTGACGCAGGATGAGCATCCTCGCGAGACGTCGCTCGAAACGCTTGCCAAGCTGAAGGGCGTCGTGCGGCCCGACGGCAGTGTAACGGCCGGCAATGCAAGCGGCGTCAACGACGGAGCGTGTGCATTGCTGCTGGCTGACGAGCGCGCGATTGGCCAACACCGCCTCACGCCGCGTGCGCGTGTGGTCGCGATGGCCGCCGCGGGCGTGCCGCCGCGCGTGATGGGTATCGGTCCGGCGCCGGCGACGGAGAAGGTGCTGGCACTGGCCGGATTGGGGCTCGACGAAATCGATGTAATCGAACTCAACGAGGCGTTCGCCGCACAGGGACTGGCCGTGTTGCGCCTGCTCGGCTTGAGTGACGACGATCCCCGGGTCAACCCCAATGGCGGGGCGATCGCACTCGGCCATCCGCTCGGCGCCTCCGGCGCGCGTCTCGTGACGACGGCAATCAATCAGTTGCACGCCACGGGCGGTCGTTACGCACTGTGCACGATGTGCATCGGGGTGGGCCAAGGCATCGCATTGATCCTGGAACGCGTCTAAGTGCGATCGGATACGTGTAGCGGACTCTGCCGAAACCGGCGAGTTCGTTTCGTGCGCCGTCCATGCGGCGTGCAGGCCATGTGCGCGCCACCAATCGTCGGCTGATCGCCGACGCGACATCGCGCGTCGGTCCGCGTATCCGCTGCGCAGCAACGAACGATCATTTTCATCAAGGAGCAGACGTCATGCTGATAGGTGTGCCCGTCGAAACGACGCCGGGCGAAGCCCGCGTCGCCGTCACCCCGGAGACGGCCAAAAAACTGAGGGACCAGGGACACACGGTGCGCACGGCTTCGGGCGCGGGCCTGGGGGCCAGCTATACCGATGATGCTTATCGCGCCGTGGGTGCCGAGATCGTCGATCAGGCGGCTGCGCTCGGCTGCGAACTCGTGTTGAAAGTCAGGCCGCCGCTCGAGAGCGAACTCGCCGCATTCGGCTCGGGCGCTGTGCTGGTCGGTATGCTCAATCCGTTCGACGCGATCGGTCTCGAACGGCTGGCCAAGGCCGGCATCACCGCGTTTGCGCTCGAGGCGGCGCCTCGCACGACGCGCGCGCAAAGCATGGACGTGCTGTCGAGCCAGGCGAATATTGCGGGCTACAAGGCGATCATGATCGCTGCGGATCGATATCAGCGCATTTTTCCGATGCTGATGACGGCTGCGGGGACCGTGAAGGCGGCCCGCGTGGTGATTCTCGGTGTCGGAGTGGCCGGGTTGCAGGCCATCGCGACGGCGAAGCGCCTGGGTGCCGTCATCGAGGCGAGCGATGTGCGTCCCAGCGTCAAGGAACAGGTCGAGTCGCTGGGGGCCAAGTTCATCGACGTCCCGTATGAGACGGCGGAAGAAGAAGAGGCGGCCGAGGGCGTCGGCGGATACGCGAGACCGATGCCGGCTTCGTGGCTTCAGCGTCAGCAGGTCGAGGTGGCCAAGCGCGTTGCGGCCGCCGATATCGTCATCACTACCGCGCTGATTCCCGGGCGACCTGCTCCAGTACTGGTGACGGAGGCGATGGTGCAATCGATGAAACCGGGGTCCGTGATCGTGGATCTCGCTGCGGCGCAGGGCGGTAATTGCCCGCTGACCAAGCCGGGTGGCACGACGGTATGGAACGGCGTGACGATCGTCGGCGAAACGAATCTGCCGGCACTGGTCGCTACCGATTCCAGCAACCTCTATGCGCGCAATGTACTCGATTTTCTGAAGCTGATTCTGCCGAAAGAGGGCGGTGTGAGGATCGATCTCGAGGACGACATTGTCGCCGGCTGCCTGGTGACCCGGGACGGCATAGTGTTGCGCGATCAACCTGCTCGCGCCCGGCCAACGGCCGAAGTTTCGACCACGAACTGAGAATCGCCATGGAAGCTGTCAGCCATATCATCACCAACCTGATCATATTCATCCTCGCCATCTATGTTGGGTACCACGTCGTCTGGAATGTGACGCCTGCATTGCATACGCCATTGATGGCCGTGACCAACGCCGTGTCGGCGATCGTCATCGTCGGCGCGATGCTGGCGGCGGGACTGACGTCTAGCAATCTCGGGAGGACCGCCGGCGTACTGGCGGTTGCCCTCGCAGCGGTCAACGTGTTCGGGGGGTTCCTCGTCACGCGACGAATGCTCGAGATGTTCAAGAAGAAAGAACGGAAGACGACTGAAAAGACGGGGGCGTAACGATCATGAGCATGAATCTCGTTACCTTGTTGTACTTGCTGGCCAGCATCTGCTTCATCCAGGCCTTGAAGGGGCTGTCTCATCCGACGACGGCAATTCGCGGCAACGTGTTCGGCATGACAGGCATGGCAATCGCTGTGCTGACGACCGCGGCGCTGCTCGTGAAGCTCGCCGCCACGCCAACCGGGCTCGGTCTCGTGCTGATCGGTTTGCTCCTGGGGGGAACCGTCGGCGCCGTGATGGCCCACCGGGTGGAAATGACCAAGATGCCCGAACTGGTCGCGTTTATGCACAGCATGATCGGGCTAGCGGCGGTCTTCATCGCGGTGGCTGCGGTGACGGAACCGTGGGCATTCGGCATTACGCCCGCGCCGGCGGGCGGCGCGGGCCTGGACGGTCTCACGCATCCGCCGATTCCGGGTGGTAACCGGCTGGAGCTCTTCCTCGGCGCGGCGATTGGCGCGCTTACGTTCAGCGGATCGGTGATCGCGTTCGGCAAGCTCAGCGGGAAATACAAGCTTCGCGTATTCCAGGGGGCGCCGGTCCAGTTCAAAGGCCAGCATCTGTTGAACCTCGTGTTGGGGCTGGCCATGATCGCGCTCGGGCTGATCTTCGTCGCGACCGAGAGCGGGCCGGTGTTTCTGCTGATGCTCGCATTCGCGTTCGTGATGGGCGTCTTGATCATCATCCCGATCGGCGGCGCCGACATGCCGGTGGTGGTGTCGATGCTGAACAGCTACTCGGGTTGGGCAGCGGCCGGCATCGGCTTCTCGCTCAGCAACCCGATGCTGATCGTTGCCGGCTCACTGGTCGGAAGCTCCGGCGCGATTCTCTCCTACATCATGTGCAAGGCGATGAACCGGTCGTTCTTCAACGTGATTCTGGGCGGGTTCGGCGGCGAGGCCAATGCCGCCGTCGGCGGGGTCAAGGAGGCGCGTCCGGTCAAGAGCGGCAGCGCGGACGATGCCGCCTACATGCTGTCGAATGCGGAATCCGTGATCATCGTTCCGGGATATGGGCTCGCCGTCGCGCGCGCGCAGCATGCGATCAATGAGCTGTCCCAGAAGCTCACGGAAAAGGGCGTGACGGTGAAGTACGCGATTCATCCTGTCGCGGGGCGCATGCCGGGGCACATGAACGTGCTGCTCGCGGAAGCGGAGGTTCCGTATGACCAAGTGTTCGAGATGGAGGACATCAACGGCGAGTTCTCGCAGGCTGATGTTGCGATCGTGCTCGGCGCCAACGATGTGGTGAACCCGCTCGCGCTAGAAAAGGGCAGTCCGATTTACGGTATGCCGATTCTCGATGCGTACAAGGCGAGGACGGTCATCGTCAACAAGCGTTCCATGGCTGCCGGATATGCGGGGCTCGACAACGAACTGTTCTATATGGACAAGACGATGATGGTTTTCGGCGACGCGAAGAAGGTAGTCGAGGACATGGTGAAGGCGATCGACTAAATAGGCCAACAGGTAAGGACCCCTTTACGGTCCGCGTCCCCGATCGGGGAGGGGAAATATGTTCGGTTCAACGCTGGTCCAAAGGCGTATCGGAAACACGTCGCTGACAGCCGAGTTTCACGAACGCTCGGGACGACTTCGCATCTCGTCGAACGGCATGCTATCGCATGAATTCTTTCCGCCCCAGTCATGGATGATCGTGGCCACGAGCGCTGGTGGAAGCCATTGGGGTACGCGCCCGAGCAAGACCGATCTGCTGCTCGTTCTCGAGCAGTTTGCGGGATAACGTGATCGGGCGACCGGTGATGGTGGCATGCGCATCACATCAATAGCCGGTCCCGCGACGAGCGCGTCGGTCCGTTTATTTTGAGGGATTGATGACAAATCCAGCCGACGTGCGTAGTGACGCAGCGCGACAGCGCGAATCGATGGAATACGACGTTGTGATCGTCGGCGGCGGCCCCGCCGGGCTGTCGGCCGCGATCCGGCTCAAGCAGCTGGCTGCCGAGAAAGGCACCGAGATCGGCGTGTGCGTGCTCGAGAAGGGTTCCGAGATCGGCGCGCACATCCTGTCGGGCGCGGTGATGGACCCGCGCGCGATCACCGAACTGTTCCCCGACTGGAAGGAACGCGGCGCCCCGCTCGACGTCGAGGTGACGGAAGACCGCTTCCTGTTCCTGTCCGAAAAGAGCGCGGTCACGACGCCCAACTGGGCGCTGCCCGCCAACTTCCAGAACCACGGCAACTACGTGATTTCGCTGGGCAACGTCACGCGCTGGCTTGGGGCACAGGCCGAAGCGCTCGGTGTCGAGATCTTTCCGGGCTTCCCCGCAGCGGAGATTCTCTACAACGAGGACAGCTCGGTGAGGGGCGTCGCTACCGGCAACATGGGCGTGGGCAAGGACGGCGAGCCGACCGAGAACTTCCAGCTTGGCATGGAGTTGCACGCGAAGTACACGCTGTTCGCGGAAGGCTGTCGCGGCCATCTCGGCCGTCAGCTGATCTCGAAGTTCAAGCTCGACGCGAACGCCGATCCGCAGGCGTACGGGATCGGCATCAAGGAACTGTGGGAAATCGATCCGGCGAAGCACAAACCGGGCCTCGTGATCCACACGGCCGGCTGGCCGCTGAAGTCCGACACGTACGGCGGCTCGTTCCTGTATCACATGGACAACAACCAGGTCGTGGTCGGCTTCGTGGTGGGCCTGGGCTACACGAACCCGTACCTGTCGCCGTTCGAGGAATTCCAGCGCTACAAGACGCATCCGTCGATCCGCGCGTTCCTCGAAGGCGGCAAGCGCGTGTCGTACGGCGCGCGTGCGATCACGGCCGGCGGCCTGCTGTCGCTGCCGAAGACGGTGTTCCCGGGCGGCGCGCTGATCGGCGACGACGCGGGCTTCCTGAACGCGTCGCGGATCAAGGGCAGCCACGCGGCGATCAAGACCGGCATGCTGGCTGCCGACGCCGCATTCGATGCGCTGCAGGCGGGCCGTCAGTCGGACGAGCTGAATGCGTATCCGGATGCTTTCAAGCAATCGTGGCTGCACACGGAGCTGTACCGCGCGCGCAACTTCAAGCAGTGGATGGCCAAGGGCCTGTACCTGGGCACGCTGATGGTCGGGCTCGAGCAGAAGGTGATGGGCGGCAACGTGCCGTGGACGCTGCATCACAAGCATGCGGACCACGAGATGCTGAAACCGGCGTCGCAATGCACGCCGATCGAGTATCCGAAGCCGGACGGCAAGCTGACGTTCGACCGGCTGTCGTCGGTGTTCATCTCGAACACGAACCACGAGGAGAACCAGCCGGCGCACCTGACGCTGAAGGATGCAAACGTGCCGGTGAACGTGAACCTGCGCACGTACGCGGGGCCGGAGGGGCGCTTCTGCCCGGCGGCGGTGTACGAGTTCGTGAAGAACGACGACGGCAGCGACCGGCTGGT
This sequence comes from Burkholderia sp. 22088, assembly GCF_052045915.1. NCBI lineage: Bacteria > Pseudomonadati > Pseudomonadota > Betaproteobacteria > Burkholderiales > Burkholderiaceae > Burkholderia > Burkholderia sp. 22088. The sequence continues at coordinate 27,630 of NZ_JBQEPY010000005.1, forward strand.
GATCAACGCGCAGAACTGCGTGCACTGCAAGACCTGCGACATCAAGGACCCGACGCAGAACATCGTGTGGGTCACGCCGGAAGGCGGCGGCGGGCCGAATTATCCGAACATGTAGTGCGCCTTCGCTTTATCAGCCGTGACGAGAAATCGACAATCAATGCCAGTTTGATGCCGCTTCCGACCAGGCAAGCATGGGTCCGCCAGCTGCGGGATTTCCGGATGTCCGTGATCTTGTCTAGCGGGAGTCGCCGGAACGGACATCTGTCTTTTTCAAGGACACATTTGCGGCGATGCATGCACATGCCGCTTCCGCCCGTCCATCGAGTTCGTCGGTTAATGAAGTCGCATCTGGACGGGTGTATTCCGATCGGAACTACGTGGGCCCGGGAACCGGCTCCTTCACTTTCGAATCCTGTTCGCTCGCCGCGGATGTCGTTTGGAATGCTTCCAGAGTCCGCCGAATGCTGGCACGGGCATTGCGTTATCTGTGCTACTTGACGTGCCACTGCAACGTTGCGGATTGAAGCATAGGGCCGATGCCACCGTGGTCACGGATGGTTCGTCTTTCGCAATGGCCGGCGGCATTCGAGATCGAACGATTAGCGATAGAAAGAACAGGAGACAATCGATGCACCACCTTCCATTTTCCGCAACAGCACATCGCGACGCGCGAGACGGGACAGACGATGTTCCACATGCGCGGCCATCGGCGCTGCGTGTTTCGATTGATGAACGCCGCCCCGAACGTTGACAGCCGTTCCTTCGGCGCGTCCTTTATCCCAACGATCGAAAAAGAGGTATCAAAGTCATGGAAGGCTTGATTTCGGCTGGCGTCATCGGTCTGAGCCTGGGCACCCAATATGCGTTGATCAGCATCGGGTTCACGCTCATTTTCGGCATCATGGGCGTGGTGAACTTCGCTCATGGTGGTTTCTACATCCTCGGCGGATACATTGCCTATTCGCTGTCCCAGTCCCTGGGCGTGCCGTTCGCGGCAGCCGTGCTAATCGCCGCGTTGGCAACGGGCGTGATCGGATATCTGGTGGAGGTCTTGGTCGTGGAGAGAAATGTCTCCGACCATTTGGCGACGATGCTGATGACGTTAGGAATCTATCAGATCATCACGACCGGCATGACGGTCGCCTATGGCGCCGAGCCGATGAATTTCCCCTTCCCGGTGACCGGCTCACTGCGCGGTCCGGGTTTCTATATCCCTTACGCAAATCTGGTCGTCTTCGGTGTGTGCGCGCTGGCGATCGGCAGCGTTTATTACCTCGTCTTCAAGACGCGATACGGCATCGCTCTGCGTGCGATGGCGGATGACAGTCCGGTCGCGCGCGCTCAGGGGATCCGGCCCGCACGCATGTTCCCGTTGGCATTTGCCATTGCAACGGCTCTTGCGGGACTGACCGGCGCACTCGTCACGCCGATTCTTGCGTTGGAGCCATCGAGCGGAGATTCGGTGCTGGGCAGAGCGTTCATCGTCGTCGTCATGGGCGGACTGGGAAGTGTAGGTGGTGCCACGATTGCCGCATTCGTCGTGGGTCTGGTGGAGGCTTACGCCAGTGTCTACCTCGGGGGCTCCCAGGGAGCTCTCGTGCTGTTCGTGATCGTGATGCTGATCCTTTTGGTTCGCCCGCAGGGGCTGTTCGGTACCGTTACACGCAAGGCCTGAATTATGAAAATGACCCATCGCCGCCGTGACTTCATGCTCGACATATCGGGCGCGGTCGTACTACTGCTGCTTCTCATCGTACCGTTTGCATCAACGGATCCGTTCATGTATTCGCTCACCAGTCAGTCCGCAATCGGTGTGTGTGCCGCACTGGGCATCTACATCATGCTGCGGCTGGGGCTGCTGTCGTTCTCGGCGCCGTCTTTCATGGCGCTCGGTGGCTATGCCGCTGCAATCGCGGCGAATGCCGGTACGACGAACCTGGTTCTGCTCATGCTGATCAGCGCAATTGTGCCGGCCCTCGTGGCGCTGCCACTGGGGGCGCTGGTACTTCGGCTCAAAGGCGTGTACTTCATTTTTATCACGTTCGTCTTCAACGAAATTCTTCAGATCGTCATCTTCCAAACGCCGGCATTGACCGGTGGCCCGAACGGGATTACGGGTGTCCCGCCCGCGTTGCTGTTCGGGATGGGCGCGACCTCGCCAGCGACCGTCGTCGTCGTCACGGTCGCAATTTGTATCGTCTCCGCGCTATTTACGCTTGGCATTACGCACGTCCTCAGGCCCGAGTTCTCGTCGATCGAGGAAAACGAAACGCTTGCAGAAAGCCTCGGCGTTGCACCATGGAAATATCGCACCATCGGCTTTATTTCCTCAGCCGCCGTTTCGGGACTTGCGGGCTTCGCACTGGTCAACATGTTGTCGACCGCGCATCCGAGCTCATTCACCACGTGGTCCGTGAACAGCTACATCGCGTACGTCTTTGTCGGCGGGCGCGGATCGTTGCTTGGTGTCGTCGTGGGCAGTCTTCTACTCATCACGATGAACGATGTTTTCAGCAGCTACGCTCAATTGTCTTCTGGATTGTTCGGGTTGCTGCTCGTCGTCGTGATGATGATTGCTCCCGGCGGCATCGTCGGAACGCTGACGAAGTTGTTTGACAAAGCCAAGGAGCGCCAACGGGGCGTGCTTCAACCGCGTATCGAGGATCGCCGAGTATGAGTTCGTCAATTGATATCTCCAAACAGAGCAGCGAAGCCCCCGTGCCGACGACGTTGCAAGTCGAATCAATCACCAAGCGATTCGGCGGCCTACGCGTGTTCGAAGGCATCTCCTTCGAAGTGCCGGCTGGCGAAGTGCTTGGTGTAATCGGCCCTAACGGCGCAGGCAAGACTACGTTGATCAACGTGATGAGCGGTATGCTGCCGCCGACGTCGGGACGAATTTCGCTGGGCCGCCACGTTATCTCCGGGAAGCGGTTCTACAACGTGGCCCGTCTCGGCGTCGCGCGCAGCTTCCAGCAGACCAACACGTTCAAAAGTGCGACTGTCGAAGAGAATCTTTTTCGCGCGCAACGCTTCAGCACCTCCCATTTGGATGCGGATCTCGGAATCGAAAGTTTGCTGAATGAGTTCGGTCTCGCACAACACCTTCACGAACCGAGCGATAAGTTGCCGTACGGGCTCCAGAAAATGCTTGGCCTGGTGATGGTGCTCGCTTCGAGACCCCGCTTTTTGCTTCTGGACGAGCCGGCCGCTGGGCTGGAGGCCCGAGAGCGACCACAGGTGGACCGCTTCATCGAACATGCGCGAAATGTGCTCGGTTGCGGTGTCCTGATCGTGGAGCACGACATGGATATGGTGAAGCGACTGTGCCCGCGCATTATCGTGCTCGAGGCAGGGCGGCTGCTCGCGGAGGGAACGCCGGACGACGTGCTTTCCCGTCGCGATGTCATTGAGGCTTATCTGGGCATAAGTGAGGATTGAAAATGCTGAGCATCGAGAAGCTGGTCGTTTGCTATGGAGGCATCGTTGCACTTCGAGAAGTGTCGATCGAGGTGAAGGAGGGAGAAACCGTCTTGCTGGTCGGCGCAAACGGGGCGGGCAAGTCGAGCCTGATCAATGCCGTGGTCGGTCTGGTTCCCGCGGCATCCGGTCAAATTCGGTTCGCCGGCAAGGATCTGGTTGGCGTGTCGTGCCCGGCTCGTGCGCGTCTCGGGATCGGCTACTCGCCGGAAGGGCGCCGGATATTTCGCTCGCTGACCGTGAGGGAAAACGTCCTGGCCGGCACACTCGGCATTCCGAAGGCATCCGCGCAGGCCAACCTCGAGTGGATGGAGCGAACGTTCCCGCTGCTTGCCGAACGCGCGGACCAACCGGCCAACCAATTGAGCGGCGGTCAGCAGCAGGTCGTTGCTCTCGCACGTGCGGCGAGCACGCTACCCAAATTGCTGCTGCTGGACGAACCATTTCTAGGACTTGCACCAGTCTGGATCGAGCGCATCAGCGACTCGATTCGGGAGTTGCAACGTCGCGGCACGACGATTCTGATGACCGAACAAATGGCCCGTCCCGCGCTCAAGCTGGTCGACCGCGCTTACGTGATGCGTGGTGGCGAAGTTCGGCGTAGCGGCACCGTCGACGAGATTCGCGATGTTGCGTTGGCCGACGAATATCTTTGAATTCGAATTCACATCAAGACAAGGAAATGCAATGACGAACATGTTTCCGTATCCGCAGATCAAGGCCGGACGCGATGAGCCGATCATCGACCCCGACCTGCCGATCATCGACTCCGCTCACCACCTTTTTGACAGACCGGCATTGCGCTACATGTTCGAGGATTATCTGGAGGACGTGAACGCGGGCCACCGGATCGTCGCGTCCATCTACGTGGAAACGCTGGCCTTCGCACGACAGGATGGCCCGCAGGTGCTGCGGCCGCTGGGCGAGGTCGAGTTTGCGAACGGGGTTGCGGCGATGAGCGCCAGCGGTGCCTATGGCGATTGCCGCGTTTGCGCAGCTATCGTCGGGAACGCGGACCTGCGATTCGGCTCGGCGGTGGCGGAATTGCTCGATCGGTCGCTTGAAGTCGCACCCGAGCGATTCAGGGGCGTTCGCCAGATCACGATCGAAGATCCGAGCGATGCGCCGTTCCGATATGTCACGAACCGGCCGGCGCCTGGAATCATGAAATCCACCGGATTTCGTGCAGGCTTTCAGGAGGTGGCGACGCGTGGCCTGACGTTTGATGCGGCGGTATTCCATCATCAGATGGCCGACATTTGCGAACTTGCCGATGCCTTTCCCGATACGCTTATCGTCCTGAATCATTTGGGGCAGGCGATGGCCATGGACATGGACGCCGACGGCCGTGCCCGTGTGTTCGCGCAGTGGAGACTGGCGATACGTGAAGTGGCGCGCCGTCAAAACGTGCTGTGCAAGATCGGCGGGTTGGGATTGCCGTTCTGGGGGTTCGGTTTCGAGAAACTCGCGGAGCCCGTCGGCTATCTGGAACTGGCCGATGCGTGGAGACCGTATATCGAGACCGTAATCGATGCTTTCGGCGTGGATCGCTGCATGATGGAAAGCAATTATCCGCCCGATGGTCGGTCGTGCGGATTCGTGCCGATGTGGAACGCGCTGAAGCATGTCGTTCGGGACGTCTCGCCGCGAGAAAAGGCGGCGCTTTTCCACGATACAGCGGCACGCGTCTATCGGATCGATCTGTCTTGAACAACGAGCATTGCACCGGGGGCGAGCCTGCAGACGGCTCGGGTCGCCGCGGCAACCCTGCAAGAAGACGATGAGTTCTGCTTTCCGTCCGCTCACTGCGGACGGAAAGCTCGATGCCTCAGTGAGACGGAATGCCTGCCGTCGAGCCACCGTCCACGGGCATGACGATACCCGTGACAAAGCTCGCGTCTGACGACAGCAGAAACGCTATAGCGGCGGCAACCTCTTCGGGCTCACCTTCGCGACCGATCGGATGTGCATCCCGGATGCGTTGTTCGTTGTCCGGATCCTGGAACATCACGGCAGTCATCGGCGTGCGAATCATCCCCGGGGCAACGGCATTCACGCGGATTCCATACGGCGCCAGTTCCAGTGCCATCGTATGCGTGATGCCGGACACCCCGAACTTCGATGCCGCGTATGCGAGCCGGTTCGGCACACCTCGAATGCCGGCACCCGAAGATACGTTGACGATCGACGCGGGTGTTTTCGCTTCTGTCGCGATCCGTGCAAATGCCTGGCAGACATAGAACGTCCCATCCAGATTCACCGACAGGACGCGGTGCCATGCGTCCGGGTCGAAATCCAGTATGTTGCCGACGCCGCGAATACCGGCGGAGTTCACCAGCCCGTGAAGCGGGCCGAATTGCCGGGCAGCGCCGGCCATGAATACATTGACCTGGTCGCGATTCGATACGTCCATCGCGACGGCGTGGACGCGGCCGGTCGTGCCAAATTCCGATGCGACCTGGTCGACGTCCTCCTTGCGTACGTCTGCTGCGACGACCAATGCGCCCTCGTCGAACAGACGTCGGACGCACGCCGCGCCAATTCCGCTGCCGCCGCCTGTCACGACGATCGTCTTCCCTTCAAAACGCTTCATGTCCACTTTTCCTTTCCATATCGAAGTCACCACGTGCGGTCGTGCAACGCGTTCGCGACGCGCGGGTTCGCCGTGACTTCGTCGATTCGCGTTGCCGTGGTGAGTGAAAGATCCGGCAAAAGTCGCGCGGTAACGTGCCTGTCCCGCGCGACCCTCGACGATCAACCGCACATTCGGAGATTCAAGGCGTTGCAGGTTCCGCCGCAATGGCGACGCGTCGGTCCTTTTGCCTTTTACCGTTCGCGATCACACCCATCCCGATCGGGAACGCGAGCTGCTGATTAATTCCGTATTGCGCCTTGCCGCGCCACCCTCCCTTGCCGAGGTAGCGAGATTCCGGTGTCATCTCCCGCAACGCGGCCGCGATCTTGTCGCCGTCCTGATCCGTTCCGGCCCGCGAGATTGCGCGAAGAATCTGCTCGGCGGCGAGCGCGGACGGATAGAACAGGGTGTTGTCCGGCGCCTTTGACTTCATCACGCGCTCGTAGTCCGCATTCAGACGCTGTACGCCGGGGTCATCCATCGGTGCGAGTTCGAGCCAGTAGAACGCCTTCTGGGCTGAAATGTTGCCCACGGTGTTCAGCACGACCTCTGCGCCGCTGCCAAGGTCACCGAACGCGCCCGTGTATCCGGCGCCAAGCATTTGTTTGACGAGGACGCCGGCTTCACCCGGTGGCATCGGCCCCAACTCCACCGAGCCAGGGCTCATGCTCATCAGGCGGGCGACGATGGGCGCAAAGTTCGTGGTGCCGCGTTGATAGAATTCGAGGGTCGCCTTGGCGCCAGCCTTTTCGTATTCCTGGGCCAGTGCTTTACCCGCATCGGTCCCGCCCTGATCGTTCGGAGCAAGAACGACCACCTTGTCGAACTTGAACTCGTCCCTTGCGGTTTTCACGACAGAGGCGCCCCAGACCGGAGGCGTGAGCGATACCGCAAAGGCGAGCGGATATTGCGAGTTGATGACGTCCTTCGCGTACGAGTGCGCAAAATTCACAATGCCATAGCGCTTTGCGATGGGCTTGAATCCCGCGAGCTCGACCGACGGGACCGGACCCACAGTCGCGTGAACTCCTTGGCTTGCGAAATAGTTCGCGGCAGCTGCCCCGCCGGCAGCCGTCGATTGCGAGTCGTAACTCGTCAGCACGACCTTGCACTTGCGGTTGCCTACTTGCAGGCCGCCATTGGCATTGGTATAGGCGGCCTCGAACTCGACGGCAGCTTTCTCGGCCAGGCCCCACGACGATCCGCCGCCGCTCATTGGGCCGAACGCGCCAATTTTGATTTCGCACGATTGTGCCGACGCTGGCGTGCAGGCCGCCCAGGATGCGGCGAGCGTCGCTACGCAAGCCGCTGCTTTTGCCGTCTTCCAATGTTTCGCCATCAAAGTCTCCTTCTGGTAGTTATCAATGGGTTCAAGTCCGGAAATGGCGCTACCTCGTCCGAACACCCGGATCGCCGCTCAGTACGTAGCGCTGGGCGTAAAAAAATTCTGTTATCCGCCGAAAGCGGCTTATCGGCTCCGCGAACTGAACTGACGGCAATCAAGCAATTGCGATGCCAACGACCGTCGGAGGCGCTGTAGCTCGCGATGGAGGCGCTGTGCGCATGCGTGCCGGAGTGTCGGTCAAACGTCGCTATTGCGGACAACTGTGTTTCCCGAGGACATGTGTGAGCAGCGGCGAGGTGTCGACGGTCGGGATGCTGCTGTGACTGCGTATGCGATGGCCTCGCTAGGACAGACGGCGGATCCTTTTACTCGCGATATACCGGCGCAGCACTGCCGCATCGCATGATGCCCAATGAAGCTGGTATGAATTCTGCAACCGACTTGTCGACTGGGACGAAACTGCAGCGCGGCATTTTTTTGGAAAAGGGGCTGTACATGAAAGTCGGATATATCGGTTTGGGCGCGATGGGTGCGCCGCTCGCGCAGAGACTCATCGGCGCGTACGAGCTGAGCGTTTGGGATATCAATACTGCGGCTGTGGCCGAGTTCGAGAAGCTCGGTGCCGACGTCGCACCGTCTGCCGCCGAACTGGCACGTCGCTGCGACGTCGTGATGCTATGCCTGCCGCGCACGGAGAACGTGCGGCAGGTCATCTTCGGCCCCGAAGGGCTGGCGCAGGGGTTGACGCCGGGAAAGATCATCGTCGACCAGACGAGCGGTGTGCCCGATCAAACCCGGGACATCGCTTCCCGCCTCGCGGCACGGGGCGTCGCGATGGTCGACGCGCCGGTGGCCGGTGGCGTAGCCGCCGCGCATGCGGGCAAGGTGACGATCATGGTCTCTGGGCCCGACAGTGCATATGAGACGGTATCGCCGATCCTCGAAGCAATCAGTTCGAACGTTTTCAGATGTGGCGAGCGGGTCGGCGACGGGCAGGCGATCAAGCTGGTCAACAACGTGATGAACGCGGCATGCCGCCTTGCGACGCTGGAAATCGTCGCGATGGGAAGAAAGTCGGGACTGTCGCTGGCGACGTTGACCGATGTACTAAACAAAAGCACGGCTCGAAACCGCATCACTCAGACCATGCTGCCTGCGATTGTTGAAGGCCGGGCCGCGACCAACTTCGCGCTCCCGCTGATGGTGAAGGATGTTCGTCAGGCCATCGAGCTAGGTATGGGCGCCGGCGCGCCGATGCCTGTCTCAAGCATCACGCTCGGATTGCTGCAGACCGGTGTCAATACGTTGGGACAGGATGCTCGTCTCGAGGATGTCATCAAGCTCATCGAGTCGATGGCGGGCACGCGGTTGCGTGATGATGCGATTCCGACGTCCGTGCCGGCGTTGACGGCGGATGGTGCGGGTCGGGACAGGTTGACGGTCGGCTATGTCGGGCTTGGTGCGATGGGCGCGGCACTCGCGCGGCGCCTGATGAAATTCACAAAGGTACAGGTGTTCGATGTGCGGCCCGAGATCGTACGCGAACTCGAAGCTGATGGCGCCGTTGCGGCGCCGGATTTGCCCTCGCTGGCGCGCGATTGCGACGTCATCATGATTTGTGTGCCTGACTCGGCTGTGGTCCGACAGGTAATTTTCGAGAAGGGCGGGTTGGTGGAAGGCCTGGCCACCGGCAAGATCGTCGTCGATCAGACGACCGGCGACCCCTCGGCTACGCGCCGTATGGCGGAGGAACTCAAGGCGCTGGGCGTGGAACTGGTAGATGCGCCCGTTTCGGGCGGCCCGAGCGGGGCGGAGGCAGGCACCGTGGCGATCATGTGCAGCGGTGCGCCGGACGCTTGCGCGAGCGTGCGGCCGCTGCTCGAATCCATCAGCCCGAACGTCGTGTATTGCGGCGGCACCGGCTATGGCCATATCGCGAAGCTGGTCAAGAATGCAATTGGGGCCTGCAATCGGCTGATCGCGTATGAAGCTGTGGCGATGGGGATCAAAAACGGTCTGAGGCTTCGAGACATCGAGAAAGTGATCAACAGCGGGTCAGGGTGGAGTGCGACGTTCGAGCGCATCGTCCCGGTGCTTGCGGCGGGCGGACGGTCTGCGACCTTGCGTCTCGAGCTCATGGTGAAGGACCTCCGGTTGGCATGTGAGACCGCAATGAATTGCGGTGCGCCGATGTTGATCGCGAATGCGGTCCGTAACGTGGTCGAGGCGGCAGCGAATGAACTTGGGGGCGATGCCAACATCGACGAGCTGGCAACGCTGTTCGAAGCGCGGGCGGGGATCACGTTTTCCGCTTCGTGACAAAACGCTTGACGGTGCGAGGTGTTCCGTCCGATTGCGGTTGCGGCGACATGTTGGGGTTTGGCGTTAGCGTCGCGTTGGCGCTCGCCGACGCGACAAGTCAAGCGGCTTTAGACACAACGCGCGGTGCCGACAGCGCATCGAGCGTTGTGTGTACTACCGGTGGACACGGCTCGGGCGCACCGTCGTTGGTGTGGACATCCTGGAGGGCTCGTGACGGCCAATGACCCTGCGAAAGGCATGGCACATCAATTGCAAGTTGAAGGACAACTTCGTTCTACGCTTTTGCGCCTACATACGATGAATCAAACTTCCCGATCTATCTCCTTTCAACACATTGCCCCGGAATTGCGGCTTTACTGTGGCGACGAAAGCCTTGCTGCATTGGCCAAGGAGATCAAGCGCAGCGGTTGTCAGCGTGCCGTGATCGTCAGTGGTCGGTCGGTCAGGTCTTCCGAAGCGATGCGGCAGCTGCGCGATACGCTCGGTGCCGCGCTGGTCGGTGAGACGGCGACGGTTCTGCCGAATAGTCCGTTGCACTCCGTAGAAGAAACGGCTCGTGCGCTGAGTGCTCTGGAGGCGGACGCCGTGATTGCGGTGGGGGGCGGGTCGGCCGCCGTCATGGCCCGTGCAGCAAGCATCTTGCTCGCAGAGAAGCGGCCGGCGGGCGAGCTTTGCACGCGCAGGCTCGCGAGCGGCGAGTTCGACAGCCCCCGGCTGGCCGCCCAGAAGCTTGTGCAATTCGTTGTGCCGACTACGCCAAGTACCGCGTTTGTCAAAGCGGGAAGTGCCGTGCACGACACCGAGACGGGACAGCGGCTTGCCTTGTTCGATCCGAAGACGCGGGCAAAGGCAATTTTTCTCGATCCGGGTTTTCTCGGCACCGCTCCTGCGGCGCTCGTCGAAGGGGCCACGCTGAACACCCTTTCCACGGCAATCGAAGCGCTGGAGTCGCCGCGCTGTGACCTCGTGTCGGAGGCAATGTTGACGCAAGCGCTACGGCTCATCGCGCGCAATATTGACTGTATGTCGCCTGAAGATATCGCCGCTCGCGAACGTCTGGCGGTTGCCGCCGTCCTTTGCGGGCGGGGGACCGAGCAGTCGGGTGGTGGGCTTTCGTCGGTACTGGCGCATGCGATCGGGCATCGAAGCAACGTGTCGAACGGGATCGTCAATGCCATCGTGCTGCCGCAAACGATGCGTTTCAATAGCCCTGCAACGCACGATTCGACCGGGCGCATTGCCGACAGTCTATGGGTTCCGGCCGCCGATTCGGCACAGCGGTATGCGGCGCCAGCCGTCGAACTCCTGGAGAGCCTGCTCGCGAAGGTGAGCATTCCTCGGCGACTTCGCGACATCGGCGTGACGAAAGACGATCTCGATCCGATCGCGGAAGCGGCTATGCAGGACTGGTTTATCAAGCGTAGTCCGCGTCAGGTGACAGGCGTCGCCGATATACGCGGCATCCTCGACGCGGCGTGGTAGGGAATAAAGATCTCGGAGACGGAGACATCTCATGAAGCACGCATTCTTTTGTCGCCGGTTCGTTACGGGTGTATTCGTCATTTGCAACGCGGCGTCCGCGTCGGCAACCGAGCAGTTTCCGACCAGACCCGTGCATATCGTGGTCGCGATGGCGCCCGGCGGTATGGTGGACACTGTCACGCGCCTGCTGGCGCCGAAGCTGGGTCAGAGCTTGGGGCAGCCGGTGATTATCGAAAATCGTGGCGGTGGAGGCGGATTGGTCGGCATCCGCTATGTGAAGGATGCACGGCCGGACGGATACACGGTGCTGGCAACTTCCGCGGACACGCTCGGTCTCCAGTCGGCAGTCAAGCGTGATCCGGGTTTCGTTCTCCGCAGTGACTTCGTGGGGGTGGGGACGATGGTCGAATCGCCGCTTCTGATCGACGTCGGAGCCAGCCAGCCCTACAAGACTTTTGGCGAACTGACTGCGTATGTGAAGGCGAATCCGGACAGAGTGTCCTACGGATCGGGAGGTGTGGGCAGTGCGACTCACTTTGCTACGGCCGCATTTCTGCAACGGACCACGTTGAAGATGATGCACGTTCCATTCAAGGGCAATGGGGAAGCGCTGCCTGAAGTGATGAGTGGACGGATCTCCGTCATCTTCGACGCGCCGGTCAGCAGCTCTCCCTATCTGAAGGCCGGAAAATTAAGAGCATTGGCCGTGACGTCCCCGAAGCGCCTCGCAGCACTGCCGGACGTGCCGACGGTCGCCGAGGCCGGTTATCCGAACTACAGCTACGTTCTGTATCAAGGCCTGATGGCGCCGGCCGGTACGCCGCCGGCCGTCATTCAACGCCTGTCGTCGGCATTGCAAGCAGCGGTTTCGGATAAGGCGCTGGCGGAGCGCCTGCGAAGTTACGGGCTCGAACCCTTGACGATGTCACCAAAGGAGTTCACGGATCTCCTGCTGAAAAATGAGACTGAGAAAGCAAAGCTTGCCGCATATGTGGGCATGCCAAGCAGTAATTGGCGTGTCAGCAAGCAGGTGAAGAGCGTCGCCGATGTGCGGGGCATCCACGACGCAGCGTCGTAGGAAATCGAAGTCATGGAGAAAGGATCTTCTCATGAAGCACGCATTTTTTTGCCCTGGATGGGCGGCAGGCGCTTTCGTCCTTTTCGGAGCGGTGTCCGCGTCGGCATCCGACCAGTTTCCGACCAAGCCGGTGCATATCGTGGTCGCGACGGCGCCCGGCGGTCTGGCAGACACGGTCGCGCGTTTGCTTGCGCCGAAGCTGGGTCAGAGCTTGGGGCAGCCGGTGATTATCGAAAATCGTGGCGGCGGAGGCGGATTGGTCGGCATCCGCTATGTGAAGGACGCACGGCCGGACGGATACACGGTGCTGGCGACTTCCGCGGATACGATAGGCCTGCAGTCGGCAGTCAAGCGTGATCCGGGCTTCGTTCTCCGCAAGGACTTCACCGGAGTGGGGCCGTCGGTCGCGTCACCGCTACTGATCGAAGTCGGCGCCAGCCAGCCCTACAAGTCGTTCGGCGAACTGACTGCGTATGTGAAGGCCAATCCGGACAAACTGTCCTACGGATCTGGGGGCGTGGGGAGTACTACTCATCTTGCTACGGCCGCATTCCTGCAGCAGAGCGCTTTGAAGATGATGCACGTTCCGTTCAAGGGCAATGGCGAAGCGTTGCCTGAAGTAATGAGTGGACGGATCTCCGTCATCTTCGACTCGCTGATCAGCAGCTCTCCTTATCTGAAGGCCGGAAAATTGAGAGCATTGGCCGTGACGTCCCCGAAGCGCCTAGCTGCACTGCCGGACGTGCCGACGGTCGCCGAGGCCGGTTATCCGAACTACAGCTACGTTCTGTATCAAGGCCTGATGGCGCCGGCCGGTACGCCGCCGGCCGTCGTTCAACGCCTGTCGTCGGCATTGCAGGCGGCGGTTTCGGATAAGGCGCTGGCAGAGCGCCTGCGAGGTTACGGGCTCGAACCCGTGACGATGTCCCCAAAGGAGTTCACGGATCTCCTGTTGAAAAATGAAGCCGAGAAAACAAAGCTTGCCGCATATGTGGGCATGCCAAAGCAGTAACGTGCATAACGAAATTTGGAGGAGGTGACTCATGACGTCATATACGCGTCAACTGGCGGAATTTGCAGCGAAACTCAAACTGGCCGACGTTCCAGAAGATGTGCGCGATCGCGCAAAGCTGATCATTCTCGATGGTCTAGGATGCGGGCTCTTCGGCGCAAGTCTTGAGTGGACCCGAATCCTGGCAGGCGTGGTTCGCAAGCTCGAGCCGGATGGCGGGCGGGCATCGGTGTGGGGGCGCGGTGAAACGGCGTCGGCCGTCAATGCGGCGCTGCTGAACGGCACGATGATTCAAGGTTACGAGCTGGACGATGCGAATCCGGCATCCATTCACAGCTGCGCGGCGGTCTTGCCCGCGGCGCTCGCGGCGGCCGAATATGTTGGCCCCGAAAACGTCGACGGCGAAACTCTACTGACTGCAATCATCGCCGGCTTCGAGGTCGGTCCACGGGTGGGCCTCTGCATGAACGGCAACAAGATGCTGGTACGAGGTTGGCATACGCCCGGCATCTTCGGACCGTTTCCGGCCGCGGTGGCCGCCGGAATCGTCCTCGGTCTCGACAGCGAGCAGATGTACCACGCACTTGGTATCGCGGGTGCCCAGGCGTCGGGCATCATGGCTGCCCAGTTCGGCTCGATGGTCAAGCGCATGCTGTCGGCGAAGGCAGCACAAAGTGGGCTCTATTCGGCATTGTTGGCCGCCGATGGGTTTACCGGCATCGAGGATGTGTTCGAGGAAACCTATGGCGGATATTGCACCACCTTCACGCAGACTGCCGACCAGTTCGACTTGTCCGCGTTGATCGGTGAGCTCGGCACGCGTTGGGAAACAATGCGGATTTCCATCAAGCGTCACGCGGCAGTCGGCACGAACCTGTCCGCGTTGGACGCGATCGAGGAGGTCATGGAGGAAACGGGCCTGACCGCGACCGACGTCGAGCGAATCACGGTGCGAATGACCGAGGATGCGGTGCGTCATTCCTTCTGGACGCCGTACGTCCCGAATGGGCTTACTGCGGCTCAGATGCATCTCGGCTTCTGTATCGGCATGAAGCTCATTGACGGCGAGGTATTCGTCGATCAGATGATCGATGAAAACGTCGGCCGTCCGGATCTGGTCGAATTCGCGAAGCGTGTCGATGTGGTACGAAGCGAAGAGCGCGAACGAAAGGGGCGGCCTTTTGCGCGAGGCGCCGATGTTGAGATCCTGCTGACAAACGGAACGACGTTGCGCAAGACGGTCGACAACTTCCTGGGAAGTTATCAGCGTCCGATGAGCGACGAACAGATGGCGACAAAATTTCGCCGTCTCGCGTCGAAAGCTCTTCCCGCGGATCAGGTGGAGCGTCTCGAGGCCGCAGTGCGCGGGCTTGAGCGTGCCGGCACCGCGACAGATCTGCTTCGCTTTCTGCAATTGCCGAACTGATGCAGCACGCGCGCTCGTCCGACGATGAGCGCGCGGCGGCGGATGGACCAGATGTTACCTGTGATGAATAGGTGATTTCCCTCGTGCGTCAGACCAGTTCGGGGACGACGCACTAGTGCAGGCGCTTGCCACGGTAATGCCCCAGAGATTGATGAGTCGGATCAACAGGAGCTGTCGATCCGGCCCACTGATCATTGGATTTCGTGGTGTTACGCTGTGTCCGCGGTGAGGACAGACCAAAAAAAAAGCGATTCGATGATCGCCACGGAGACATAGGGATACCATCATGGAGACACTCGATTTTGCCAGACCTGGTGTGGCGGCGTCGCTACGTGGCGTATTGATTCTTTCCGCGGACGGAAAGGAGTTAACGGCGACCGGAATCGCCGAGCAGCGCGAAATGGCGACGAGAATCGTCGCGGGTTGGCATGATGCTCGGCGCCGCCAGCAACGCATTTTCACGGTTGAAGGTCCGGATTCTTCGCCGGTTGTGGTTATCGTGCTACCGGCCACGGATGCGACGATACTCGTCGCTCTGCTTCGAGAGGGGCGCGACGCGCTATTCGAGTTCGTCGGTTCCGTCGATTTCGCGAGCGACATCCTCAGTCACTTTCTCACGAATCCATTCGAAGCGCTGACCGTCGTCGATCGCGACGGGGTGCTGCGGTATATCAGCCCCGTCCATGAGCGCTTCTTCGGAATGAAGCCTGGCAGCGCTGTTGGCCGTCCCGTATCGGAGGTGATCGAAAATACGCGGCTCGACAAGGTGGTATCCACGGGTAAAGCGGAGATCGGTGCGATTCAAGAAATGCGAGGCGTGACGCGGGTCGTTACGCGGCACCCGATCAAGAATGCCCGCGGAGAGATGGTCGGCGCGATTGGCCAGGTAATGTTCAAAGGCCCCGAGCAATTGCAGACGTTCTCGACCGAGCTGACGAAATTAAAGTCCGAAGTGGCGTACTACCGCCGAGAGCTGAAGGATCTGAAAAATCGGAGCTACGGCCTCGACCAGATCGTCGGGGAAAGTCAGGCGATGCAGCGCCTGAAGCAGCAAATCGTGAAGGTCGCGCCGCTCGACGTCCCGGTTTTGCTGACAGGAGAGAGCGGAACCGGCAAGGAGTTGGCGGCTCATGCGATTCACAAGTTGAGCGCCATGCGGGACGGTAATCTGATTATGGTCAATGCTGCGGCGTTGCCGTCAACGCTGGTCGAGAGTGAACTGTTCGGTTATGAGGGCGGGTCATTCACCGGTGCAGAACGCAAAGGCCGGCGCGGCAAGATCGAACAGGCCGATGCCGGGAGCCTGTTCTTCGACGAGGTGGGAGACATGCCCGCCGACGTGCAGGTGAAGTTGTTGCGCGTGTTGCAGGACGGGTCGTTCCAGCGTGTCGGCGGAACCGAAGCTCGGCATTCGAATTTCCGTTTGATCAGTGCAAGCAACCGAAACTTCGAAGCGATGATCGCAGACGGTACGTTTCGGCTCGATCTGTTCTATCGAATCGGTGCGGTCGTCATTCGGCTGCCGGCGCTTCGCGAACGACTCGACGATATCCCGCTCCTCGCGGATCTGGCGCTCAACCAGTTTGCGGAGCGGCATGGACAGCGGCCAAAGCGACTGTCGGACCACGCCCTGGCCTATCTCCAGGTCCAATCGTGGCCTGGGAACGTGCGCCAGCTGATGCATACGCTCGAACGAGCGGCCATCTTCAGCGACACGGATATTATCGATGTAGCCGACTTCGGCGTCATCGATCTGTCAGATGCGAGTCCCGAAGTGACCGTCGCGGCTCCGGAGTTTTCGGATCGGTCGTCCTATCCGCCGTCGCTCGGGCAGCACGACACGATGCGCGTGAGTAGCGCAGTGGAGCAGGTCGAGGAGCAGCTCATTCGGAAGGCGATGACCCAATTCGGCGGAAACAAGAAGCGGGTGGCTTCCAGCCTGGGAATCTCGCGATCATATCTCTACAAGCGGCTTGCTCAGATGGGGCTGACCACGTCTTGACGGACCATGCCCGATCGGCCGGGCAATGTCGTCGCCCGGTCGGTGGTAGGTCGCCTTGTCGCTATCGGCGCCGTGCGTCGTGGGGGCCGGTCGATGTAGCCCGTCGCGCTGCAATTTTGATTTCGCTGATTGATACGACTGCCCAGGCCGACGAGGTGATCACCGAGGCGGGCGGCTTCATAGGATTTGGCCCAACCGGGCGACGTCGTGATAAGCGACCCGCTGCCACCTCGAAAGACGCAGGAGTCGCTCGGCAATGGCGTCGATATCATCGATTCGCCTGTTACCGGAATAAAAATGAGGCAAAGGAGGGAACGCTCAAGTTTTATGTCGGCGCCCGAGCGGCGGCCCTTGAAAAGATACGTTCGATTCTCGAGTCCATGACATCGCAGGTGGTTTATCTAGGTGACGTCGGCAACGACACGGCAGTGAAGCTCATGGACAACATGCTGTTCCGGGCCAACCGCGTTCTGACTATCGAGGTACTCGCGCTTGGCGCGAAGGTCGCACTCGATCCGACGCAAATGGTCGAGGTGATCAGCGATACAGCCAGCAATAGCGTCGCATTTCAGTAGTTGGCTCCGCGGGCCGTCGCGCGCAAATTCGACGGTATCTGCGTGCATATCACGTAAAGACATCGCGTTCCAGGCCGCGTTTGCCAAGTCGGCCAAGATGCCGATGTTCATGGCGAATGCCGCACTGCAGGTCTATCAAATGGCGAGGGCCGCCGGGCAGGAAAATGATGACGGCGTCGCCGTCGAGAAGATCCACGAGCAATCCACCAGTGTGCCGGTGTGCTCGCAAGCGCGATTCCCGATCGCAGCCGGCGACGCGATACGGGCGTCAGGTGTACTCACCGAGTCTGGTGCTTGCGGTGAAGACAGTCGTGCTTACCGCGCGGACAATCGATTCGATGTCGTTCAATGTGCAACCGGCAGATCGGCGAAGTGCTATGCATCGATCTGATGGCACATGTTTTGCAACGTGGTTTGCATACCTCAACCGTTAAAACCAGACAATGCGAAAATTCGAACAGTTCTACATCGATGGCAAGTGGGTCGATCCTATCGAGTCGCGTCCATTCAACCTCATCAACCCGGCGACGGAGGAGACCTTCGGAGTCGTCGCATTGGGAAGTACAGCGGACGTGGATCGAGCGGTACAAGCGGCAAAGCGTGCACTCCCCGCCTTTAGCGCCGCCCCCAAGCAGGAGCGGATCGAACTCCTCGAGAAAATCATCGCGGTGTACCTGCGTCGCGAAGACGACATCATGACGGCGTTGACCGAAGAAATGGGTGCGCCGTGCTCTTTGAAGCAACATACGGCGTCCGGCCTTGCGGCGCTCCGGCAGGCAATTGAGACGCTCAAGGGTTACGAATTCGAGAGTTGGCTGGGTGTCAGTATCATTCGTCGCGAAGCGATCGGCGTGGCGGGGCTCATTACCCCTTGGAACTGGCCAAACCAGCTAATTTGCAACAAGCTCTCGTCGGCGTTCGCAGCAGGTTGTCCGGTAGTGCTGAAACCGTCCGAATTCACGCCTGTGAGCGCGTTGATTCTCGCCGAGATTCTTCACGAGGCCGGCGTGCCCAGCGGGGTATTCAATCTTGTGAACGGTGACGGCCCGATCGTCGGCAACGCGATCAGCGCGCACGACGATATCGGCATCGTGTCGTTTACCGGCTCGACCCGCGCTGGGATCCTCGTAGCCGAGGCGGCTGCGCCGTCGGTAAAGCGTGTCGCGCAAGAACTGGGCGGCAAGTCGGCCAACATTGTCCTTCCGGACGCCGATTTGCGGGCCGCTGCGGTCTATAACGTGACACGCGGCTTTTCGAACAGCGGACAGTCTTGCCATTCTCCGACGCGCCTTCTCGTGCATGACGATCAGCTCGAAGAGGTTCTCGGCTATCTTCGCGAAGCCGTTGCGGAAATGCGTATCGGTGACCCGAAAAATCCCGAAACGACACATGGTCCGGTTGTCAATCGCGCGCAGTTCGATCGGATCCAGCACTACATCAAAGTTGGACTGGAAGAAGGCGCTCGTTTGGTTTGCGGTGGCCCCGGTCGTCCGGAGGGGATCGATCGGGGCTTCTTCGTTCGTCCTACGATCTTTGCCGATGTCACGCCCGATATGACTATTGCTCGTGAGGAAATCTTCGGTATGGTCACCGCGGTCCTGACGTATAGGACGGTGGAGGAGGCGATCGAGATCGCAAACAACACCGAGTATGGACTTGGCGCATACGTCTTCACCAAAGATCGCGAAAAAGGACTGGACGCCTGTCGTAAATTGAACGCTGGTCGCGTATTTTTCAACGGTGCGCCGGCAAATACCGTTGCGCCCATGGGGGGGTATCGGAAATCGGGTAACGGTCGCGAAATGGGTGTATTCGGGATGGAGGAGTATCTCGAGACGAAGGCCGTGATCGGCTTCGCCTGATTGTTCGTGCCGGCCTCCAGCTGTTGACGGATTGTTCGCCGCGCTTGCGCAGGCGGCGGCTTCGCGGTTCAAAGTGTTGCACAAGGCGAGTCACGAGGCGACGAAGTGTTCTGGACAAGTGAGTCGGCACCGAGCTTCATGTTGTTGATCCGGCACGTTGAACGGAGAAAACCCATGCTGAAACATTGTCGATCTCTGCTTCTATTTTCTGTGGTCTTGTCGATGCTGGCCACCGCGCACGCTTCCGAGAGCGGGTGGGATGGGGCCGCCCGAGCTATCCGTGTTCCCGATACGGTCAGTCCGGAAATTCGAACGATAATTGCGGCCGGCCCTTTTTCCTAATACTTATAAATTTGACATAATTGTATCTAGCAGTCGTTTTGTTTGTTGTAGGGGTAACCTTGATCTCCGTGCAATTTTCCGGTTAGAGCGATCTGGACTGCATGCGGGGTTGCGCCCCGCCGCCTCTAAATATTTGTTTAAAATCAAATGGTTGCTGTCTGTTTTTCAAGCCAGCGGGCTACAGGCATACCATCCAACCAACGAGTAACAAGAAATGAAGGCGCGGAAAAGGGCGCGTGGGTCGCCCGCAAGGTGATACACCGTCATCGCGACGCTTGTCGGCTCGGTTGCCGACGCGAACGAGGCGAATTTCGTAGCAACAGTCGCCTGGCGCGTCGACGGCATCGTCTCGGTGACGAACCAGTTGCAATTCGACGATCAGCCTTTGTGAGGTGAACGCGGCCACTATCTCCTTGCAACGATACGTTCATGGCGATCATCAATCGATACTAGGTGAAGATCCACGGCCGACCTCGAATGAGAGGGGGACCCACCCCTGCCGCGACCAACCCCGCGTTGTAATGTGATGAAGCAATTTCCGCCTCCTGCCCACGGTGGAGTATTCGCAACAGTCTCGTCATCAAATCGTGTGGGGTACACCCCGTTCTAGCAATGTCCGGGCGATCTGCGCAAGGCGTCGCGGGGGAGCGAATACGAGCTAGCGATCACGCTGCTGTCTTGAGCGCAGGCACCGGCGCGGCGCCCGCCGCGTCATACCCGGCAATCGCAAGCGCGAGCACGGGATTCAGGCTGTCAACCATCGCACTGGGGATCAGGATCGTCGCGCCGCGTTCCTTCGTCGTTTCGTAGATGATGTTCATCGCTCGCAACTGAAGCGCACCTGGATGATTTTCGTAGACCTGCGCCGCTTCGACGAACTTGGTCGCGATCTCGGCCTCCGCCGAGCCGAGGATCACCCGTGCCTGCTTTTCGCGCTCGGCTTGCGCCTGGCGCGACATCGAATCCTGCAGCGCGACTGGGATCGCAACATCGCGGGTCTCGACCGAGCGGACGGTCACGCCCCAATCCACGGTCTTTCTGCCGATCTCGTCGCGCAGGTGCATGTCGGCCGCCTTGCGATCCGACAACAAGGCAGCCAGCATCGATGCCCCGATCATTTCCCGCAGCGAGGTTTGCGCAACGCGGTCGATTGCCTGCCGGTAGTCGGTGATGGCGAGCGCGGCTTTCTGCGCGTCATGGACGTGCCAGAAAATCACGGCGTCGACGTTGACGGGCACGGTGTCCTTGGTCAGCGCTTGTTCGGCGTTGAAGGCGGTGGTTTGAATGCGTTCGTCGATGATCGCGACAACATTGTCCAGGATTGGAATGATCATGAAAAAACCGGCACCCTTGACGCTTTGCAGCTTGCCAATCCGCAGGATCACGAACTTCTCCCAGACGTTGGCGACCCGCACGGACAGTGCGATCAGGACCGCGACGATGAAAAGGGGGGCCGCAAGATACAGGTGGCCCCACGCGCCGATGGCGAATGCCGCGAGGACGAACGCGGCAGATAACACGAGTATGATGGGATTCATGGTGACGCTCCGTTTCGGTGACGACAACCTGGCGCATGAGCGATGAGGCGCACTGCATCTCGGGTCGTCTTGGGCGTTCTGGCAACAGGGGCAGAAGCCCTGATGCGAGCGTGCGCCCTATCGCCATGCCGATCGGTACGGTGCCGTACCTCGATCGCGCGCGCTGCGCTTGCGTGACCGGATAGCGAAATATCGGGCGATCCGGTGTGTGAACGACGTGCAGCGCACCACGAAACGCTTCCCGGAGACTGTTCTTCAGCGTACCGACTCGACGAGCCTGCGCGATGCACGATGACGTTCGTCACGTTCTTCAGCCGGGAGCGGTTAATGAAATATCCGATCTACATCACGCAGCATGGGCAGCCCCGCTATCGCGGCGCGCTTCCGGATTTCCCCGAGGTCGGCGTGGAGGGCGACTCGTATGGCGAGCTGCACGCGGCCGCCGAGCAACGGGTCATGGCCCGCTACGACCGCTCCGCGCGTCTCGTTCCGCCACCGACCACGGACATGTCGGTATTGCAGGCGTCGGAAGTTGATGCCGGGGACGGGATCTGGCGGTTCATCGATCTGGACCTGAGCCGGATGACGTCGAGTTCGGTGCGCATCGAGCTGTGCTTACCAAAGCGCATCGTGCACGACATCGATCGGACGGCGAACGCGCTGCATACGACTCGCGATGCCTTCGTGTCGCTGGCGTGCGAGAACGCAGCCGTCCGATCCGCGCAGCACGGACCGTTGCGGTGCGAACCCATCGCGAAATCGCTGTCGGAAGCGGCCTGACGGCCCGGATGTGCCGGGCATGAAGCCGCTGCGGATGGTGCGGCGATGGGGGAGGAGGCGCCTTGAAGATTCACGTTGCGCGTGTGTCGCGACGCCGGACATCGCCATGGAGCAATGCCCGGCCGATTCGCGAGGAGTTCTTCGGCGAGGAGCGACTGGCGCAGCATGCGGGCAGCCTGGCTCGCGCGCAGAAGGTGTTGCCTGGTGTGATCTCGGGCCCGTCGCTCGCCACACGGCTGAGAGACAATGCGGATCATCTGCTGAAGGCCTATCAGAACACGGCGGCCGCAGACGCACGCGGCGAAGAGATCATGCCTGCCGCGGAGTGGCTGCTCGACAACTACTACCTTGTCGCAGAACAGGTGCGACAGATCCGGGACGATCTCTCCCCGCGTTATTACCGCCAACTGCCCAAGCTCGGCAACGGCCCGTTCGCCGGTTATCCGCGCGTGCTCGAGATCAACTGGGCCTTCGTCGCCCATACCGACAGCCGTTTCGATCCCGACGCGCTATGCCGTTTCATGCTTGCCTATCAGGCCGTGGAACCGCTGACGATCGGTGAACTATGGGCGGTGGCGATCACGCTGCGGATCGTGCTGATCGAAAATCTGCGGCGGCTCGCGGATCAGATCATCGACGACCGGCGCGCGCGGCTCGACGCCGACGCGCTCGCGGATCGCCTGCTCGGCGAACGCGGGCAGGCGCGGGCGGAGACGGAGCCGCTCGTCGCGCGTTATGAGCAGATGGTATCGCACGATGCGTTCGCGGTGCAGTTGATCCAGCGGCTGCACGATCCCGATCCGGCCGTCGCGCCGGCACTGGCGTGGCTGCATCGGCACCTGGCAGCGCGCGGCGCGACGCCGGACCAGATCGTCGCCTCCGTCAACCACGAGCAGGGCGCCGCCAGCCTCACCGTGCGCAACGTGATCACCAGCATGCGGCTGATTTCAGAGGTGGACTGGACCGAGTTGTTCGAGCGCATCAGTCTGGTCGATCAGGTGCTGCGCAGCCACCCGGGTTTCGCGGAGATGGATTTCCCAACGCGCAATCTGTATCGCGACGCGGTTGAAGCGCTTGCCCGCGGCGCGCCCGTCAGCGAGCTCGAGATTGCCCGTCGCGTCGTCTCCGATGCCGCGGCCCAGGGGCCAAGCCAAGCGCCGGCCGCCGGCGTGATACCTGGCCGCGAGGCGGACCCCGGTTATTACCTGCTGGCGGACGGCCGCGCCGCATTCGAAGCGGAGATCGGCTATCGGCCGCCCGTTGCGTTGTGGTTGCGGCGCCTCACCCGCCACGCCGGTCTCGGCGGGTATCTCGGCCGAATCGGGCTGATTACCGCGCTGCTGCAGATGGGTATGCTGGCATGGCTCGCTCGCATCGAGCCGCCCGGTCAGTGGCTGATCTGGCTCGGCATCGCCGGCCTGCTACCGGCGCTGGATGCCGCGGTCGCGCTCGTCAATCGCGGCGTGATGCGCGATGTCGGTGCGAAGATCCTGCCCGGCCTCGCATTGCTCGACGGCATTCCGCCGGACCTGCGCACGATGGTCGCCGTGCCGGTGCTGCTGACAACGGAAGCTGTGCTCGGCGAGCAGATCGAGCAACTGGAAATTCATCATCTGGCGAGCCCCAACGGCGCGCTTTACTTCGCTTTGCTCTCCGACTGGATGGACGCGTCCACGCCGCACGCCGACAGCGACGACAGGTTGCTGGCATCCGCGACGGAGGGCATCGACCGGTTGAATCGCCTTTATCCGGCTGCGCCGGGCGAAGGCGAGCGCTTCCTGCTGCTGCACCGCAAGCGCGTATGGAACGACGGCGAACGGTGCTGGATGGGCTGGGAGCGCAAGCGCGGCAAGCTGCACGAGCTGAATCGATTGCTGCGCGGCGCATCGGACACGACGTTCATCGCGGCGGCCGGCCGGACGCCGCACGTGCCGCCGGACGTGCGCTACGTGATCACGCTCGATGCCGATACGCGGTTGCTGCGCGATACCGTGCGCCGCCTGGTCGGCAAGATGGCGCATCCGCTCAACCGGCCGGTATTCGATTCGGCGAGCCGGCGCATCGTCGGCGGCTACGGCGTCCTTCAGCCGCGCGTCACGTCCTCGCTCGCGAGCGGCGACGAGGGTTCGCTGTTCCAGCGCGTGTCGTCGAGCGCGCACGGCATCGATCCTTACGTGTCAGCCGTATCGGATGTCTATCAGGATCTGTTCGACGAAGGATCCTATGCGGGCAAGGGCATCTACGACGTCGACGCGTTCGAGGCGGTGCTCGCCGGTCGCGTGCCGGAGAACGCGGTGCTCAGTCACGATCTGTTCGAAGGTATTTTCGCGCGGGCCGGACTGGCGTCGGATATCGAGGTTGTCGAAGCGTCGCCGTCCCGCTACGACGTCGCCGCGAGCCGCCTGCACCGATGGGCGCGCGGCGACTGGCAGCTCCTGCCCTGGTTGCTGTTCGGCCACGAACCGTTGACGGCGGTCGGCCGCTGGAAGATGCTGGACAACCTGCGCCGCACACTCACGGCGCCCGCCATGCTGGTCGCGCTACTGGCCGGATGGATGCTGCCGCTCCCCGTATCGCTCGCCTGGAGCGCCTTCGTGCTGGTGACGATCGCGCTGCCGTTCCTGTTGCCTGTATTGAGCGGGCTGGTGCCGCGCTGGCGGCGCACGCACGTGAAGATGACCACGCGCAGCGTGCTCCATGCATGGTCGATGGAGTTGCGGTTCGCGTTGACGCGGTTCGGCCTGTCGATCGTCATGTTGCCGCAGCAGGCGTGGTCGATGGGCGACGCGATCGCGCGTACGCTGTTTCGTGTGGCGATCAGCCGTCGCCATCTGCTCGAATGGACCACGGCGGCCGCAGCGGGTGCGCGCGACCGGCGGACCCTCGCGCCCACCTATCTGCAAATGCGCGGCGGTGTGACGCTCGCGCTGCTTGTCGCGGCTGCCAGTCTGATGGCGGGCTGGCGCCTCGATCGTCATACGGGCTGGCTGGCCGTGCCGTTCGTACTCGTCTGGCTTGCCGCGCCGGCGATCGCGTATTGGCTGAGCCGCGCACCACGGTCGGCGGGCGAGCTGCCGGTGGCCCCGCACGATGCGCGTCAACTGCGGCGCGACGCGCGCCGGACCTGGCGTTATTTCGAGACGTTCGTGACGGCGGACGATCAGATGCTGCCGCTGGACAATTTCCAGGAGGACCCGAAGCCCGTCGTCGCGCACCGGACTTCGCCCACCAACATCGGGCTATACCTGCTGTCTGCCGTCAGCGCCCGCGAGTTTGGCTGGCTCGGTACGCTGGACGCGGTATCGCGGCTGGAGGCGACCGTCGCGACGATGCGACTGATGTCACGCTATCGCGGCCACTTTTATAACTGGTACGACACGCGCGACCTGCGGCCCCTCGAGCCGAAGTACGTGTCGTCGGTCGACAGCGGCAATCTTGCCGGCCACCTGATCGCCCTCGGCAACGGTTGCCGGGCCTGGGCGAATCAGCCCGCCGGTGTGGGGTGGCAGGCCGCGTACGAAGGGATCGGTGACACGCTCGCGCTGTTGCGCAAGGCCGTGTGCCGCGATGGCGATGCCCGGACGACCTTGCACGGCGAATTCGAGCAGGCCGCGACCGAGCTGGATGAGACGCTCGCCGCGCCGGCCCGGGAAGTCGGCGCCCCGGACGGCCCCGCAGCGCCGGAATGGTCCGAGATCACGATCCTCACCGCGACGGTCGCCGATGTCGCGCGCGCGCTGACGGACGAGGTCGGCGGGGTGCGGCGCGGCGACGTCGACGACGTGCTGTTTTGGGCGCAGGCGCTGGAGCACGCGGTGCAAGGGCATTGCCGCGACGCGACGCGCACGCCGGACGAAGCGGACGTGCTGAACAAGCGCCTGCATACGCTGGCCGATACCGCGTTGCAGATAGCCTATGCGATGGAGTTCGGCTTTCTGCTCGACCCGGTGCGCAATCTGCTGTCGATTGGTTACGCGGTGGGCGACGGGCGGCTCGATCCGGGCAACTACGATCTGCTGGCATCGGAGGCGCGCCTCGCGAGTTTCGTCGCGATCGCGAAGGGTGATGTCCCGGCGCGGCACTGGTTCCGGCTCGGCCGCCTGGCGACGCCGATCGGGCACGGCGCGGCGCTGATCTCGTGGTCGGGATCGATGTTCGAATACCTGATGCCGTCGCTCGTGATGCGCGCGCCGGACAGCAGCCTGCTCGCGCGCACCAATCAGCTGGTGGTGCGTCGCCAGATCGCCTACGGCGACGGGCTGCGCCTGCCGTGGGGCATGTCCGAATCGGCGTACAACACACGCGACATCGAGCTAACCTATCAGTATTCGAGCTTCGGCGTGCCGGAGTTGGGGCTCAAGCGCGATCTCGACCAGAACCTGGTGGTCGCGCCCTATGCGACCGCGCTCGCGGCGATGGTCGCGCCGAACGCCGCCGCGCGCAACTTTGAGCGGTTGCGTGCAGCCGGCGCGTGCGGGCGCTTCGGCTTCTACGAAGCGCTCGACTACACGCCCGCGCGCGTGCCGGAAGGCATGCCAGTTGCGATCGTGCGGGCATTCATGGCGCATCACCAGGGCATGTCGATCGTGTCGATCGCCAATGCACTGCTGGGCGGGCGCATTCGCGCCTTCTTCCATGGCGAGCCGGCCGTGCGCGCCACCGAGTTGCTGTTGCAGGAACGGGTGCCGGGCCGGGTCGCGGCAGGGCGGCCGCGGGTCGACGCCAGACCCGCCGGCAGGATGCATGGCGTCGACGCCGGCGTTGCACGGCGCCTGCTGTCGGCGGACGATCCCGCGCCCGTCACGCATCTGCTGTCCAACGGCCGCTACGCCGTGATGCTCACGGCCGCGGGCTCCGGCTACAGCCGCCGCGACGATCTGGCCGTCACGCGCTGGCGGGAAGACGCGACGCGCGACGATTGGGGTAGCTATCTGTATCTGCGCGACGCCGAGAGCGGCGAGGTCTGGTCGGCCACGTGGCAGCCCACCGGCGTGGTGCCGGACAGCTACGAAGTGACGTTCACCGAAGATCGCGCCGAGTTCGTGCGTCGCGACGGCACCTTGACGACGTCGCTTGAGGTGGTGGTATCCGCCGAGGACGATGCGGAAGTGCGGCGGGTGTCGGTGGCCAATACCGGCTCCCGGCCACGCGTGATCGAATTCACGTCCTACGCGGAAATCGTGCTCGCTCCGCCCGCCGCCGATCACGCCCATCCCGCATTCTCGAAACTGTTCATCGAAACCGAGTACGTGCCGGCGTCTGGCGCGATTCTGGCGACGCGGCGCAAGCGCGCGCCGAACGAGGCGGAAGTTTGGGCCGCGCATCTGGCCGTGACCTCCGGCGAAACCGTCGGCGCGGAAGAATTCGACACCGATCGATTGCGCGTCATCGGACGCGGGCGCAGCGTTCGCCTGCCGCTTGCGCTGACCGAACAGCGTGCGCTGGGCGCTTGCGAAGGCGCGGTACTGGACGCGGCGTTCACGCTGCGGCAGCGGCTGCGCATCGAGCCGGGCGCGAAGGCGAGCATCGTCTATTGGACCATCGTCGCGGATTCGCGCGCGCAGCTGCTCGACCTGATCGACAAGCATCGCGACGGCGAATCGTTCGCGCGGGCGGCGATGCTCGCGTGGACCCAGGCGCAGGTGCAGCTGCGGCATAGCGCGGTGAGCCTCGACGAGGCCGCGTTGTTCCAGCAACTGGCCGGATACATGCTCTACAGCGATGCGTCGATGCGGCCGGGGTCCGCCGCGCTGATACGACATGCGGCAGCGGTGTCCGCGGCGGGCGGCGTGGGCGCGGCGCCGCTATGGACCCATGGCGTATCGGGCGATCTGCCGATCCTGCTGGTGCGGATCGACGACATCGAGCACATCGCGATGGTGCGGCAGCTGATCCGCGCGCACGAGTACTGGCGGATGAAGCGGCTCGAGGTCGATCTGGTCATCATCAACGAGCGCGCGGCGTCGTACGTGCAGGATTTGCAGGCGGCGCTCGAGGGGCTGGTGCGGACCCGGCAGCAGCCGGACGAAGCCGGGCGCGGCAGTATTTTCGTGCTGCGCGAGGATCTGATGGCGGCCGCGGCGCGCGCGCTGTTTCCGGCGGTCGCGCGCGCCGTGCTCGCCGCGCGCAACGGCCGGCTGGTGGACCAGTTGCGGCGCCTCGCGGGTTCACCGCTGCCCACGCGACCGGATCCCGCGCGCGCGCCGCTGCCGCCGCCCACGATTGCGCCGCCGAAGGGCGCGCAGGCCGGCGCCGGTCTCGAGTACTTCAACGGAATCGGCGGTTTCGCGCGTGGCGGCCGCGAATACGTCGTGATCCTGCAGCCCGGTCAATGCACGCCGATGCCGTGGGTCAACGTCGTCGCGAATCCCTCGTGCGGCTTCCTGACGTCGGCGGAGGGGGGCGGCTATACCTGGGTGACGAACAGCCGCGAGCATCCGCTGACGCCGTGGTCGAACGACCCGGTCACCGATCCGCCGAGCGAAGTGTTCTACATCCGCGACGACGAGACCGGCGTGCGCTGGGGGCCGCAAGCGGCCTCGATCGGCGACGACGCGCCGGGCGCGACCGCTTTCGTGGCGAGTCATGGCCAGGGCTACAGCCGGTTTGCGCATTCCGCCGCCGACGTCGCCGTCGAGTTGCTGCAGTTCGTGCCCCTGGCCGATCCTGTCAAGATTTCCCGCCTGACCTTGCGCAACCTGTCCGACCGGACTCGCCGGCTGTCCGTCGCAACCTATGCGGAGTGGGCGCTGGGTTCGTCGCGCAGCGTCGCGGCGCCGCACACCGCGAGCGAGATCGATCAGCCGACCGGAGCGCTGTTTGCCCGCAACGACTGGAGTCAGGTGTATCGCGGCAGGGTGGCGTTCGCCGATTTATGCGGCCTGCAAACCTCGTGGAGCGCGGACCGGCGCGAGTTCATCGGCCGCAATGGCGTCCTGAGCGATCCCGCCGGTTTTCCGGGCAGGGCCGGCGCGTCGCCGTTGTCGGGCCGCGTCGGCGCCGGGCTCGACCCGTGTGCCGCGTTGCAGACCACGGTCGATCTCGAACCCGGCGGCAGCATCGAAATCGTCTTGCTGCTCGGCGAGGGCGCCGACGCGGCAGCGGCGCGACAGTTGATCGCGCATTACCGTCAGGCGGATCTCGACGCGATATTCGCCGCCGTGACGGCGTTCTGGGACGAGACGCTCGGCGCGATCCAGGTCGAGACACCGGACCGCGCGATGGATCTGATGCTGAACCGCTGGCTGCTGTACCAGACGCTGTCTTGCCGGATCTGGGCGCGTGCGGGCTTCTATCAGGCGAGCGGCGCGTACGGCTTTCGCGACCAGTTGCAGGACGGCATGGCGCTCGCCATCGCCCGCCCGGCCCTGGCGCGCGAGCATCTGCTGCGGGCGGCGGCGCGCCAGTTTCCGGAAGGCGACATGCAGCACTGGTGGCTGCCGGAAAGCGGCAGCGGCGTACGCACACGGATCTCCGACGACCGCGTCTGGCTCGCGCATGCGGTTGCGCACTACGTCGACGTCAGCGGCGACCGCGCGATTCTCGATGTATCGATCCCGTTCATCGACGGACGACCGCTGGCCGCCGACGAGCAGGACGCGTTCTTCATCCCGCGCATCTCGGAAACGAGCGCGTCGCTGTTCGAGCATTGCGTGCGCGGACTGGAGGCCAGTCTCGCGCAGGTCGGCGAGCATGGCCTGCCGCTGATCGGCACGGGCGACTGGAACGACGGCATGAACCGGGTCGGCGAAGCCGGGCGGGGTGAAAGTGTCTGGCTCGGGTGGTTTCTGCATGCGACGCTCACGGCGTTCGCCCCGCTCGCGGCGGCGCGCGGCTCGGCCGACCTGGCGGCGCGCTGGTCGACGCGTGCCGCCGCGTTGCGCGATGCGCTTGCCGATGCGGGATGGGACGGCGCATGGTATCGGCGCGGCTACTTCGACGACGGTACGCCGCTCGGCTCGGCCGGCAACGCCGAATGCTCGATCGACGCGATCGCGCAGTCGTGGAGCGTGCTGTCGCGCGCGGCGGACCCGATGCGCGCCGCTCAGGCAATGGACGCGCTGGAAGCGCAGTTGATCCGCCGCGACGATGGCCTGGCCCTGCTGTTCGCACCGCCGTTCGATCGTTCGTCGGTCGATCCCGGTTATATCAAGGGCTATCCGCCGGGCATCCGGGAGAACGGCGGCCAGTACACGCATGCGGCCACGTGGTCGGTGCTCGCGTTCGCGCAAATGGGCGACGGCGATCGCGCCGCGAATCTGTTCGCGCTGCTCAATCCGGTCAATCGCAGCCGCACGCGCAGCGGGGCGAATCGCTATCGGGTCGAGCCGTACGTGGTCGCGGCCGACGTATATTCCGTCGCGCCGCATGTCGGCCGCGGCGGCTGGACGTGGTACACCGGCTCGGCCGGCTGGCTCTATCGCGCGGGCGTCGAAGGCG
The DNA here is from genome assembly GCF_052045915.1 of Burkholderia sp. 22088. NCBI lineage: Bacteria > Pseudomonadati > Pseudomonadota > Betaproteobacteria > Burkholderiales > Burkholderiaceae > Burkholderia > Burkholderia sp. 22088. The sequence goes on from NZ_JBQEPY010000005.1 coordinate 57,948, forward strand.
TGCTCGGTCTGCGCAGGCATGGCGACATGCTGTCCATTCAACCGTGCATCCCGCTGTCCTGGCCGGGCTTTAGGGCCACGCTGCGTCACGGCGCGTCGCACTACGACATCGTCGTCGAGAATCCGGGCGGCGCCAGCGGCGGCGTGTCCCGCCTCGTGGTCGATGGCGTGCGGCTCGCCGCCGGCGAAGCGGCGGTGCGGCTCGTGGACGACGGTCGCCGCCACAGCGTGGTCGTGACGCTGGGGGCGGCGCAAGCGGTGCTTCTGTGACGCGGCAGATCGGCATCCGCGCCGGTACGTTAGCGGACGGACTGCGCGCGATCGACCGGCCATCATGAACCGATGTCCCGAATTTCATCGAGATGTCAGCGCATGGGCCTCCGTACGCCGTGCCGGATCAGACGGCGCCGCGGCACCCCAAAGGAGATGATCATGAGAAAGCTAGATTCCGTGGCACTCGAGATGGCGATAGTCACCATGACGATTGTCGTGCTGGCAGGTTGCGGTGGGATGTCTCACCGTGGAACGGACACCGTGATCGGGGCGGGTGTCGGCGGCGTCGCCGGCGCGGTACTGACGGGCGGCAGTGCATTGGGCACGGTGGGCGGCGCGGCCGTCGGCGGGGTGGTCGGCAATCAGGTCGGGTAATAGATCGGGCGTTTTCGGAAGACCCGGTACATGGGCAATTGGGACAGCATGGACATCGACTGGCTGAGAAACGTGTTCGGCAGGCATCCGTGTTATGTCGATGGCGGGACGCAGCCCAGGCAGTACCTACTTTTGCGACAGCAGCCGGTCGCTTTCCTTCTTGACTACCATGTAGCATTCGCACACGCGCCGCTCGAGGGCGCTGCGATCGACGACTTCAATCAATCCGCGCGAATAACGGATGATGCCTTCTTCCTGAAGCCGTTTTGCGGTTTCCGTCACACTGGCTCTGCGTACGCCGAGCATGTCGGCAATCAGTTCCTGCGTCATCCGCACGTTGCGCGAATCCAGCCGGTCAAGGCTCAGCAGCAGCCAACGGCAGAATTGCTGCGCGATCGAGTGATGGCGATTGCACACGGCCGTCTGCGCCATCTGGGTGATGAGCGCCTGCGTGTAGCGCAGAAACACGCGCTGCAATGCACCGCCGCGCGCGAATTCCTCTTTCACGATCTGTCCGCTCAGGCGGAACGCTTCGCCCGCGCTCTGGACGATGGCCCGGTTCGGCATCGTTTCACCGCCCATGAACAGCGCGACGCCAAGCAGCCCGTCGCGTCCGACCACGGCAATTTCCGCGGACGAACCGTTTTCCATCACGTACAGCATCGAAATGATCGCAGTCGTCGGCAGGTAGACGTGGCTCAGGTGATCGCCCGGTTCATACACTACATGCCCGAGCGGCAGCGCGACCCACGACAGATGGGGCTCGATGCGCTTGCGCTCGTCCATGGGCAATTCGCCGAGAAGATTGTTCGCTACTACGGGCGAGTCGGCCGCGTCGTCCCGCTCTGCGGGCACGACGCCTACTCCCGATCGGATTCGGTCGATGCGCGCAAGAAGCTTTGCATGCTGTGCTGCCTGTGTTTCCCGGTTTTTCTCGGGCAGCAAGCTCGACAGCGACGTACGCAACGTGTCGTGACCCAGTGCATCGAGGATCTTGATCTTGGTCAGGATGCCGAGATCGCTTTTGCCGGTGCGCCATGCCGAGATTTGCGCGCGCGTAAGCCCAAGGCTGTCGGCCAGTTGCGCATCGCTGCCGAACTGCCCCTCGCGCTTCAGTTCGTCGAACAGCTTGCTCCAATCAAATCGCATCGATCGATAGTTAAGTTTGGTGTCAAATTGATTTGACACCACGCCTGGTCGATGAAAAAATACGATGAGCGTTGGTATGTCAAATCCTAGAGACACTTATAGCATAGGCGCCTTCCGTCGTGAAACAGCGTCCGTGCTTCGGGCATTCACGCCGCGTTCGTGCGTTTCACGAGATCCGCATGAGTGATCGCCCGTCTTACATCCGTCTTCCTCCTTCGTTGTCCGACAGTGTTCTCGCCGTTGTGCCACCTTCCGTGGGCGATGACGAATTTGCCGCTCACCAGATCGAATTCATCCAGCGCGTTTTCAGTTATAGCGCTTATCTGCGCGAGCATGCGCGTGAGACGCCCGTCTCCGATTCCTTCCTCATTGCATTCGTTAGCCTGCTCGAGGCGATCGATGCAAATGCCCCCGAGGATGCTCGCCGATGCGCGCGGCAACTGCAGCAAATTCTCCGGATGCTCGTTGATGAGCCCGACGGCAGCCCACCTGAACCGGCTTCACCGCCCGCAATCTGTTGACCGGCTATTCCACGCCGCGCGGCCGCGTGCTGCGCTCGGCGGCAAATCCCGGGCACGGTAGCGGACAGAAGAATTGTTCGCACGATACTAGACTGCTCAAGCACTCAGACGGATCGATCGGCATACCGATTGATGATGATTAAGCCATCCATCGAAGGGTGGCTAAGCGATTGCTGGGGGAGCGGCGACATGAATATCGAAGCACTGGCTGCCCGACTGGCGCAGACGTTCGGTCCGCAGAGTCTGGCCGGACTGGCGCTCGCCGAATTGAAGCGCTGTCGGGCGAATGGCGAGCGTGCGGCCCTCATTCTGGAAAAGGGCACATTTGCCGTTGTGCACGACAGACTCAATCCCGACGATTTGCCCACTACCGTCAGGAAGCCAGCATTCGATTGCAGGGATCGCGTGGATGGCGGTAGCGGCAGACGCCTGCGATACCTCGCGCATTCGAACGGTTACGTCATCGTGTGCTGGACCGAGGGCACGCCTTTCGTTGTAAACGAACGGCACTGGCTTGTGATGAGGGTCTGCTCGCATCGCCATCGGATGTCGCCGGCGTGATCCCCGACCAGGCCGTGCTGCCGCTCGTCGCCACGAAAAGCCGCATCCTCGCCGGCGCGAGCCTCGCGACGTTCGACGCGGAAATCGTGGCGGGGCTTTCGATCGAGACCGTCCGCCTGTGGGCGTCGCTTCCCCGCATGCAGATCGCCGTCCGGAATGACTCCGGGGTTCCCTATCGCATGATCGCCGTCGAATCGATGCGCCAGTGGCACTGCTTGATCCAGTGGTTCCAGGATAACCGGTTCGCGGATGAACTTTCCGGCCGTTGCTTTTCCCGAAACAAATTCGACGCCATCTTCCGCAAGTTAGTGTGACCGGCGCGTCTAGCGGGCAGGGCATCCATACGATGCCGCCTTCAATCGAACTTGAAAAGGCAATCTTTCTCGATCACTTTACCGCCCTTCATCAAGATGCTTCGCGGAAAATCGTGGAGGGCTTGAGGGCGATTGCGTAATCTGACGCCTGACCTTAAAGGGAGCGGGAAAGATAATTACTCGACCCTAGGCACTTCAGGCGCCGGGTTGCTGGGCGAGTTATTGGTTAAAGCGTGGGGAATGGCCGATCCGATTGGCCGGTGAGTGCTGTGGGTTGGGGGGGATGGATGGCTCGCGCGACACGTTTCGAACCTGCATCGAACAGTTGCCTGAAGGCATCGCCGCGCGCATCGAAACGGTCACCATCGACATGACTACGGCCTATGAGCTGGGGATCAAGGCACAGTGCCCGCAAGCAGAAATCATCTTTGATCTGTATCGCGTCGCGGCAAAGTTCTACCGCAAGCCGGCCTGGGCGAAAAAGGCTTGGGAGGCAATGATTCGAACAGGCTCGGGAAAGCGGGATGGCCGCCCTGCAAAAGTTCGCCGGACGTTTGCAGGGCTACTGGCATGGAATCGTGACCCGAACGGAACAGCGCGGATCAAGGCCATTGCCGAATTCTTGATCCGCCTGTGCCAGTAGGCCCGATGCCGGAACGTCGGCGACGTAGCCTGCGGGACGCGCGCACGACAACGCGGAGCGCGAATGTCATGCTCCGCCTGTGTCGGGAGCAACGCCGTATCATGATCACAGTGCGTGCTCAATTCGGCGGATAGGCCATACCCCAGCGCTTTCTCGAATCGGCGATCCGTTGCTTCGCGGTCCGCAATCGTTCTTGCTCGGTCGGGCACGTATGCGTCGGCACTTCGGGCGCGGCGGGCATACCGTCGTCCGTTGCATTGTCCTGCTCGTATTTACGGCGTTGCTGCCCGACAGCGTCGTCTTTCTGCTTGCGGTCGTTCATCTGCCTGCTCCCGTGAATTCGCCTTGCGCGGGCGTATCGGCATCGACGACGCACGCGTGTCGAATACAGGATGACCGGGCCGGACGAAGAAGTCGGTACGATGCCGCGCAGTGTCGGCCAGCGCCGTTGCTGACGGATTCCTAGAGCCGCTTCAGGTCAGGAAGCAGGCGATCGAATTCGCGTTTGACCACGCTGTAGCATTCGCACACACGCTTTTCGAGCCCGGGTCGGTCCAGCACCTCGATATGGCCGTAGTTGTAGCGGATGAGGCCAGCGTCCTGCAGTTTCAATGCCGCTTCCGTCACGCCCGACCTGCGCACGCCCAGCATGTTGGCGATCAGCTCCTGCGTCATGCGCAACTGGTTCGATGGCAGACGGTCGAGGCTGAGCAGCAGCCAGCGACACAGCTGCTGATCGATCGAGTGATGACGGTTGCATACCGCGGTCTGCGCCATCTGCGTGATGAGCGCCTGCGTATAGCGCAACAACAGACGCTGCATCGAGTTGCCGCGCCGGAATTCTTCTTTCAGGACGCTCGCGTCGAGCCGGTAGGCCTGCCCAGCGCTTTGCACGACGGCGCGACTCGGCGTCGTTTCACCACCCATGAACAGCGACACGCCGATCATGCCCTCATGCCCGACGATCGCGATTTCCGCAGACGAGCCATCCTCCATCACGTACAGCAGCGACACGATCGTCGTGGTCGGAAAATAGACGTGATGAAGCTGGCCGCCCGATTCGTACAGCACTTTCCCGAGCGGCATGTCGACGATCGTCAGGTTCGGGATGATGCGTGCAAGCTCGTTCTCCGGCAGTGCGGCAAGCAGGTGATTTTCAGTGATGGGGGGGATGTCTGGCATGCGTGGTTCCTAGGCTCGCATCTGGCGGGATGGCGTTGTCTGGTCGCTTCGAGCGCAGCGGGGAGTGAGCGGGATTCACTATCGTATCTCGTCGTTCGCAGCTTGACGGTACGGTAGCTGAAAATAAGCCCGATTTCCTGACGAGCCAGGGACGGCCGTGATCGGCAAGGCTCAGGGAGCTGTTCGCCGCGCGATGTCGACTACAAGGAAGTCAGGTCAACGCCGGCTTTGGCGCCGGGCGCGGTGCAAGCGGCGCTTCCGTGAGACGGTCGGCCGGCATCCAGTCCGGTACGTTAGCGGACGGACTTCGCGCGATTTACCCCCCATCGTGATTCGACGTCTCGAATTTCATCGGGACGTCAGCCCAGGGGGTTCCGCGCGCCGTGCGGGATCGGACAGCGTAGCGGCGACCCGAGGAGATGATCATGAGAAAGCTACATTCCGTGCCGGTCGGGACGGCGATAGTCACCATAACGATGATCGTACTGGCGGGTTGCGGCGACATGTCCCACCGCGGAACGGATACCGTGATCGGGGCGGGTGTCGGCGGCGTCGCCGGTGCGGTCCTGACGGGCGGCAGTGCGTTGGGCACCGTTGGCGGTGCCGCCGTCGGAGGGGTTGTCGGCAATCAGGTCGGGAAATAGGAGGCTCGTCGAAGGGCAGGGAATCGGCACGCGCACGCGTCGTCACGGCGAAGCGTGCGCGGATACCAGTGTGGCGCGGAGTGCGAACGGAATGTCGGCATTTCTTCTGAACGGCGAACTGAGGCTGTCCTGGTTGCAGCTTGCGTGGGTCGTGTTCGTGCTCACGCATGTCACCATCATCAGCGTGACCGTGTACCTGCACCGCTGCCAGGCGCACCGGGCGCTGGATCTGCACCCGTGCATCAGTCACTTCTTCCGGTTCTGGCTGTGGTTGACGACCGGCATGCTGACCTCGCAATGGGTCGCGGTGCATCGCAAGCATCACGCGCGGAGCGAGACCCCGGACGATCCGCATAGCCCGCGAACCCGCGGCCTCGCGACCGTGCTGCTGCGCGGCGCGGAACTGTACCGTGCGGAAGTGCGGAACGAGGAAACGGCGCGCAGATACGGATCGGGGACGCCGGACGACTGGCTCGAACGCCACGTCTATGCCCGCTATCCGAATCTCGGCGTCGGGCTGCTGGTCGTGATCGACGTCGGGCTGTTCGGGTTGCCCGGCGTGGCGGCGTGGGCGATCCAGATGATATGGATTCCGTTCTGGGCCGGTGGCGTGATCAATGGCTTAGGCCATTTCAGCGGCTATCGGAATTTCGCGACACCCGATGCGAGTACCAACCTTTTCCCGCTGGGCATCCTGATCGGCGGCGAAGAGCTGCACAACAATCATCACGCGTACGTGACGTCCGCCAGGCTGTCGAATCGCTGGTTCGAGTTCGATATCGGCTGGGCGTACATCCGCCTGCTGGCGGCATTGCGGCTGGCGACCGTTCGGCGAGTCGCAACGCAGCCGCGCCTGCTCCCGGTCAAGGCAGTCGCCGACGACGCGACGCTGCAAGCGGTCATCCGCAACCGGCATGCGGTGATGGCCGCCTTTGCGCGCACGCTCGAGTCCGCCTGCCGGCGGGAACTGCGCCGCGTCGAGGACATGAGTCGAGACGACAAGCGCGCGTTCGCGCTCGGCATGAAACACTGGCTGCGCCAGGCCTGGGGCCATCGGAACAAGCCCGACCTGCGCGTGCTGACGAGCCCCAATGCCAACCGGCGAATACGCGTGTATGTGGATATGTACGACGCGTTGCTCGAGCTATGGACGTGGCCACACGCGTCGCACGAGCAATTGCTGGCTCAGTTACAGGATTGGTGCCGCTGCGCGGAGCAGAGCGGCATCGACGCGATCGCCGAATTCTCGATACACCTGCGCCGGTATGCGTGATCCCGGCCCGCCCGCGACCTGCGGTGCGGGACCGGTGTGCCACGGCGCGTGGCGCATCCGTCGCTCATCTCGCCCGATTGTCGGGGCGCAAATAACGCCACTTGCTCGCATTGGAGTTGATGCCGGCATCCTGACGGATGCGCTTTTCGGCGCGTTCGACATCGGCACGCGCGAGATCGTCCCGCTGTTTTTTCCGGGTCGCGTCATCGCGCCGGTCGATCGAGGTGCTTGAGTAATATTTCATGGATCGCTCCTGAGTGAGATGTGCTCGCGTCGCGAGACGCCGCATCGAGTCCGATGCGGCGGATGGATCAGATCGCCGTAGGGGCGATTCTGCCGTCGACGATGTCCTTGCCGAATTGCATCGCCAGATCGAGGGCGAGCGCCGCCGTTTGCGGAGCGCCATGCTCGAAAATGGTCGAGTAACGCGGCGCCGTTGCCGAGGTCGACGGAATCGTGTCGATGCGTACGATTGAACCGAAACGTTTCGGACCGGGGGCGTGGGGATCGCCGAACGGCGGGAAAAGCATTTGTGAATAGACGCGGAGTTCACGGCCGCGATATTCGAGAGTGGGAATGGTCATGATGTGCTCCTGACAGAGCGACCGTTGGCGCCGAAGGATTCGAGGGCGCCGATGCCTTGACAACGAACCGGCAGGTCTCTGTAGTGTGCGCGTTCAAAACCGGTTGCGCAATAAAAATATCGGATACCGAATCATATTGTCGATTCAGGTTGATCATCTGGCGTCAGCGAGGTGCCGCAAAACCTGCGTCCAAATAGTCGATACCGTACAGACCCGCGCGTGTCGCTCGGTTCAACATGAAGTCAATACCGAGGAGGCCGCCATGTGCATCCCACTTTCACCCGAGGTTGTCGAGACCCTCAAATCGCTTGATCGGATTCCCGATTCACAAGCCGATATTCCACGCGTCATAGCCGATGAACTGTTGACTCACGGGCTTGCATACGAGTCGCGCACCGGCGGTTCGATCAACATGACCGCCGCAGGCCGGCTGTGGCTGAATCGGTGCGCCGATTAGCGCGCACGCGTCGACCGGGTTTTTCCTGTACAACGATCCATGGACCCATGAGGCAACGATGAAAATCCAATCTACACGATGGTTTACGCTGGACCAATATGCGCCTGTGCGCGACGGATGGTATGAGGTTCGACTGGTGAGCGGAGACACGGCGTTTGCGAAGTTCGGCGACGGCGAATGGACGGAAAAGCCGATGCTCACCTTTACGCGCTGGCGAGGCTTGTGTTCCGATCCGGCCAAGTCGAGCGACCAGGAGACGCTTGCAGTGGATGCGACCGCAGATGCGACCGCGGCGAAAGGTGTCCGGGACGCGTGGGACACGTTCTTTCCCGGCGTGGGAGACGCGCAGCACAAGCCGCTTGCCGACGTGCACAGCGACCACCCTCGACGCATTGCGATATCTTGAAGGTCGGTCGGGAAGCGGGTAGCGCCGGATGTTGCCTGCACGCGCCGTCAACATCCGGTGAATTCGCGTCACGTTGCCCGATCGCGCGGTGCGATAGAACCGAACCGTTCGCGTGAGCATCCTACGGCCGCTTCCTGAGTTGCTCCTTCGCGTCACCGAATGACGCTTGCGTCTTTCCGATGACCTGTTCGACCTTGCCCTGCATCCTGGTCGATCGATTTCCCATGATTCTGCCGACCATTTCCTTCAGTTTGCCCTTCGCTTCCGCGATGCGGCCTCTCATCTGATCCCTGTTCATCATCTTGCTCCTTGACATGGATCGCATGTTTCACCGGTACGAAATCCTGAACCATCGAAGCGTCGTACTGGTGCTTCGGCGCGCGACAATCAGGATGCCGGAATACAGGTTGAGCGCGTTCGTGACGGAAGTCGGTACGATGCCGTACGTGAACCGGCACCGCCACGCGAGCAGGTGTATGCGGGCGGCTCCCGGGTCGATCGCTGCGAAGGGTGGTTGTCTGTTTTTACATGCTTGGTACGCTTTCGTACCGCATTCACGTTCGCCAGTGTGTAGCGTCGGGGATATCCACGAACTGCCTGAGGCGAATCATGCAGCGAAAAACACTTACATGAGGTACGCAGGGATCGCGTCTTGCTATCTGCGTCGTGGTGCAGGGATGCACGACGACCGGCACATCCGACGCGAGCGGCCGCCAGATCGACGAATGCCACATCACCGCCGCCGGCGTCGGCTCGCTCCTTGCGCGCTCTTGCGCGACCGCCAAGAGCCCGCGTGTCGCCTGGGTCAAGTCGCTGTAACGAGCATCGGAGGCAGCGCGGATTCGTATCCATCTGTCGTTTTCAATCTTGCGGAGGGCATATGCACATCCTCACGAGCGCAGGCCCACTGGTTTCGCTGATCGCCGGCATTCTGATTCTCGTCGTGCCGCGGCTGTTGAATTACATCGTTGCGATCTACCTGATCGTCATCGGGTTGCTCGGTTTGTTCGGAGGGCATCTCCACTGAACCGGGTCCCGTCACCCGAAAAAGCAGGTGACGAACTTCGCAGGTGGTACCCACGATCGTCGGCTCGTCGGTGTCGACAGGTCGATCCGTCGCGCGGTGCCGTGCGTCCGGTACGTCGCCGGACATACTCCACGCCCGCGTCCGCCTACCTTGATATCGAAAGAGTCGATGCACGTCCCGAACCGGGTGCATCGCGCACGAGCCCTGCATGAAGAAGCAGGACGACTTCCGTCCGGGTAACTCCGGCATTCGAGAGGCGACCCCGCGAATTTCGACGCGACCGGCGACGAACGGCGCGTGCGCGCGTCGACGTGGAATCGCTCGGGAGCGTTTCGACGGAAACATCGGTTCGATTGCATTCGGCGAGGCCAACGATGCGGACGCATCGCGGCATGACTGGCCGGATTGATTGAAGAGAGACGGCATGTCACTGGGACTACTTCTACTGATCGTTGCCGTGCTGCTGATGGTCGGGATGATCCCGACCCGGCGCTACAGCAACGGCTGGGGTTATGGTCCAAGCGGATTGCTGGGCTTGGTATTGGTCGTGTTACTCATACTGATGCGGCTGGGCAGGCTGTGACGCGGGACATCATCGACGCTGCAAGTTCATGGAAGGACTGTCGCCCGGCACCTTGAGTGTCGGGTGTGGCATCGCGCCAAACCGTTCGACCAGCCCACGCATCGCGTCACTACGCCCGTCCTGAGTCTCACGCATAACGACGCATCAGCGGCGCAGCTGAAATACCGTGCAGCACGATCGACACGGCGATGATGGCCAGTACCCACGGAACCATCGGCAACAGTTGCGCGCGCGGCTCTTGCTCGATGGCCAGCATCAGGTAATACAGGGAACCCACGCCGCGAATGCCGAACCAGCTGATCAGCCGGCGCTGGTGGTGCGACGCCCGGGAGCCGATCAGCGCAAGCTGGGTGGCGGCCGGCCGGATGACGAACAGCAGTGTCGCGACCACGGCCGCGCCCGCCCAGGTGAGCATGTCAGCCCAATACCGTGAGACGAGCGCGCCGATCAGCAGGATCAGGACGGCTTCGACGATGTGTTCAAGCTCGATTGTGAATCCCATGACCGATTCCGCGACGAAGGCATGGGCTTTGTCGGGATCGGTGGCGGTGGCTTCGACATCTTCGCTGTTCACGACGCCGACCGTCTCCTTCGACGTCTTCTGGCCGCTCGTTCGATGTTCGACGCGCCGCATCGCGACGCCCGCCGCGAACACGGCCAGGAACCCGTAGCCATGAATGGCGAGCGCCACACCGTACGACAGCATGATCAGGCCGAGCGCGAAGAACCCTTCGAGGCCGAGCGCCTGGCTGTGACGGCTGCGCAGGAATGCGACGAGCCGGGCCGTGACGAAGCCGAGCAGCCAGCCTGCGCCCGCACCGGACGCGATACCCCATGCAATGCCGCCGACCATGCTCCAGTAAAGCGCCGACGTCGTGCCGGAACCGCACAAAAGCATGCCGAGTACCGCGCACGGGTAGGCCGTGCCGTCGTTGATCCCACCTTCGGCGGACAACGAAAAACGTACCAGCTCGACGTCACCCGCGTCGCGCACGCCGACGTCATGAGCGAGCACGGGGTCGGTCGGCGCGATCATCGCGCCGAGAAGTACCGCGACACCGAGATTCAAATTCAGCACCAGCACGCCGAGCGCGGCGATCGACGCCACGGTGAAGATCATTGCGACGACGCCGAGCCGCAGCGGCAGCATCCAGCGGGGATCGGCGGGCGGGACACGCAGCCTCAGGCCGATCGCGAACAGCGAGATCAGCAAGCCGATTTCGGCAGCAATGCGCAAGTTCGTGACGTCGTCCGGCAATTTCAGCGACAGGAAGCCGGTGCCGGCCGGTCCGACCAGAAAGCCGATCCCGAGATACACCATGGCCGCACTCAGCGGCAGGCGCTTAAGCGACGATCCGATGAGTCCCATGAAAATCAGCAGGGCTCCGAAGATGAGGCATCCGATCGTTTCGGTCACTTTGCATACCTCGCGTGGATCACGTTGTGCTCGCCGCGTGTCGGCCGCAGGTCGCCATGCGACGTCGTGGAGGGTGGTGCGCGGCACGCACGGGACGGCTCGCGCCGGACGGGGCGCCGATGCCCCCCGCGCCCGTCGCACAGTATCGCGCCGGGCGCCTGCATTGCGGCCGTCGCTGCCGGGAAGTGCCCCGCGCGCATGCGATGTACGGTAGCGGGCAGAGCGGCGCAGTGCTTCGGCATAGACTGTCCGCCGTTCCTCACGACAACCGGAGCATTGCCATGGCCCACACAGCAATCGAGGAAGACCTCCGTTCACTCGAACGACTCATTGCACGCGTCGCCCCCGGTGAGCCTGCGCCATGGGCACTCTGGCGAATTAGGCTGGAATCGATTCTCGAACACGGCAGTCCGACGCCATCTGAACGCATGCATGTCGTCAGCATCATCGCCCTTATTCTCATGCTCGAGCGCCGAGCCGGCAAGCCCGCCACCGCTTGAGCATGGCGGGTGGCGGAATGGGCGGCGCTTCGCGCGTTCGGTTGGTTGTGGAAGGTCCCGGCGCCCGCCGTCCGCCACGCGCATGCCGGCAGTCACGGCCGTGCGCGAACGAGAATGCGCCAGTGCCTTATACAGGAGAGCGGAGCGGATCACGTGGCGCATCGTGCCCGATGCCCAGTCGATGGTCGACGCGGTACTCGAAGCCGGTATGTGCCATGCCAGCTGCGGCCCGAACGGTTGATACGCGTACGGGCCGTCCACGGATCAGGCGAGCAGTTTCAGTGCGTGGTCGCAGACGTTCTCGACCGTGAAGCCGAAATCTCGCATCAGCTGGGCGCCCGGCGCCGACGCGCCGAAACCCGCGATGCCGAGTACGTCGCCACGATCGCCGACATAGCGGTGCCAGCCTTGTGACACACCCGCTTCGATCGCCAGCCGCGCGCCGACCGACTTCGGCAGCACGGCGTCCTGATATGGCTGGGGCTGAGCGTCGAATAATCTCCAACAGGGCAGCGACACCACCCGAACCGCTACGCCGCGCGCGAGCAATTCGACTTGTGCTGCCAGCGCGAGCGTGACTTCCGAGCCCGTCGCGATCAGGATCAGCGTGGGGTGGCCATCGGGGGCATCGGCCAAGACGTAGCCGCCACGCCGCAAGCCCTCGGCCGGCGCGAACCGGAGGCGATCGATGGTCGGCACGTCCTGGCGGGTCAGTACCAGCGCAGTCGGTCGCTCCCGCGCTTCGAGCGCCACACGCCACGCGACGGCGGTTTCATTGGCATCGGCCGGTCGAATCACCAGCAGGCCCGGGACCGCACGCAGTCCGGCAAGCTGCTCCATCGGCTGATGTGTCGCACCGTCCTCGCCGACGGCGAGACTGTCGTGCGTGAACACGTAGATCACCTGCAGACGCATCAATGCGGCGAGCCGGATCGGCGGACGCATGTAGTCGGAAAAGATCAGAAAGGTCGCGCCGAATGGCCGGATGCCGCCGTGGGCCGCCAAGCCGTTCAGGATCGCGCCCATCGCATGCTCGCGCACGCCGAAATGCAGATTGCGGCCGCTACGGCTCCAGCCGCCGCCGTCGGACCCTTGTCGGTCGAGCGCGTTCACGCCGGCGGCCTCGAAATCGCCGAGCCCGATTAGCGCGGTGAAGGTGGAGGGGTTTAGGTCGGCGGAGCCGCCGACCAGCGACGGGACGCGGGAGGCGAGGGCGTTCAACACCTTGCCGGATGCGACCCGCGTCGCCATGCCTTTCGGATCGGCCGGAAAGACCGGGATATCGCGGTCCCAACCGTCGGGCAGCTTGCCGTGCACAGTGTTCAGCAGCATCCGAGCCAGCTCGGGGAACGCGCGCGTATAGGCCTCGAACCGCGCGTTCCACTGCTCTTCCCGTACTCGCCCCTCCGCCAGCGCCCGGCGAAAATGCGCGAGCGCCGGTGGGGGAATATGAAACGCGGGATCGGGCGGCCAGCCGAGGTTGTGCTTGGTCAGGCGCACCTCGGCATCGCCGAGTGGCGATCCGTGAGCCTGGTACGTGTCTTGCCGGTTGGGCGAGCCATAGCCGAGATGCGTGCGCACGAGGATCAACGACGGACGTCGCTGCTCGGCGCGTGCGTTGACCAGCGCCGCATCGATGGCGGCCAGGTCGTTGCCGTCTTCGACCGTTTCGGTATGCCAGCCGTAGGCGTCGAACCGTTGTGCGCGATCTTCGGTGAAGGTGATCGCGGTGCCGGCGGACAGCGTGACGCGATTATCGTCGTACAGGCAGATCAGCTTGCCGAGCTGGAGATGGCCGGCAAGCGATGCCGCTTCCGCCGCGACGCCTTCCATCAGGTCGCCGTCGCTGACGAGTGCGTAGGTGCGGTGATCCACGATCTCGAAGCCGGGACGGTTGTAGCACGCGGCGAGCTGCGTTTCCGCCATCGCCATGCCGACGGCGTTGGCGAAACCCTGGCCGAGCGGGCCGGTCGTCGTCTCGACACCCGGAGTGAGGCCGCGCTCCGGATGGCCGGGCGTGAGGCTGCCCGATTGCCGGAAGCGGCCGATCTGATCTAGCGGCAGGTCGTAGCCGGTGAGGTGGAGCAGGCTGTACAACAGCATCGATCCATGTCCGGCCGACAGGATGAAGCGATCGCGATCGAACCATGCCGGATTGGCCGGGTGATGCTTGAGATGACGCATCCATAGCGCATAGGCCATCGGCGCGGCGCCGAGCGGCAGGCCTGGATGGCCGCTCGCCGCTTTCTGCACGGCATCGATCGACAGGAAGCGCAGCGTATTGATGCAGAGCGCATCGAGTGCCGCCCCTTGGATTGACGGGAAATCGGTTGAGGTCATGCAACTGCTCCTTGGCGTTCGGTCACGCAACATCCCAAACGGGATGGTGGTTGCGTTGACGGCCCGTCGTCCGCGTTATCGGTCTCGGGGCCAGTAGCCGTGCTTGCCGTAGAATTCGTGCAACTCGATTTCGTAGCTTCGATGCACGAGCTGCGAGTCGTCGTAGGGAGGGCTGCGGCGGATCGCGTCGCGCGTGAGCGTGGCCGACACCGTTTCCGTATGCCATTCCACCTGGTCAAGCCAGTGCGTCGCGATCAGGACTTCCTTGCCGGTCGACCACCAGCTCGACGTGTCGATCGCCAGATAGCGGATCACCCAGGCTTCATCGTCGTAAATGAAGTCGGACACGTGACCGATATGTCCGTCCGTGGCTTCGAGCCGATATCCGTCGACCTCGCCGGTGCTGCGCAAATGCGTATCCGCCGGCGCACTGGCCGGCGCGCCGTGCGAGAACAGCGGGTCGCCGGCATCGAGATCCTGCGACGGTCCGGCCGGATCGAAAGCCGGGTAAGCACCCATCCCCCAAAGGTTCGGGCCGCCCCAGTAAGTCGGGTAGTTGTAGTAACGCAGGTACTCGATCTCGTGCTGGCGCGATACCGGCTTGTGCGTGTCCAGATTCGGGCTGTCTCTCACCTGCTCTTGCGACAGACTGACATATAGCGTGCGGCATTCGGGATGTGTTACGGAATATGGCGAGATTAGAACCCGTCTGTCGTGCAGCCAGTCGCCCGTCTCGACGACGAGGTAGCGAATACACCAGTTGTCGTCGTCGAAGTAGGCCTGGTTAATGTGCCCGATATCGCCGTCCTTCGCTCGAACCGTGTCTCCGTGCAACCTTCGGATGCTTCGCAACATGATGTCCTCGTCAGAGCGATGCCCGGCACTTCGGTGATCCGGCTGACCTGCCTGCCGTGCAGTGGTATCCAGCCGTTCGCCCGCCGATGCGGAGCGATGCCTGCCAAGCGCGTCCCCTCGGGTGGCCGGCATGATTGAGACGCTACACGCGACGAATGCCCGATGCGGTACGAAACCGTACAATGCGCGCACGGGCGCGAACCCCCCTCCCGGCATGTCGCGACACCTCCTCGCCAGCTTCGTCATCAGGATCACGAAGCAGTGAGGATCGCCACATCCACGTGCCGCCAGGTGTACCCGTCCGCCGGACTGGATTCGTACGTCAACGCAGCCGCAGCGGGATGAACAGCGAGACGCCGGGCGCCGGTGCCGGCTCGTAAACCATCGGAGGCGCGGCATAAGCGTCATCCTCGCCATCGTAATAGCCGTCGCCTCCATGCCGGTGATGGTCGTAGTAGCGACCGCCCTGATGTGTCATGCGCGCGTGATTGCCCTTGTCCCAGCCGTGATTCATTCTCTCCGCATGCAACTGCGGTGCAACGACAAGGCAGCCGAACGCAACGATCATGCCGACGAGCCGCGTGCCTGATCTCGGCGCCACCGTGTTTCGACGTGCGTGTCCGGCAGAAACGTCCATCATGTTCTCCCGTGTACGATCCGCAATCTGCCGGTCAGCGGCTGTCATCGACAGTCGGTATCGGCAGAAGGTCCGGAACTATTGCTCCTTGATCAGGTGGCGACCGTTGCCACGGAAAATCGCATTCGCGTTCTGCTTTTACGTATCGGACATCTTGTCGTAAAGCGGCTGAAACGCCGTGGTCAGCTTTTTGACGCCATCTGCGTGCACGTTGGTGACTTCGCCATAGGAATGAAGATCGCCCATCGCGCTCATGTCGTTCGCGTGATCGCTACGTGCCTTCCTGAGCGATTCCATCGCGTTCGCGTTGTCGCGCATCACCTGCGCCACCGGCTGCCACAGCGATTCCTGGCCAGGCGTGATGCCAAGCCGCTGGTGCAGGCTGTTGATGCGCCCGTCGATCGACCTTTGCGCCGCCACGGGCATGATGTGGGGCGGTGCTTGATCCGGTGCGGAGCCGCGGGCATTCGAGAGTGAGGGGAAGACGGCCGCGCCGAGGGCGACTGTCGCCGCCACGGAGAACTCGCCGGCAATCTGTCGGGGGAGAGCGAGAAGAACGAGTGTCGTGGCGGATCCTGGTGAAAAATTGGGAAGAAGTCGACGTACCGCGACGCATCCGGTCGGCGGCGAATTTCGGCCCGGTAGCCCAGCTATACGCGGGATGCGCGGGCTCAGTCTGTCCGATGCCGGACGGTTTGCCGGTGTACGTGGCCGTTTCGCGATGTCCGGCGGATCACGCTCGCACCGGGCGGAATATTCCAATCGGGCCTATGCTGGCATCGTGACCGGAGGCGTTTCACGCTGGTGGGCCAGATGAATCCGGCCCGATCCGACCATCAACTCCACGGAGGCGGTTATGCGCAGCAGGTATCGAGAGCAGCATACGAACGGTGGCAAGAGCGAGCGCAATGTCGACGAGGCGGTGGAGGGGACGTTCCCCGCCAGCGATCCGCCGTCGATCGGTGGTGTCACGAGGATGATCTCCCGCCCGGCCCATCGAAAGCATCACCGGAAGTCGTTGCACATCAAGCACCGCTAGCGCAGGGGCAGCGCCCTGCGAGACTACGAAGGATCGAGTCGTCGCCGGTATTCGGCGATATCGATAAGCGTGGCGGAATCGGTCGGAGCGTCGGCGAGCCAATATTCCCGAGGTGCTCGGGTACGGAACCGTACCGACTTCCAATGCCGGTGCGCGCAGCGTTTCCTCGTGCGTCGAGTGCCGCTTTCGATGTCGAGGCCGTGTACGAGACGGATATTCCCGGAACTTGTCCAAGGAGGACATCATGAGGATGCTCCACACCCCCGACCGATCCGGGGATGACGGCAACGGGGGCAAGCTCGTCGAACGCGATGCTGGCGATGAACCCGGTCATATGGTGACGACCGCCGATGTCCTGAGGGGCAGCAAGATCATCGCGTCGGACGGTGAGGATATCGGCAACGTGTTCGACATCGTGCTCGATTTGCACCACGGCAAAATTGCCTACGCGGTAGCGTCCAGCGGCGGCATGGGCGAGATGCTTTGTGCCATTCCGTGGAGTGCGATGAAATACGATGTCGGTGACAAATGTTTCCACCTGGACGTGACCGCCGCGCATGTCAAAAGCACCCCTGGCTTCGACGACGAGCATTGGCCGGTGATGACGCAATCGCAGTGGGGATTGTCGCTTCACCAGTACTACAATCGGGCGCCGTACTGGGTCGTCGGATGAGGCGAGGTTGGCGGCAAGGTGTCGATCGGCCGCTTCCGGGCCTTCTCGGGCATCGAGTGCAGTTGCGGGGAAGGCCGGCACGATGCGGCTCAGTGGCGGCTAGAGTCTCTTCAGATCGGGAAGCAGGCGATCGAATTCGCGTTTGACCACCGCATAGCATTCGCACACGCGCGTTTCGAGCCCGGGTCGGTCCAGCACTTCGATATGGCCGTAGTTGTAGCGGATGAGGCCCGCGTCCTGCAGCTTCAATGCAGCCTCCGTCACGCCCGACCGCCGCACGCCCAGCATGTTGGCGATCAGTTCCTGCGTCATGCGCAACTGGTTCGACGGCAGGCGGTCGAGACTGAGCAGCAGCCAGCGGCACAGCTGCTGATCGATGGAATGATGGCGGTTGCACACCGCGGTCTGCGCCATCTGCGTGATGAGCGCCTGCGTATAGCGCAACAACAGGCGTTGCATCGCATTGCCACGCCTGAATTCTTCTTTCAGGACGCTCGCGTCGAGCCGGTAGGCCTGCCCAGCGCTTTGCACGACGGCGCGACTCGGCGTCGTTTCGCCGCCCATGAACAGCGACACACCGATCATGCCCTCATGCCCGACGATCGCGATTTCCGCAGACGAGCCGTCCTCCATCACGTACAGCAGCGACACGATCGACGTGGTCGGAAAATAGACGTGATGAAGCTGGCCGCCCGACTCGTACAGCACCTTTCCCAACGGCATGTCGACGAGCGTCAGGTAAGCGGCGAGGTGAGCGCGTTCGTTTTCCGGCAGCGCGGCAAGCAGGTGATTTTCGGTGATGGGCGGGTTGTCCTGCATGCGTGGCTCCTGCGCTCGCGCTCGGGCGACGATGAAGAATCCAGCCATTAGGGGCGCAGTGGGAATCGGCGGGAGAGGCCAATCCTCACACTTTACCGATCCGACGACCGGACGGGATGGCGGCAGCAATATGTCCCTTTTCTCGATGAGTTCGGGAGACCGTTCGAGCGGGAATCCTGCATCAAAAATTATAGTGCCGGCACATGTCTCATCAAGGTGGGCGCAATCACGCGCACTCGATACGGAACCGATATTTCACGGAGCAGTTGACGGGAAATCGATCGCGGTCGGCAGGCCTGAGCGGTGTCGACCGCGGAAGGATGAGCCGCGATGAAGCGCGCGCGCGTCCGCTCCGTTGCCGGACAGGTGCCACACGAGCACGGTTACGCGCCGTTCAGGCGAGTCGAATTCAGATCCGCCGCCGCGTCCTCAGGGCGCCGCGTCTGCCGGCTCACGCTGAGCACTACAGTGTCTTCAGCTTCGAGATCTTCGTTCCTTCAAGCGTCACACCCGCCATCAACCCGCTGTTCGTCAGCACGAATGCTTCGATCGGCGCGGTCGCGGTGATGGTGTCGACATTGCCGTTCGCACCAACTTTCAGGACTGCAACTGATGCGTCGCCGCCTGCCGACCAGCCTTCGCTGCTACGGAACCGATTAAGCGCGTCCTCGGTCATGAACAGGAAAATGATGGCTTTCGATTGTGCGCCGATCTGCAGCCCGATCGAGCCGGTCGTGGTGCTGTAGTACCCGACGGTGCTGCCGGCCACGCGCAGCGAGCCTTCACCGTACTGACCGCCGATCCAGAAGCCGGCCGCGATGACCGATGGGAACACCAGCACGCCACGCGCCTTACCGACAAGTTCATGTAAGCCGTTGGCGCTGGAGTAAAGACGTGCGAGGGTCGAGTCGACACCCGCATCGATGGTGTGGCGTTTGTCGGTCTGGTGGCCGCTGGCGTCGGATGTTCCGGTCATCGTGCAACCTGAAACCGCGAGGGGAAACAGCCAGGATCGATCCCGGCGTACCCCATAGAAATGTTCGTCGTAGCATCATCGTCTCCTGATTGTTGCCCGAGCTTTCGAGGCTACGTCAGGACGGCCACGGATGCGGTACGACAGCGTACAAAGGCGCAACATCCGCGTTGTCCCGCGTCGCGTTCGGCTTCGCGGCACGTGCAGCGTGTGCGGGTGAATGTCGGTCGATGCCGCGCAACCGGTCCGTCTCCGCAAGCGTCCTTCACCGTACAGACACGCCATCTCGTTGTCGGGACGATGTCCTCTGCAACCATCCGTTCGTTCGTGCGTGACCTGTACACGCACATCGACGTGGTTCACGTCAGCGGTGAATGATTCCGTCATTCGTCTCCGGTCGATCAAACGAAGCAACGTGCCTGGATCCGACCGGCAAGGAGAGCAACATGCGTGCGTCTGTCTACGTCTGTCTTGCGGCTATTGCGACCGTGCTTGCCGGATGCTTTTGGGTACCCGGTGAGGGCTATCGCGGCGATCGAAACGGGGGGTATGGCGGTGCGTATGGCGGCAATCACGAAAGCGGATGGAATCGAGGCGACACTTCGCGCGACCACATGAATCATTCCGGGCGTTCCGATGACCAGGGGCCGCATGGGGCAGGGCAACGGGAAGGATGGTAGGTCAGGGCTGCGGGCGTCACATGAAAACAGCGTCCTTCCGGTGCGCTTCATCATGACCGATGCCGCGGCTCGGCAACGCACACGTCGCCGTGTCGAAGTTCTCCTTTCATATCCCGTTGTACGGCGATTCTCCCAAACAGATCGATCGGAAGAAACGACCGGCAGTCGCCATGGATGGCCGGGCCGCGTCGTTCGCCATTCGATCGCGTCGTTTCGCGAAGCTGGCGCCCCGGATACCCCATTGCTCACGTCCTGCCAGACTCGAGCAGGTTCTTCAGCGCCGCCATTTGTTCCTTCTGCATGTTCAGCAATTCAGTACATTGCTCCTCGCGCAACCCGTCCAATTTTTCATGGAGCAACATGATCTCGAGTTCGGCCTTCAGATTGATTTCGTAATCGTGTTCGGCAGAGACCCGGTCCTTGTATGACTGCCGGTTCTGCGCCATCAGGATAATGGGTGCCTGGATAGCTGCCAGCATCGAGAGAAACAGGTTGAGCAGGATATACGGGTAAGGATCGAAGGCCTTGCTGTACGTTGCCAGAATCAGCGAATTCAGACTGACCCAGGCGACCATGACGACGACAAAGCACGTGATGAATATCCACGACCCGCCGAAGGCGGCAACGGCATCCGCTGCGCGCTGGCCGCGCGTTGCCGCTGCATCCAGTTCTTTCGTGGGGTCTCTCGCGACGTGCTTTCGCTCCGAGATGAGATGTGCAACATTCTTCGTGCGCTCGTCCAGTGATTCATAGGGGACGCCAAAGAATTTTTCGGCAAGCTCCGCAGGTTTACGCATGTTGCTCTCCGCGCGCGGTCGCACAATCAGAACAGAATAGAACCGCAGTCAGGTCATTGCAAAAGGCTGGTTGCTCGGCAACCGCGAAGCAACGAAACCGAAACGGCCCGAACAGCGGCCTCTCCCGGTTTCGTTGCCATCCGACCCAATGGACAAAGTCCCGCGCGATCCCGCACCCTACCGGAACCGGAGCGGTATGAACAGGCTGACGCCTGGCGCCGACTGCGGCGCATAAACCACGGGTGAGAGCGAAGTCCGAGCGTGGCCGACAGCCAGGAACAAATTGCAATAGAAACGGGAACAGCTTTACGGAAAAGAGCGGCAGCGGCTCGCGGATTCCATTTGGATCATTTTAATTTGACATAATGGAATCTCTCGTCTGAAACGAGTAGTCGCGGAGCATCCGAGTCTGGATCACCAGCACCGACTGGCCAAGAATACCGCTCGCTTAATTGTTCGTTATTCTGAATCGAATAATCCATCTACGTCCAGATTCAGCGCGAATAGTCAAAAAAATGAAACGGCGAATCTTCGAACGATATCCCGCAGACCCGCCGGAAACGGTGGATTACGACGGCTGCTTCCCGGCTCGGCAGTTGTCGACCCATTCCCATGCCATGTCGTACGGGATGATCGCATCGGGACCATTCTTGGCTACGAAATTATTCTGCCACTTTTGTGTACACGCGTTTTCTTCGGTCGGCCACGCGTTGCGATCCTCGGTAGGGGCCGATGAAGAGGGCGACGCGGATGCTGCTGCATTGTTGCCGACAGGCGGGAAGCGTTGCTCACATTCCTCTGACCACTTTGCTTCTTGCTGACCACTAACGTCCATCGGGTCCGGTGGCGTAGCGTTTCGAAGGTCGCGGATACAGGCTTTCACCTTTTTGCTATGCTCAAGGGTTGCGAGCGTGTTCGCTGTAGTCTGTGCTTCTTCTGGCGTTGGTACCCGCGTGCCCATTTGCCATACGTCGTGGCTGATGAGTTCGCCAGTGTTGGGATCGAATCGATCCTCGGCACCGTCGAGTTTGTCGTTGGAAAATGATGAGCGGTAGATGACGCGCTTGCCATCGGGTGCATAGCGGATCATTTGCCCGTTGGCCGCACCGTTTTCATAGTGTGCTTCCAGGAGCGTGTTTCCGGTCTTGCCGTCGTACGTCTTGACCGTGCCGTCGAGCCATCCGTGCTTCCATGGAAATTCCCCGATGAGCTGTCTGGTCGGTGCGTAGTAGACCTTCTCTGCCCCGTCCGGCTTGCCGTTGCTAAAATTGACATCTAGGACGGTACGATCACCGGTGTTATCAAAGACCTGCATCGAGCCGGTGAGTGCAGCGCTGCTGAACGACATTTTCATGCGAACGGTATCCGATTGCGGCGCCTTGCAGACGACATCACCATCGAGTATGCCCTCGGTCACCTTTGCATCGCAGAGGAACTGATGGATGGCCATCGGACTGATGCCATCACGATAAGCTTCGGGCACGACGTACGCGCTGCTTTGCATCATCCGTTGGTAGCCCGGCTGGTTATTCAGAATGTCGGGGACTGGCACGTTTGTGACTTTTCCGGAGAACGGTGAGTTCGCGTCACCAGCATAGACCTTGCCGTTGACGATCTGAGTGTTACGGTAGTCGAGGGCATCGCCCTTGCAGCCACTGAGGATGAGGGCTGCGAAAGCGATCGCAATTGGTACTGCGAGACGTTGGCGAAAGTGGGTGGTTGCCATGGCTGGAAATATGATTGAAGACGCGATCGTGACGCGGTGGTTTGAGCGACCGCGGGTACAAAAAAACCGACCGGCGAGCCGGTCGGCTGAAATGGTTCTGGCTATCCGAGGGGGGTACATGCCAGAACCCAGGCCAAGCATTGCAAGCTGTTTAGTTCAATGCGGCGCGGCGACGACCGAGTTAAGTGCGGTCAACAAGGTGCCAGGAAGATCGGATGCGAACTGCAGGGATTTGTCGGTGTAAGTAGACGGGTACAGCCAGCCGACCTGCAGTCGTCCAGCGCGAAGTGCAACGACAAGCTTGGCGCCGAGGGCGAGAGGTTGGAGTCGAGCGTTCCCCGAAGTCAGTGCCGAAATATCGGCGGTCGCGAAGTCGAGTACCAGCACATTGGCGTTTCTGGCGTATGCGGACCACGTGCCAAGCGTGTTGTCGACGACGGCGCGATGATCTGCCGACAGCTGAATCGTGCCCAGTCCGACATTCAGTCCGGCCATAGCGATGCCGACAGCCTGTTGAACCGAGTTGTACGTCGTAGTCGAACTGCCGGACGTCATGACGATCGTGTTGCCGTCCATATAGGCGGGAACTCCACCGCAGACCAACCCGCCTTGCACAACAGCGTTGTCACACATCGGAACGGATACCGGCAGTACGACGCGGTCGGCCGAATAGGTCTGGATGCCGAGGTATGCAGTCGTGCCACTCGGGAATATGGTGCCGGTCAATTGCGATGCATGAGCGAAGTCATAGAAGCCCGGTACGGCAGGCGCGGCGAACGACAAGGGTTGGCCGGACAGGTCAACGGAACGTGCCTCATACGTGAACCCCATACCCGATACCGGGTCGGAGCCGGATAGCGTCGCGCCGATACGCGAAAGAGGCAGCGGGGTGAGCCGCTGAGTCTCCGAGACGAGGTTCGACCACGTTCCGTCTTTCTTCAGCGCGTACTCGCCGGCAAGCCCGTCGTATTTGTCGCCGTTGTACGCACCGAGACCGACATTGGTCCAGTTGTCGGTTCCGGCCGGCAGGTTTTCCTGTCGATCGGTCTGCAGGGCCCCATTGACGATCTGGCGGACATTGCGAACCAGCGCTTGATTGGTCGAGCCCGGCGTCGGGTTGTATCCGCCGAAGAACGAGATCAGGTAATCGACAAAGCTGTAGGTGGGTTTGGCGAGGACCTGCGAGGCGTCCGCGATCTGGTAGACCGGTTTTGCCGCTTGGGTGGCTAGATCGTCCTGAGTGATCGCCGTCACGCTGCCCTTGGCGACCATGGCGTTCAGGGCATTGCGAAGCGTCGCGGCATCGACCGCGCCCTTGACCGAGAAGGTTCCGAGCTTGTCCACGATCTGCGCTGCGAGCGCTTGGGTCGCCGCATCGCTGTTCGCGAGGTAGTCGGCATTCGGATCGACCTGTTTGCCAAGCAGGTTTTGCACGGCAGCGATGGCCTGCGGGTGGCTCAAACCGGTCTGCATTTGGGCGCCAACCAGTGTCGTGAGCGGACTGATAACCTGCGATGTCGTGGGTTGGATGACCTGCGACAGCGTGAAGGTGGCGGGGAACTGGAATCCCGCTGGGCGAGACTGGTCCTTGGTCGTCGGTGTGACCTGGACGAGTAGCGTTTTTCCGGTTGTGTCGCCGCTATACGGAATCGAGAACTGGCCGGTCCCGTCCGTGACCGCCGTGGGCTCTCCAGAATCACAAACCCCGTTGTTGTTCAGGTCCAAGCAGACCGTTGCACCGACCAGGTAACCGTCGATGGCTTTACCGGTGACCGCAGGTGCCGGCGTTGTCGGCGTGCCTCCGCCCCCGGGTGACGGCTGACTGGGGCTAGAATTGCCGCCACCGCCGCAGGCGGCAAGGGCGGTCGCGACAGACAGGCCCAGGATGTGTTTGCTGAACCCCGTATGTTTTTTGGCTTTCATTGCTTTCTCCGTTTGACGTGCTCGTCCCGTACGGATGGGCACATTGGATGTAGTGTTTACTCGACAATTCAAGGCGCACGGATATAGCTGGATCGATACGAGCTCGAACCAGCAGGACGCTCGAGGCAGCCAATGGACGTCGTAATGTAGATTATATACGTCTATAATTGAAGTGTTTACAGCGTCGTTAATCAGTCGACGGGCGGGCATCCTGCACGCCATGGCTACTAGGCGCTCAACTTCCGCTGCATCAAGACCTGCCCCGATCTCGATTGCTCTTGGCAAGCGAGTCAAGGAGTGTCGACATGCGGCCGAGAAATCTCAGGAAACATTGGCTTTCGAAGCGCACGTTGACCGCACGTATATCTCCGCGATCGAGCGTGGTATCGCCAATCCATCTGTCGAAACGCTCGCGAACATCTGCTACGTCCTCAATGTGACGTTGGCCGAACTCTTTGCGCCGTTGGATGGCGTGTCGCTGAAACCGACGGGAGAGCGCCGAGCGAATGCGGCGACGCCGCCGGAAATCAAGCGGCAGCGTCTGCGTTAACGGTCACCGCCTCGAGTTGCCTAGACGGCGACTATTCGCTAGGCGGAGTGCCGTTCAATAATCGCCAGGTAGCAGAAGCGTTGTCACGGACCGATCCCATTCAGTAATGAGCCAAACGGTCTGTCCATCAGCGAGGACATAACTGGACAGGATCCGTGATCCAGCATCGACGGCCAGTTCGTTTTGTTCCCGATCGGATTCAGATAGATCTCCCCAGTCCCCGCAGGCGTGTCGGATCAACAGATTGATGATCGAGACGTTCGCATTGGCGACGACACTCAGCGCGGCGGGTGTGGCAAGGACTCGGCCGAGCTTGAAGCGCGGGCCGGGCAGACGGTTGGATGTCGAATTCATGGTGTTCTCCAGTGAGTGGACGAGCAACGGCCTCCAGGCTTGGCTGGATGCGAGGACGTCCGGGGGAATTAAGAAAAGAGAACCGGGCGAAAGCCCGGTTTATGCCGGCAGGTTGAGTTCGGCGAGTCGCCGGCGAAGTGCCAACGCTTTGGCTTGTGAACAGCCGAGGTGGATACGGATGTCTGCGACGGTGGGGCGGACCAGACCGGCCGCAACGTCGTGCGCGAGTCGAGTCACCGCGTCGTCAGGCCGTGTCACGATCGACGGCCTTTCATTCGGATCGTCTAAATTGCGACTAACGGTCTCACCCGTTTCCATCATCGAACTTGCCGCCGCGACTGTGGGTACCGCCGTAGTCATGGCTGCGACGACCGGGATTTCCATGGGAGTCGCGTCACGGGACGTCGCTTCGGCAGAAGAGCGCCCGAGCACGATGACCCACAGCAAACAGGCGGCGCTTTCCAGTACGGTCGCGAACGTCAACCCCGACAGCAGATCGACACGCGCAGTCGTCGCACCGAGTAACGCCGCGAGTCGCGACGTGACCGGATCGACGAGTAACGCGTCGCGCTGATCGGTGACTCGATCGCGTTCGGCTTCGACGTGTCGCACCTCGTCGGCTTCTGCGTTCAGCGCGTCAAGTTTCGCGACCAGCGTCACGTGGCGTGCCTCTTGCATCACGCAGTCACGACGACACCGTAGTGCGTCGATTGTCGCGAGCTGCTGCATGATCGTGGCCCGATCATCCATGACGACGGTCAGGCTACGGCGCGGTGCGGGCGGGAAAGCAACTGCAGTGGCCATCCGCCGGGCACCTGCATGCTGCTGGGCAAGCAGAAAGAAGGTGACGTGGCCGTAACAGGCGGTTGCCATGCATGCCAACCACAACAGGCCGCCGATCACTCTGACGCCAAGCGGCTTACCTCGGATGAGCGCCGGCAGTAGATGCGCGCTCGTGATGAGCACCACGCCAATCGCGATCCAGATGAGCCGTTCCGGCCACGTGCCACCGCGTTGCCAACCCGCCAATACAGACAGACTGAGCGCAGTGGCCGTGGCCGACATCGCCAGAGCAATAATCCAGCGAGATGACCGCATCATGCTGCCTTGCCGCCCAGCAACACGGCTTTGCGCTCGAGCTTGCCGCGCAGCGTCGCGGATTGACCGGTATCGTCGCCGCTTCCGGTATCCGGATGGCCCGCCGACTCGGGATAGAACTCCTCGGCCACGGCGGCGCGTTCGTCAGGACTGTCTTCGAACGCGCCATTCGCGAAGCCAGACCGTGCTGCCGCGTCGAGTGCGGCCTGATCGAACCCTGCCGCTCGCCGCCGCGCATCGAGTTCGCGCGCCTGCATCAGCGTGTCTTCGAGCGTACTGCCCGATCGCACGCCTAGATCGACGTAATAGATTGCGGACCGATAGCTCTGCGTGGTTGATTTTCCGCGCAGCCGAAGCTCCAGCGACAGACTGGCGAGCAGGTTGCCGGACACGGCACGGAAGTAGTGCAACCGAGCGGCAAGGGTGCGAATCGAGTTGTACGAGGTGGTGCGGAAGATGAACGAACCCATCTCGTCTTCGTCGCCAACGATCACATTCAGTCGCGCATAGGGCTTGCAACCGCCCTGGCGCGCGAAGGCACAGCCGTCCGGCGACGGGCAGGGTAGGTTTTCGATGCCGGCGTCACCCGCGCGACGACACGTTTCCCCGTTGCCGACGCACACCGGCCGCCCGGTGTCCCGGTCGAACAGGCTGTAGTCGGCACGCAGGTTGAGATCCGGATCGTTGAAGAGCATGCGGACCGGAATCGCGCGGAGCTTGCCGGACGCCGCCTTGCGCAGCGTTTCATTCAGTGGATGCAACATCCACTCGCCACGCTGTTGTACCTGGGTGGTGAGCGTGAACTGGTCGTCCTTCTCGGGAATGCGCTTGCCGTTTTTCTCGACGATGCGACCGATGGAGATGCGCCCGACAACGGGCGGAGTGATAGCAAGACCTTTGAGCATGATGGCCTCTAAGCTGAATAGGTAAAGTGGAGGGATGCGATTTCGAGTTGCCGCACTGGCTACCGAGCGAAATGTGCTTCGAGCTTGTCGTGGATCTCGCGCGCGACGCCTTGCCAGGCTTGAACGCTGATCATCGGGTGAACGCCAAATTGCGCTTGCAACTGGTCGAGTGGCACCGTCGCAACCCGCTCGGCATGCTTGCTGAGCGCGTCCATGACGAACGCCTGGGCAAGCGCGCCATATCGTGAAAAAGTCATGATGTCGGTGAGACATTCGAGATTTGTCATGGTCGGTAGGGGTTAGGTAGAAATGAGGAAGCGCCGAGAACCGGGCTTCGAGATGGCGTATTGCTGTTCGAGCGAGGGGTGATCGGCCAGTAGCCGCTCCAGATCGATCGACGACGAATCCTTGCTGCGCTTGAATGAGACCGAGCCGGTTTCGAACAGGGCTCGCGTGGCGTCCCCCATGGCTTCCTGGATTGCCTGCTTGAACTGCGCCTCGAGCTGCTGGCGCGTCTCGATCTCGGTCCGTACGACGACCAGATCGGCAAACACGGAAGACAGGTGACGATCACCGCTGAAATCGATCGTTTCGCCGTTGCCGGGATACAGATGGCGTAGGGCGCGATCGGCTGACTCCGATCCGTCTGCGGGCGGTGGCGTATCGCTCTCCACGAAACGCCAGAAACGGGCTTCGAGTTCGACCAGTCGCTCGATCAATGCCTCGTCCCGTTCGATCCGATGAACTTCCAGTGCCTGGCCGCACAACAGGACGGCGACGTGTGCAGCAGATTTGCCTGTTACTGCAAGCTGATGCTGAACCTGAATTTGTACGTACTCGGGCACGCCTTCCCGCCAGAGCCGGGCCCCGAACTCTCCCGCTGTCTTACATTCGAGAATCTGGACGTCGGGCACGCCAACGATCTCCCGGTCGAGGTTGGCGAGCATGAAAGGGATCGTCGGGTGACGCAGCACGGCGTTGATCCGTCGAACTCGATTGCCGGTCTGCTTGGTGTAGGACGCGGCGACAATAGGTTCGAGTAACGTGCCCCAGTAGGTCGGCGAACTTGTGTCGTCCGGATCGGGCCCGGGCAAACCGTCCGCGCGGCCGGTCTTGTCGAGCCATAGCTCAAGCGGACTCATATAGGGATTCAGGCCCACTGCTGCCGCGGCGTCCGATCCACCAATGCCGGTGCGTCGAACCGCGAGCCAGTCCTCGCGCGATAGCTCGGCGGTTCTGGCAAGCTTCAATGCAGGGCGTCGCGAACGAACGCGACTGGATGGTATGCTCATGAAACCTCCAGAAACAGAACGGCCCGGCAGGCGAACCTGACCGGGCCGGGGTGAGTGAATACGAGACGGGAGCTATACGACGAGCTTGAGCGCTTCGTCCCAGGCTTTTTGCTTGATAAGCGCGCCTTGCCCGAACCATGCGGCATCGCGCCGGTGGTCGTCGCTGCGAGCGCGGCGATGGTGGTCGACATACTCGGTGATGCTGTTGAGCAGCCCCCAAGCCGTACCGGATGCGGAGGGCAGCTGCGCACCTTTGCCGCGCCCGGCATAGAGTTCGCTCACCGCACGGAGTGCCCGTTCGTTGACTGTCGTCCCGTCACGCTCGCCGGGATTCGTGACGGTGTAGGTCAGCACCCGCCGGAAGAAGGCATCGGCAGCCGAATCGGTTACCTTGCGCTCGGCCATCGCCTTCGTGCGGACCATGAATGCATCCCACGACGACACGGCGATTCCGAGCTGACGTTTGACGGCGGTGGCATCGAACTGCGAACGATGGGGTACCTTGACGACACCCGTGCCGTCACCGAGCGCGATCGCCAGCGTGTTGTTGCAGACAACTCGGACCGAGGTGAATTGCGCCGTCGTGGCGAGTGTGCCATCACAGGCGGTCGCCAGCAGCAGATAGCCTTTGACGTTATCCTTACCCTTCAATATGCCGGATTGACCGGTGTTGGCGAGTGCCCAGAATTTGCGACCCTCCTTGAGCACGCCAGCCGTTTCGAGTTCGAATCCGCCGACTTCCGTCAGGTCTCGGTAGAACTCGAGGATCTCGCGGGGTTGGACGACCTGATAGCGCGCGGAGACAACGGACAACGGTGCCTTGGTATCCGACCGATACAGCACCTTCTGGTCGGGAAAGGCGTGGATCGAGCCGATGCCGGCGGAGCCGGACACGTACCGGACTTCGGACGATTCGATCGACCAGTTCATACCGGCGCGATCGGCCCAGACGTCGATCGGTTGGTTGGCGGCGAGGCGGTTGCCGAGACCGTGCCAGGGCTCTCGACCGACGTAGGCCATGGTTTGGAGGAGATGCATTGAATACTCCTTTTCGATAGAAATGGCATAGCGCCCGACTAATGTCGGGCAGATTGGTTTGAATGAGCGGGGAGCGGAAGAGGCGGATGGCGAGAACGACTGCCACGACGGCGGTGATCAGCGGTATTGCGCGCCGAAGGTGTGACCGCACGATACGCACCGGTAATTGTCGAGAAGACTGTCGTCAAGTACGCCGCCGACAGCGGAACCAGCGACCGAGCCGGCTGCGCTGCCAATCAACCCGGCGATGACGGCGCCCGTCAGGCCACCGAACACAGCGCCAAGCGGACCACCAATGGCACCGACGGCCGCGCCCGCCTCGGCCCCGGACAGCGCCATGGCGACACCGCTCGTCGCGCCGGCGACGCTGCCAAGCGTACTGCCAGCTTTCCGGCCGACGTTGAGCACGTCGACATGGGGGGAGTCACATTGAGGACAGGCTCGTGTCTCTCCGCTAGGCGACAGAGCCCCTGTCGCCCACGCAGGCGCGTACGAGAAGTGAGTGGAATCGGTAGCTGTTGTTTTGGACGAATGGGGCGTAGCCGGGAACGACGATGGAGAGTCGAGAGGTTCGTTGCGTGCTGGCGATTCAAAACGGCGTCGAAAGGATTGGGTTTCGAACGATTCACTGTCGTCGGGAAATGGATCGGGTAAACAGCGAGTGGGGTAGTCTGATGTCTGAGAGGATGTCGGCGGCGTATGTCGAAAAGCATGTAGTGCGTGATCAGGGTAGGGGGTTTGGGCTTCCCATTCTTCGATCGTTGGATCGAGTAGCTCGTACTGAACCGGGGAGGTAACGGTGATAGGTGTAGGCGACGTTGGGGTGGGCGTTGGAGTTGCGCGCCGCCTGAGAAACAGCAGGATGCCGGTAGAGATAAGAATTGCGACAACGGCATTGCCAATGGCGAAGGTAAGAATGGGATGCATGGGGAGTTCCTGAGCGAAGTGCGCCGATGCGGGAGTGCAGCGGTGGAGCGGCTGTAGCCAACCGTACTCAGATAGGTCATATGTGACCGAGAAAATCTACATTGACGCGAGAACACGAACGATAGGATGAGGAGGGCCGTGATTGACACGAGACAGGCTAGGCGTGACACGTCGGTCGGCTGCGGTGTGGCCGCCAAATGAACAAGCATGCCCTTCCCCTTGGGGCTTGCGGTTGCTATTTGCTGTGTTGCCTCCTTCAATTCCCGGCCCCATTCGACGTAGAATCGTCTGATAATTCGGTGGCTCGTTGCCGCTTGGGGTGTCGGAACAGGTAGGAATTTACGAGGACGTAGATGCAAGAGGAAGACGAGTTGCAGTCCAGGGTCGACCGCTGGTTAGGCAAACTGTCGTTGATGAGGCTTGCTCGCCACCAAGAAATCCTAGAGACCAATGCGGAGCTCCACACGGCCGAAGTCAACAAACGAGTTCAGGTAGCTAAAGCAGAGGGCTACGGTGAAGGAAAAGACGACGGTGACTCAGTGGGCTTCGATCGTGGCCTTGAGAAGGGGCGCGAGGAGGGGCAATTGTTGGAGCGCGCGGAGCAGGCGGAGGCTGCACGGCAGCGGGAGCAAACGGAGGCTCGTAGGCGGCAGCAGGAGGCGGCCGAACGTGCGCGCTGGCTCGTTGCCGACAAGCCAATTGGTATCGACGAGCGCATGTCAAGCGAGATCCGTCAGGACGTCGTCTCGTGTACCGGGCAGAATGCCCGTGATCGACAATGGGACATGATCTTGTCGAATCACCCGGCGACTACCGACCGCCTGGGGCGAATCATGCGGGTGGACCGTGGCCCAGCGTTCTCCGGGGCAACGAGCACTGAACCCTGGCAAGACCGAAGGCAAAACGGCGGCAACCCAACGAGTAAAAGGCGCAGGTACGGAACGCGACCAAGCGCCTATCTGTGCGAGTTCGGTTGACTATTCAGCGAGCCCTTATCGCCTTCTCCGACGCAAGCAGTGGCGCGTTTCCCCGCTTCTTGTACTTGCAGGCAGGGAAGTTGGAACAGGAACGAAACTCCCCATAGGGGCCGTTGCGCAACACCCGAACCCCTTGCTTGCACGAGGGGCATTCCTCCTCCTGAACGACCTGGTCGTCGGTGTCGGTGATCGACACCGCGCCGTCCTGCTCGAGTTCCCGCAAGAAGCTCGAACGCTGACCGCGTGCCGTGAACATGGCCCCACGCTGCGCCGCGCCCTAGTCAGGGCCACGTAGAACAGTCGGCGCTCTTCCCCGTCCGGGTAGTTGTCCCCGGCGGGCATGGCCAACGCCAGTACTGGATCGTCAGCGCGCGTGTTCGGGAAGCTACCGTAACCAAACCCATGTGGGAGCGCTGAGCTTCAGCAACGTGCCCGACGTTGTCCATAGGGCTTCTAGGACGGTGGAGCCGGGTGGCGATGTTGATTGGCATGGTTTGGCAGTGCTCTAAGATGCCTACATCACGCCTACACAGGCTTGATAACATATTTTCTTTTTAGGGTGTTACTCTATTAACGTATTGTTTTTAAATGTATTTTTTGTGTCTTGACTCGCGAATCTTGCGGATCTCGAGTTCGCGGATGCAGGTGGTGGCGAGCGAGTAACTCATGCGTCGCGAGATGAAAGGTGTAGGGAAATCAAGGTGATGACGGCCTGGCGATGCGTTTGATATCGACCCGCGCAGGCATCGGGCGGCGGCACGAGCGGGCGGGATGAAACAGGAATTTTACCGTGGCGCGCATCGATGCCTTTCGAAGCCGTCAAAACGCGACGCCGATGCGAATGGTCAGGCGCGGGCAAGCGCACCGGCTTTGCCACGGGACTCGACGTTCCGGATTCGAAGGCAGGTACGCCGGATCACGGTTGCCTTGACGTCGTGGCGCCGGCGCCGATCTGGAGTGCATACAGCTCGGCAACGTCGACCGCCTGACGGCTGCTGCGTTCGACCGATCCTTCTTTCGTCCACAGGAATGGATGGAAGCTGAAGCATTGATCCGTCGTCAGGCACTGGACATCGGCCTGCCAGCCGGGCCAGCGCATGCTCGCGTAGAAGTCGCTCAGCGTGTCGCCGAGCGACCATCGCAAGAAGTCGCCGTACCCGATCCCGAGGGGCTCCCATTCCAGCGTGTCGGGTGCAAAGTAGTACACGGAACCCGTGTCCTCCCCGAGTGCGCCGCCGTTCAAGGCGAAGAACCCGCCGACGGCATCGTCCGCGACCAACAGAAAGCCCGAGGATCGTCCCTGATTCCAGCCGACGATGTCCCGGGGCAACGCGGGATGGCCCGAGCCGAGCAGACGAAGGTAGCCGCCGTCCACGAGCAGGCCGCCGGTCGAATAGGCGATCGTCCCCAGGAGCGATCGCGTGGTGACCTGAAGGGTGGACAGGATTTCGCCATTCCGGCCCGATGGCGGCAATATCTCGCAACGATCACGCGCTGCCGCCGACCACTCGATCAATGACGGCAGGGCGGATTCACGCTCGTTGACCAGTTCGTTCAGCGGACGCATGTGTCTTCTCTCCGGGTGGTTCGGTTCGGCATGGGCCGAGCCGGGACGATACGGCCTGCACCGGCTCGTGCGGCATCAACGCGCCCCGACCGACGCGCGCAGTGCCGCGCCCAGCGTGCGCAGCGCCTGCCGGGCTCGCGCATCGGTCAGGCTCGAGTGGAGCACCACGTCGCGCGTCGGCAACGGCGGCAGCCCGTAGCGCGCACCGACGTCGACCGTGCCGGCGGGCGCCACGCGATGCCCGAGCGCCGCGACGGCCAGCCCCGCGGACACCGCCGCGCCGATCGTCGCGACGCCGCCGCCGACGAACACCTCCGTCCAGCCGACACCGGCCTGGTCGAGCGCGCCGATCGCCATGCGGCGCACGCTGCAGGGTTCGGCTTGCGTGGCCAGCCGCAGCGGTTGCGGCGGATGGTACTCGAAATCCGCCGCGGCCATCCAGCCGAACGACTCCGACAGGATGGTTTCGCCGTCGAGCCGCCGGCTGTCGTGCTGCAGCGCGACGGCCGCGTCGAGCTGGCCGCGGTCGAATGCATCGAGCACGTCGCGCGACGCGGCGACGCGGATCTCCAGCACGAGCGTCGGCTCCGCCTCGCTCATGCGCCGCAGCAGCATCGGGAGATCGGCGCCGACGACATGGTGGCTGACGCCGATCACCAGCCGCCGCCGGCCGGTGCCGAACGCGCCGATCGCACCGTGGTGGGCGGCCACCAGTTCGCGCGCCGGTTCCAGGAATGCGGTGCCGTCGGCCGACAGGCGAACCTGCCGCGGTGTGCGTTCCAGCAGGCGGCGGCCGAGGCCGCTTTCGAGCCGCTTGATCTTCAGGCTCACCGCGGACTGCGTCGTGTCCATCGCCTCGGCGGCCCGCGTGAAGCTCTTGAGGTCGGCGGTCAGCACGAACGCCTGCACGGCTTCGATGTCGAGCGTTTTCATCGCACTCTCATCCATTGAGAAATCGAATCATTGAAATATTCTGCCATCGTATTTTCAAATGATTCAAGGTCTTCTACGCTGTTCTCGAGCCATTCGGAATCTCCGTTTCCCTTCAGGAGTCGATCATGCTGACCGCGTACTATGTGCACCGCCTGCCGGCGGACTACGACCTCGACATCATCCGCCATCGCGTGCGCGAGCGCGGCAGGCTCTGGGACGACACGCCGGACCTGGTGTTCAAGGGGTTCCTGCTGCGCGAGGCGGGGCGCTACGGTGCGACGGAAAACGGCTATGCGTCGTTCTATCTGTGGCGTAACGAGCAGGCGTTCGCCGGGTTCGTCACGGGCGGCCGCTACCGGGTCGTGACGGACAGCTTCGGCCGCGCGCCGATCGACGTGCAGGTCGCGCTCGATGCGCGCAAGGGCAGTGCGTCGACGGGGCGCTTCGTTCGTCTGGAAGCCGTCGATATTCCGGCGGATGCCGACCTCGAGGCGACGCTGGCGCGGGAGGTGACGCGCAATCGCGAAGTGGCGGCGCGGCAGGGTGTGGTGGCGGCCGCGGTCAGTCTGGACTCGCTACGCTGGCGGCTGACGCGTGCCCTCGTCACCGAACACGAGCCGGACGGCGGCGCAGGCACGGTGTATCAGGTGCTGCATCTGGCGAGGCCGTTGCTCGATACGCTGGAAGGGAGCGGAGCATGACGACGGGCGTCGCGTCGCGATCGCGGGCCGGGCCGTCGGGTGGGGCGAGCGGCCCGGCATCCGTGCGATTGCCGGCCGGCCTCGTGGTCGCCGCGCATCTGGCCGGGATCGCGGCGGGGATTGCCGCGATTGCCGCGCTCGCGACGCTGCTGGCGCTACTGTTCCGGTGAGGATCGCCGGTGCGGACGGCGGAAGACGGAAGAGCCGGGCGCGACACGCGCGGCTCCTCCGCTGGGTTGGCGCCGCTCAGTGCCCCTGCAACCGGATATCCCGCGACGACGCACCGACGTACACGGTCCCGCCCGGCACGAACCGCCAGCCGTTACGCGACGTATCCCACACGCTCTGCATGCGCGGCGACACGGTCACGCGGACACGCCGCGCCTCGCCCGGATTCAGCCGGATCTTCTCCCAGCCGACCAGCCGCTTCGGCGGTTCGTCCTTGTACGGCACGCCGAGATAGACCTGCGGGATCTCCGCACCGGCGACGCGCCCGTCGTTGCGTACCGTGAACGCGACGCTCAGCGACCCGTCCCACTGCTTCGACACCGACAGCCCCGAATACGCGAAGTGCGTGTACGACAGCCCGTAGCCGAACTCGAACATCGGCTTGATGTTGCGCGCGTCATACCAGCGATAGCCCATGTTCAGCTTTTCCGCGTAGACCGGGTCGTTGTCGAACGTGCCGTTTTGCCCCCAGGCCGGCGAATCCTGATCGCGCGCGGGGAAGGTGACGGGCAGTTTGCCGGACGGATTGACCGCGCCGAACAGCACGTTCGCGATCGCCTTGCCGCCGGCTTCACCCGGATACCATGCCTCGACGATCGCCGACACGTTGTCCTTCCACGGCATCAGCACCGGATTGCCGCTCTGGACGACGACGATCGTATGCGGATTCGCGCGCGCGACGGCTTCGACGAGCGCGTCCTGGTTCGACGGGTTCGCGAGGCTCAGGCTCTGCAGGTCGCCGAAATCCTCGCCGGCCGGCTGGGCCACCACGACGATCGCGACGTCCGAGCGGCCCGCGAGCGCCGCGGCCTGGTCGATTTCCTGCTGCGTATACGCACGGAACGGCGACTGCTGGTCGCTGTTCCCCGCATACGTGACCTGCGCGGCCGGCGCAAGCGCGCGGATGGCCGCGACGATCGGCACGTCGACCTTCAGCCACGGATTGCGCCACCAGCTGCACCCGGTCGACGCGCCGAACGTCAGGCCGCCGCAACCCGCGAACGACCCCGACACCGGGTCGCGCGTGTTGCCCGAGCCGCCGCCGGACAGCACGGCCGCATCCGCATGGCCGCCGATCACGGCAATGCGCGACAGCGCCGATGCCGCCAGCGGCAACTGATTGCCGTCGTTCTTCAGCAGCACGATCGACTGCTCGGACGCGGCCTGCGCGAACCGGTTCGCGGCCGCGAAATCGATCGTGCCGCCGCCCGTGGCCGGATCGTCCATCACGCCGACGCGGATCATCACGGCGAGCTTGCGCCGCACCATGTCGTCGAGTCGTGCGGTCGACACCGAGCCGTTCGCGATCGCCTGCTTGACGGCCGTCGGCGTCAGGTACACGCTCGGCCCGACGTCTTCTTCCTCGTCGAGCCCGGCGTTGATCGCGGCGGCCGTGCTGTGCGTGGCGCCCCAGTCGGACTGCACCTGGCCCTGGAAGCCCCATTCGTTCTTCAGCACGTCGTTCAGCAGATGAGGGTTTTCGCACGCGTATGCGCCGTTCAGCCGGTTGTAGCTGCACATCACGCTGCCGGGGCGACCGCGCTTCGCGGCGATCTCGAACGGCAGCAGGTAAAGCTCGCGCAGCGTGCGTTCGTCGATCTGCGTGTTGCCGCCCATCCGGCCGTGCTCCTGCTCGTTGCCCGCGTAGTGCTTGATCGTGGCGATGACCTTTTGCCGTTGCGTGGCGAGCGTGCGTTCGGCGAGCAGGTCGCCCGCGAGCAACGGATCTTCGCCGAGATACTCGAACAGCCGGCCACCGCGCGGCTCGCGTGCGAGATTGGTGCCGCCGCCGAGGCCCATGCCGAATCCTTGCGCGCGCAACTGGATCGCGACCTGCTTGCCGTAGTCGTACGACAGCCGGCGATCCCAGCTCGCGGCGACGGCGATCGTCGCGGGGAACGTCGTGCTGGCCTGCGACGTGCTGCCGGAGCCGGTCGCCGAGTCGACCATGTTGAGATCGGGAATGCCGAGCCGCGGCACGCCCTGGATATAGCCGGCGCCGCCGCCCGGCACCTTGGACATTTCGTATTGCGAATGGATGAACTGGAGTTTCTCGTCGAGTGTCATCTTGCGCACGAGCAGGTCGGCGCGCCGTTGCGCGGCGGCCGACGCGAACGCATCGGTCGCATCGCCTTGCGCGTTGAAGTCGGCATCGCCTGCGTAGGCGGTGGTGCAGAGGGTCGCTGCCAGCACGACGGCCGGCCAGAGTGTGTCCCGCATGTTGCTCTCCTGATCGTATTGCCGATTGTTCGGATGATGTCTGGAGCTGCGCTCGTCCGGTGGATTCGCACCGGACGCATTCGGCTGGCGATGCAGGGTGGTTGCGCGTCGGCATGCCAGGCCGGGCGGGGAATCGTTACGGCCGGTTGGGCTCGACCGGTCAACGCGGGCGGCGACGCGCAGGCCGCCCGGCACTGCCGAATCGGATGTAGCGATTCTCTGCAGCGACTAATGGTATGAATGTAGTTTGACTACAGCATCGGTGTTTCTACCGATACGTACGATCTTTATCGGGCAGGGCCGCGCGGCGGGGTGGAAAAGCGGTCATCGTTCCCGACGGGGGGGCGATCGGGTAAGAAGTACCCGGGGCAAGCGCGTGTGAGAGTCATGCTGCGGCGCGGGTGCGCCGGTTCGTTGCGTATGCATCGAACCGGGCTTCGGTCATGTTGCGCACTGTTCGTCGGGTATGCCGCTTCTATTCTGGAATAGGGGCGTACGAACGATCGTGCACGGGCGTTCCCTTCGAATTCCCCCGTTTTCTTGATGTTTTTGCATCGAGATTGAATTGCGACGATACGGAGCGCGTGAATGACAGCAGAATTTCCGGCTACATATGTTGTGGGTAACGCAACGGGCCTGACCGCCCGACCGCTACTGCAGGAACTGGTCGATCTCCCGATGAGCGTGAGGCGGTTCGGGGTGGTGGGAGACGGCGTGACCGACGACACGGCGGCACTCCAGGTGGCGCTCAACGCCGGGATCCCGCTGTACTTTCCGCCGGGAACGTACCTGTACAGCAATACGCTGACCGCAACGGCGTCGATCGTGGGAGCCGGGTGGGATTCGATCCTGCAGTGCACGACACCGCAAGGCGAAAATTCGGTGATTTACTGGCGCAACGCCAGTCATTTCAAAATCAGGGATCTGCAATTCTTTTCGAAGAATTCGACCGCGTACTATCCGGACGAGAACGCAGGTTCACTCAACCTGCTGGATTGCAGCCAGTTCGAGATTTCGGGATGCAAGTTCAACAACTCGGCCGGCGGTGGCGCGATCATGCGCAGTTGCGTCAACGGCAAGGTGTTCGGCAATACCCTGCTCGACGTCTGGCATGACGGCATCCATGTCACGAAGGCCAGTTCGGACATCACCATCACGAACAATGAAGTGATCAACGGCGGTGATGACGCGTTTGCGGTGGTGGGCTATTTCAACGAGGGTGTTCGGCCCTGCCGCGTCACGATCGCAAACAACCGGGTTGTTGGAACCAAATACGCGCGGGGCATAGCGATTGTCGGGGCGCAAGACATCACGGTGACCGATAACCAGATCTATAACCCGATGGCGGCCGGTATTTATGTCGCGTCGGAGTCGACGAGCATCTACCAGTCTTACGGCAACGACAATGTGACGGTCGCCAACAACGTTCTGGATACGTGCGGCGTGCAATCCAATATCGGTGCTATCGTCAATTCGCCAAACGGACCGCTCGGTTATGGGGCATTGGTCGTGACCGCGACGGCCGGATTCAATAACTCGAACATCACGATCGTCAACAACACGATCAAGAACGCCGCGGGAACGCCGATCGGACTGTGGCAGCCGGCCGGAAGCAACATCCACGTCAACATTTCGCAGAACACGATCACTAATGCGTGGGACCCGAACAACAAGAACGGTTTCCCGTTGACGACGATCGGCGCGACGTCCGCATCGACGACGCTGAACTTTGCCAATACCCCCGGCGTCGCTGTCGGCATGATGGCCTGGTATTTCGACGGGTCGACAAGCGTACCGATCGGCACGGTCGTATCGGCAGGCGTATCGACTGTGACGCTGAACCGCAGTGCGACCGTGCCGAGCGGCGGGACCGTGATCTTTTCCGGTGTCGGCCTGTTCGGTTCGACGATCCCGACCACCGCGGCGGCCCTGAACGGTGCGACATCGTTGACGTTCGCCACGACGACGGGTGTCGCCTGCAACGACAACTACGGTTTCGGGTCGCCCGGAAACGAAACGACAGGTGTGTCGATCGGGCAGGGTGTCAGCGGGGCCAACATCGCGGCCGGAACCTTCGTGACCGGCGTGACGGCGAATTCCGTCACGCTGAGCAAGGCGACGACTGGCACCGTGGCGAGCGGTGCTTCCATCGTCTTTACCCCGATGGTCTGCATGACGACTCAGACGATCAAGACCTCGGCCGCGGCGGCGGCTGGAACCAACACGCTGACGTTTACGCCGTACCCTTCGGCACGCGGCTGTGCCGTGGGGCAAGGTGTATCCGGAACGAATATCCCGGTCGGCACTTACGTGACGTCGGTTTCCGGTAACGGAAATGGCCCGACCGTGACACTGTCCAGCAATTTCACGGGTAGCGGAATCGCCAGTGGCGCGTCAATCACGTTCACCGGAACCGGCGGACTCAGCGCCGTTTCCGGAATCACGCTGTACAACACGCGAGGGTGCATCGTCTCGAAGAACCAATTGTCCGGCATCTCGAAGGACGGAATCTACGTGGATGGATCCTGCGCGTCGTTCACGGAGATCAGCGGCAATACTGGTGAGAATATCGGCTGCTGCAACGGCTTTGCTCGCCTCATCACGGTCGGGGCGCTCGCGGCCGGGGCGTCGCTCAAGTTGCGGGGAAACTATATGGCCCAGCCGGTCAATTATCCCCGTGCAATCGACGCGCTGATCTCGTCGAACTCGTGGGCCTACACGTCGTGGAGCGAAGACAACATCGCGCAAAACGGTTTTGTCGGTTTCGGCGTGCAACTGATACCGGTTCCGCAGGCGGTGGGTACGTCACCGTGGACGTTCGCGAACAGTTACCCGAGTGCGGTCAGCCTGTCGGTCGAAGGCGGCACCGTATCGTCGATCGGCGTATCCCGAAACGGGCAAGCGTCCCATGCGTGCGGATTGACGAACGGGTTGATCGATCTCAAGCCCGGTGATGCGATGACGGTCACCTTTAGCGTGGCGCCGAGCGTCACGATGATTCCGAGACTGGGGCAGTAACGCGCGTCCTCGCGTCGAAATCCGGGCGGGGACGGCAAGCCGGGATCATGCCGATCCGACGGATCGGTGGGACGGCCGCATGACTCGCCTGAGACAGCTTTGAGAGGTTCGAAACAAATGCGCCACTCGGTGGGCCGCATTCAACGTTTTCGTCAACGTTCATCAAGCGTATTCATCAACCGCATGTCGAGGATCGATATGGCATTCCAGCTTCAGGATCGTGTTCAGGAAACGACGACGACCACCGGTACGGGGGCGCTCTCTCTGGCGGGTGCAATGACCGGATTCCGTTCGTTCTCGTCCGTTTGTGCAAATGCCGATACCTTCTATTACGGGTTGCAGGCCGTGACCGGTGCCGGTACCCCGAGTGGCAACTGGGAGATCGGAATCGGCACATACAACGCGAGCGGGAACACACTGTCGCGTACCACCGTGTTGGCCTCGAGCAACGGCGGGTCCGTCGTCAATCTTGCAGCAGGTACCACGCAGGTATGGATTGATCTGCCGGCGGCGCTGCCTGCCAATTTGCCGGTCAGCGCCAAATACTTCGGCGCGAAGGGAAATACGAGGATCGTCAACGATGGTGTGACGACGTCGGGGTCGACGGCGATTTCGTCGGCGTCGGCCGCGTTCACGGCGGCGGACGTCGGCAAGCGTATCGATATTGCGACGACCAATGCAAGCGGCGTCGCGACGCTTGTGGTCTCCACGACGATTGCGGCATTCGTCAGCGCAACACAAGTGACGCTCGCGAAAGCAGCCGGTGCTTCCGCCACGGCGGCGAATGTGGTCTACGGCAGCGACGACGGCCCGGCCCTGACGGCGTGGTTGAACTACCTGATGACCATCTGGCCGGTCAAAGGGGATCTTCCTGCCGGGGTCTACTATTCGGGTACCGCGCTGCCCGCGATCACGAAGCCGATCGCCTTGTTCGGGCATTCGGCGCGTACCTCGATCATCCAGTTTGGCGCCGGGGTCAGCGGTCAATGCCTGACAGTACTGAACGCGGGTTTCAATAACGAAGCGACGGACCTCCCGCAAACAGGCAACGTATCCTGGACATCCAACACGGCCGTCCTGGCCGGTTGCGTGCTGCGTGACTTTACCCTTCAGGGCAATCGCGCGTGCACGTCGCTTCAACATGGATTGGTATTGCAAGGCAACGTGGACTGGCTCGACGTCGCGCACGTGAACTGCCTGTATTTCCGGGGCGGCGGTGTGCTGTGGATGGATACCGGAAGCGGATCGACGCAAGCGCGCGCCAACGTACGCGAAGTCAATCTGGATACGATGAAGATCAGGCATTGCGGCGACGTGTCGACGAACACGCCCAGCCTTGGCATCTATCTTGACGACAGTCCGGCCGCCGCCGGATCCGATTCGTCGAACCTGTTCAACCTGAACAATATCGACATCATCTTCAGTTACGGCACGGCGTTCGCCGTGCAGGACCGGCGCACGTCGAATACCGGCTTTCCGCTGTACGGTATCCAGGCGCGCAACATCGTGCTGCATGATCGCATGACGACGATGGGCCTGAGCGGAGGGCGCATGTTCAGTGTCATCGGACAGGTCACCAACTGCCTGTTCGACATCAACTTCCCGTTGAGTGCGCGCAACGACTATGCGGCCGAGATTCTGCCGAACCCGAATTTCAATGTTTATCCGACCGACAACGAATTCACCTTTGCATTCCCGAAGACGGTCAAGGGCGTGATCGTCGGGAACGTCGGCTATAACACGATCAGGTTCAGGAATTACTTCGGATGTGCTGAAGCGGTCTTTATCGCAACCGAGAGCCCATACAATCTGAGAATCGATTGCGAGACAGACAGCGTGTTTCAGCAAATCACCACGGCCCTGGTGCTGACCGGTACGGGTGCCGTGGCGATTCCGGGCTGGTCGTTCGGTACGACGCCGAACCTGTCGATCTTCATGCCGGTGAATGCCGTCAACGGGACCGGCGACACGACACTGGCGACGATCTTCGGGATCACCGGCACCATTACGCGTTCCGGAAGCGTGACGGCAGGAACGGACAGCTATACGTTTACGCCGTCTTCATCCAATACCTCGTATATCCCGGCCGGTGAATACTTCTCGAAGATCTGCGTCGACGCTTCGCAAGGCAACGGTGTCGCCGGTCGCTACAAATATATTCCGGAAGACCGCTACGGGCGCGCAGTCAATAGCGCATGGGCAAGCGGGCGCCTTCTGCAAATGTGGCCCTGGCAGTTTCACATCGAGAATGCAACCGGGCTCGTTCGGTACAGCTACGGTGTGCCGACGGCCGACAGCGCCGGCAATGCGATAGCGGTCTGGGCAAATGGCTTCGTCGGCACAAGTTCGACGCCGAGTGTGACCGGAATCAGCAAGCTGACGGCGAACTATGCGTTGCCGACGACGCTGACAAACCTTGTCGGCGGGATTGACGGTCAGTCGATCAAGATCGTTGCGACCAACGGGAACTGCACGATTGCGAACAACGCGAACATCCAGACAGCAACCGGGGCCAACGTCGTCATGGCGACCGGTCAGGTTCTGACCTTGACTTTCGACGCGACACTGAACAAATGGTGTAGCGGCTGACAAGACCGTCATGGTGACTTTGTGACTCGGCCGTCCACGGCAACGCGCACCGATCGGTGCGCTTTTTTTGCAACGACGGATCCGGCGACCGAGCTTGCGGTGGCCGGGCGACGATTTCCGGTGGTGTGGTCAGCGTAGCGGGGCGTGATCGTCTGGGGCGATCGGATGCTTGTATGAAGATTGGCTTTCGGTGAGGTTGCTCACATACACGCGGTGCCGGACAGTGTTCAATCAGGTATCAGCGCGTGAGTACTCTGGCACGACCGGCAAGGCGGTGTCGGCGCGTGGTGCGCGGGGGCATATCAGGCGACGATTGTCGCTGCGATGCAGGTGGCATGGGGTGCGCCGGCCGACCGGCTGCAGACGAGCGCGACAGGGTATCGCTCATGATGACCTGTACGGATCGACGTGCGGCCGACGTGCGATGCAAGGGCCGCGCGGCAATGCAATGCGAGTCGCACCGGCAATCGTAATGCGGCAATCCGTCATGTCGGCGGGTTCCAGCACAGTTTGGAAAGACGCGATGTCAACTACTACACAAACCAGATCGAGGCTCGGTTCACCGCGACTGTTCGCGGCGGCGGTGACCGTGTGTGCGCTGAGCGCATGTGCATTTGCGCCTGGCATGACGTACCGCGCGCCGGCCGAACGCGACGCGAATGCAAGCGTGGGTGTCGCCGCGTCGGGCGCGGGCGGCCTCGACGGCGTACAGAACGTGTCAAGCGCGGACTTGATCGAGATCACGCCGGCATTCGTCGAGCAGCAGCACGCCACGCGTTCTGCCAGTGTCGACGCCGAAGTCCGGCACCTGTTCGGCACGCCGAAGGCGTACGTCATCGGTCCCGGCGACGTGCTGAACATCGTTGTATGGGATCACCCCGAACTGAATCTGCCGGCGGCCCAGGCGACGAATGGCGACAACGTCGGTACCAACTCGGTCGCGGCGGGCTACACGGTCGACGCGAGCGGTAACGTGCAATTCGCGTATGCCGGCCTCGTGCATGTCGCCGGGATGACCGAAGCGGAGGCGCGCACGGCGCTGACCAGGCGACTCGGCGAATATGTGCGCAAGCCGCAGATTGCACTGCGCATCCAGGCGTATCGCAGCAAGCGCGTGTATCTCGACGGCGAAGTTCGAACGCCCGGGTTGCAGATCGTCAACGACATGCCGATGACGCTGCCCGAGGCGATCGATCGCGCGGGCGGCTTCACGACCGCGGCCGATCGGTCGCAAGTCACGGTGACGCGCAGCGGCAAGACGGTAAACGTGAGCCTGCCGGCGATGATTGCGGCCGGTGTGAATCCGTCGAACATCCTGCTGCGCGACGGCGACCTGGTGCGCGTGCGTGCGACGAGCGAAGCGAAGGTGTTCGTGCTTGGCGAGGTGTCGCGCCCGGCGACGCTGACATTGACCGATGGGCGAATGAGCCTGGGCGAAGCGCTCGGCGACACGGGTGGCGTGAGCCAATACACGTCGGACGCGCGGCAGATTTACGTGGTGCGCCGCGGGCCCGGCAACCGGCCGCTGGTCTATCACCTGGACGGGAGTGCACCAGCATCGTACGCGCTTGCCGACCAGTTCGCGCTTGAGCGTCGCGATGTCGTATTCGTCGACGCGTCATCGCTGGTGCGCTGGAGCCGTGTCGTGAACCTGCTGATTCCGTCTG
Source organism: Burkholderia sp. 22088 (assembly GCF_052045915.1). Lineage (NCBI taxonomy): Bacteria > Pseudomonadati > Pseudomonadota > Betaproteobacteria > Burkholderiales > Burkholderiaceae > Burkholderia > Burkholderia sp. 22088. Next base: position 102,382 of record NZ_JBQEPY010000005.1, read on the forward strand.
CGGCGCAGGGAGCGCTGACCGCCCGCGCCGTTACGCCGTGAAGCGCGTTTCGGATGCCACCGTCGCGATGTTCCGGCCCGCTCCGAGCGGAGTGCGGCGAAATGTATTGAAAATGTAATGTGACGTACGCAATACGTCAGAAATGGATGGTCTACTACCCGTAGACATTCGAGCGGGGCCGTCTGCCCGACGCATCGAGGTCATCCGGCGTGAAAAATGGCGATATGACGGAATGCGAATGAAGGACATTCTCGGAAGCAGTCTCAACGACGAAGCGCAGGCGGATCGGGGTGGTCCGCGGCGAACGCTCACACGTCAGGTGTGCGCGTCCCTTCGTTCAGGCGAGTAGCGATCGACCACTTGCCCCATGGCCTGCGGCAAGCACGCATTGAAATCCGGCCTGTCAGACACTTAAAACAAGGACCAAACCATGACACCCATCCAGTTCGATGGATGCGTCGGCTGGCTTCACGAGGGTAACCGATCCCATGGCATCGTGATTTGCGAACCGCTCGGCCACGAGGCGCTCTGGCTTCATAAACTGGTACGCTCACTCGCCGAGCATCTCGCGGATCGTGGCTTTCCGGTGCTGCGCTTTCACTATCCTGCGAGCGGTGATTCGCTCGGCGACGAACAGGACGCGGATCGCTTCGAGCGCATGCTCGAGAGCATCCGGCAGTCCGTTCGCACGCTGCACGAGCGGGTAGCGCCAGACAGCCTGACGCTCGTCGGCATACGCGCCGGCGCGGCGTTGGCGCTCCTCGCAGCCGATGGCATGCCACGGCTCACGCGTTTCGTCGCAATTGCGCCGGTCGTGCGTGGCCGCAGCTACGTACGCGAGCTTTCCCTCGTCGCACAACGTTGGCTCGATAATGTGCCGCCGACCGTACGGGATGCGGTGCGCGACGAACGGCCGTTCAATGTACTCGGTCACGCGTATCCCGACGATCTCATCGACGCACTCCGGCGCATCGACCTGAGCCACGCTGCGGCGAACATGCGCACGTTGCCGGCACGCGCGTTGCTCGTCGATGCGCCATATGGCGACAGCGCCACGTTGTCGGACGCACTGCAGGCGCGCGGTGTCGCGGCGAGCGTTCATACGTGTCAGGATTGGGCGGTCGCGATGCGCGAACCGCTCTGGTCGCGGCTGCCCGATGCGCTTCCCGATACGATCGCGAACTGGATCGAAGACGGTGCGGATACGGTCGTACGCGTCCGTGCGCCACGTCCGGTATCAGGCGTCGTACCGGCGGGCAAGGGCAGCGTCGAACATTTGATACGTGTCGGCCCGCAACAACTGGTCGGCGTGTTGAGCGAACCGGCCGGCGACAGGCTATGCATCGGTGCACCCACACTGCTGATCGCCAATACGGCCGCCAATCCACGCATTGCCGACGGACGGCTTGCCGTTCGACTGGCACGGTCGCTCGCGGCGCGGGGTATCCGCAGCCTGCGATTCGATTCGAGCGGCATCGGCGACAGCAGTGAGCGTGCGCGTGACGACCAGACGGACATTCCGTACTCGGACCAGGCGGTTGGCGACGTGGTTGCCGCCGCGCGCTGGCTGAAAGAAGCGGGACACCACAAGATCGTTGCGTTCGGGATCTGCTCCGGGGCGTACGCATCGCTTCATGCGGCCGCGCGGGCGCCCCTGGCCGGCGTGATAGCGGTCAATCTCCCGGTTTTCATCTGGCCGCGCGGGCAGACGCTCACGAATGCCGTCAATAACCAGACCAATTCGATGCGCGGCTATGCCGCATCGTTGCGCAATCTCGACAAGTGGCGCCGCCTGCTGGCCGAGGGTCGCGACCTGCGTCCCGTATTGCGCGCGCTTATCCGCTTCGTAGCGGATGTCATGACCGTACCGGTCAGGCGCTTCATGGAGCGTGTCGGCCGGGGGGGCGGCAAGGACACCCCCCGTGGCTTGCTGCGTGACATGTCTGCGCGCGGCATCCAGACGCATCTGATCTACGGTACGTTCGACGCGGGCGTCGACGTCGTAGTCCGGAATTTCGGCTCGGCGTCCAGCGGTGCGTTCGCGCACTTGCCGAATGTATCGATCGACACTCAGGATGCGCTCGATCACTCGCTGCGCGGCACGGCTGCCGCGCAATACGTGATCGATCGATGTACTGCGTTGCTGACCGGCTGGCATGCGCCGGCAGTGCCAGCCGTCAGCGCCGGCACCATCGCGAAACCGAAACCGAAAGCGGAAACGAAGACGAAACGAGCGATCCAATAGCACGTCGGCGTGCGCCGAACCGACGCAAACGCGGTGGAGTCGGCAATTTGCGGAGGGCTGAACGTCTGGCAGAGGGGCGGTGCCGGGGACGTAACACGCCTCGATGCGTCGGGACGCCCGTTTGAAACCGCCCGTAAGTAATCGTGCGAACAGATCCCGGACGTCCGAAACACTATCGTGGCGGTGTCCATTTCTCGTGTCGTCGCGCCTGTGAGGGGGCGGCGCCACGAGGCCGTTCAGGAATACCGATGCAACGAAATTGCCACGAATGCCGAAACACGAGCACATGCTGCGAGCTGCGGGCCGCGCATGCCGGATGGCTTAGTACGCGCCCGCGAAAAGGGCGAACCGGGCCGCTTCCCGCGTACGAGGACCGTGACGACGCGTCGCGTTCACGGTACGACGTCCGTTGAGGCCTGTCGTGACGCGTGTGTTGATCATCAATGACTTCGTTCGCAGGGGCGGGGCCGAAGAGGTATATCGGGTATCGGTTGACGTGCTGCGCGCCCGCGACGACGTAGTGGTCGAAACCTTCGACGAGCACACGCTCCCCGATGTCGAAGACAGCCGGCGTTCGCGTGCGTGGTCGCCAGCCGCTGCACGTGCGCTCGTCACGCTGCTCGAGCGATTTCGTCCGCAACGGATCCTCGTGCACAACTATCACAACCTGTTGTCGAGCGCGATCCTGCCTGTGCTGGCGCGCTACAAGCGGCGGTCGGGATGTGGCTTGTACCTGACCGCGCACGACTACCATCTGTTGTTCTACAACCCGAGCCTGATGGTCTATTGCCGGGGAACGGCGCGGCCGTTGTCTCCGGACGAGCTGCGGCGCGTCCGGCGTCTTGCGCTCACGGCCAGTCCGCGCGGTTTTCTTCACGACCTCGGGAAGAAGTTGCACTGGCATGCGGTCAAGGCGCTGTTCGACCCGATCAGCCTGTTCGACGAGATCCTCTGTCCAAGCCCCTTCATGCGGGACCTGATTGCGCGGTCCGGTCGAACGCCTGCCACGCTGGTGCCGAACCCGATCGACGCCACGCTGGTGCCCCGCGCGCCGAAGCCGGCGAAGGGCGATCGTCTCGATCTCGCGTTCGTCGGTCGCGTGGAACCGGACAAGGGCCTTGCGCAGTTCCTTGCGCGAATGACCGAATCGGCAGGCGATGCGATTGCGTCGCTCACTGTCTACGGTGACGGATCGGAACGCGGCAACCTCGAACAACAGTACGCGGCACTCGTCGAATCGGGGCGGTTGCGTTTCGCAGGACGTCTCGATCACGACACATTGTTCGCCGCACTGCCCATGCACGATGCGCTCGTGTTGCCGTCGATCTGGGTAGAGAACGCGCCCCTCGTCATCGTCGAAGCCGCGGTGCTCGGCCTGCCGGCGCTCGTGCACGACATCGGGAGCCTGTCGACCTTCGGCGACGAGATCGGCAACAAGATTCGCTACCGGAATACGCCTGACGGCTTCGCGCGCGCACTGGCCGAACTGCGTGCGCACCTCGACAGCGAGAAACGACGCTACGACTGGGCGCGTTACTCGGTCGACTGCTATGCGTCGTCGCTGTACGCCGTACTCGGTCTCGGTAGGGACAGCCCGCGCACGTGGGCACATTGACGGTCGGTGCACTGTTCATATTCAGCCCGGAAAGCACGATGACCGCCGTCCGAAAAAACTTTGCGTTGTTGTTTTCGCTGCAAATCTCGACCTATGTCATACCGCTCGTCACGTTGCCGCTGCTGACGCGCGTGCTCGGCCCGCAACAATACGGAACGCTGTCGTTCGTGCTTGCGGTTGCAACGTACTTCATCAACCTCGCGAATTACAGTTTCGACCTGACTGCAACGCCGCGTGTTGCGCTCGCGAAGGACAGGGGGGAGCGATCACGCATCTTCTGGACGACGGTTTGCGCCCAGTGGCTGATTACCGTTGCCGGCTTCGCCGTGCTCATCGCGCTAACGATGCTGATTCCGCATTTCGCGGCGGAGCGCACGGCACTGCTCATCGGGTTCGGGATGGCGATCGGTGCCGCGCTGACACCAGGCTGGTATTTCCAGGGAATCCAGCGGTTGAGCGTGTACAGCGTCACGGTAGTCGTGTACCGTGCGCTCAGTGTCGCCGCCTTCTTCCTGTGGGTTCGCACGCCGGACGATCTCCTGCCCGCCGTCGCGATCAACGCGGCGGTACCGTTGCTGTGCGGGATCACCTTGCTTGCCTATCTCTTCTTTCAGCGCGAGATCGAAGGGGTACGCGTGCGGTTTGCCGATATCGTTACTGCGCTGCAAGGCGGTTTTCAGGTGTTCCTCGCGTCGACGTCGATCTCGTTCTACGCGTCGACCAATACCGTGCTGCTGAGTATCGTCTCGGGTAACGTCGCCGCCGGCTATTTCGCTGCAGGTGACAAACTAATCCGGGCAGCGGTCGGCCTGTTGCAGCCGCTTCGGGCATCGACCTATCCGCACATTACCTATCTGATGCATCACGCGCGCGACGAGGCATTCGCGTTCCTGCGCAAGCTGATCGTCATGCAGGGTGCGCTCGTCCTGGCCATGTCGGCCGTTATCTACGCGTGCGCGCCGATCGCTGTCCGGATTCTGTATGGCAGCTCATTCGCGCCGACGATTGGCGTACTGCATTGCCTGGCGCTCGTGCCGTTCATGGCATGCATGACGGATCTGTTCGGCGTTCAAACGATGCTGCCACTCGGCATGAAGCGCGCCTTCAGCATCATCCTGATTTCATCCGGCATGTTGAATGTGACGTTGCTGCCACCCCTTGCCATGCTGTTTGCCGAGCGGGGTGCGGCTATCGCGGTGTTGATCACGGAAACGGCCGTCGCTGCCGCGCTTGCGTATGTCCTCCGTCGCGAACGGGTCGGCGTCGTCGATATATCGGTGCGTTCGGGTTGACGCGATTCGCGCCATGAACACACGACGCAGGGGGCAGGGCCGTGGCGAGAACCGGCCATGCCGCAGGTACGGAAAGTGTGAGGTGTCGAACGTTTCGTCGGATTGCGCCCGCCTATACTGGCCTGACGTGAGCGCAGGCCGGCGACGCTTCGCTGCGCCTGATCGGCGCGATTCGCACGGGGCGGATTGCGCGAACCACGTCGCGCGCCACGCCTTCGCGTCGCTCCGCTCGAAAACAGGTGTATCCAGCATCATGAACGGAAACCGATCGATTAACCGGCTCTGGGCCGCCACATTCATGATCGCGATCGCGAGCGAGGTCTTTTCCGGCGCGATTCGCTACTACACGTCGCTCGCTGGCATTTCGATGCTTGGCTATCTGCCCAAGGCGATGATGGTCGGCTGCATCGTGCTTGGCCTCGTGATTCGACCGCGTATCGATACGCTGCTCGTCGGAAGTTACCTGGCCGTGCAACTGTGCGTTTCGCTCGCGAACGGCGTCAGTCTCGTGGCCGCATGTTTCTGGGTCTGGACGGTCGCGCCGTTGCTGTTCGTGCTTCTCATGCCGCCCGGCGCGCTTGACATGCTCGAGTCGAACCCGATCCGGTTCGCGTTCATCGTGTTGACGACGGCATGCTGCGCCGGCGTCATGCTCAACGGGTTGGTGCACCTGCCGTGGGTGGGCGGGAGCATCGACGTCGACGGCGTCAATGTGCAGCTTGCTTCGTCCAATTACGTCGGTACCGTTCCACGCTTGCCCGGGTTCGGTCGAAGCAGCGCGACGACCGGCCTCGTGATCGGCCTGCTGACCGCGTGGCTCGTCCCGCGCCTGCGCCATGCGATGGCGACCGTGGTGCTGCTCGTCATGTCGGCCGCCGCCATCTGGGCCACGACCAACAAGACGACACTCATTGCACTCTCGCTCGTGTTGCTCTGTTTCGCCACGCTGAAAACGACAGGCCTGAGGCGCGCCTGTATCGTCCTGACGGTACTGGTGATCGTATTGCCTGTCGCGGGATGGGTGATCGCCGCGACGACCAACGTTGGAGTCCCCGATACGGGATCGCTCGCTTCGATGCAGGACCGGTTGTTGAACACCTGGCCAAAGCTGCTCGACGGTATGGCGAACGCAAACCTGCTCTGGTTCGGTGTCGGGCCCGGTGGCTTCGGTTCCGCGACGGCGTACTATACGGCCGATTTCGGCTTCAATACCGGCTACTCCGATAATGCGGCGCTCTATGTCGTCGCGAATTTCGGTGTGGTGGGGGCCATGCTCGTCATGCTCGTATTCGTACAGCGCGTGCTTGCAAGTCGTGCCGACGACCCGCGTGCATGGCTGATGCTGCTCTTCGTGTTGTTGAGCGGCGTGACGACCGACATCTTCGAAGCGCTTGGCTGTCTGCTTTTCACGGGCCTCGCGATTCGCACGCTGACCATGCATGCCGGCCGCGAGTGTCTAACCGGTCGCGACGCGCCGAAGCGTGCGGTGAACTGGGCGGGCATTCAATGAGCACGGCTGTTCATTCCGCACGCGCGAGGCGCTGGGCGAGGTGGTTCGCAAGCGCGCTGCTCTGGGTCGTCGTCATATCGACGGCGTCGAATTCCGCGGGCTCGGACGAACCGGCTGTCGTCCTGCCGAACGCGACACAAATGACGGCGCTGCCGTTCGTCGCCCTCCCGCGCTTTTTCGACACGCGCGCGAATTCGGGGGTAGCGATTCACCAGATCGACGATCCGGCGCTGCTCGACGCGGTACGAGACGCCGGATTCTCGTTCGTCCGTACCGACCTGTTCTGGGATTCGGTGGAAACGCCGAGAGGCTGGGATTTCTCGCGCTACGATGCACTCGTCGCCAACCTGCGCGCGCGCCGGTTGGGGGCGCTGTTCATCCTCGGCTACGGGCATCCACGATACGCGCCCAAGCAGCCGCCGACGTCGCCCGCACAGATCGACGCATTCGCCGAGTATGCGACCCAGGCCGCGAGGCACTATCGCGATCAGCCCGTACGCTTCGAAGTCTGGAATGAGCAGGATCACAAGGACTACTGGCTCGCGCCGCCTTCGCCGGCCGCGTACCGGAACCTGCTGGAAGCGACCGTCCGGGCGGTCAAGGCCTCGAATCCGGATGCAGTCGTTGCGACTGGGGGCGTTCAGCAGGTGGACGTGACCTTCATCCGTGCAGTCGGCGATATCGGCAGCGCGTCGCAGCCCGCACCCGACGCGGTCAGCGTGCATCCGTATCGGCAGAATGCGCCGGAGACTGCGCTGGGCGACTATGCCGCGCTAGCGCGCGATCTCGCCACCTATCGCACGGTTCCCGCGATCTGGGCCACTGAGTGGTCGTATCCGACCTATGCATACAAGTACGTGTCGCACACGCGTGACGGTCACGATCCAGTCGCGCGTGAACGCCAGGCGCGCTACGCGGTGCGGCGCCTGCTGGTCGACTGGATCGCGCAGATCGGGCTCACCGCCTACTACGACATGCGCAACGATGGCCGCGACCCGAAGAACATGGAGCACAACTTCGGCTTGCTGGACGCCGACAACACGCCGCTGCCGGCGTACGTCGCGGTTCGCCATCTGTTCTCGTTTACCGCGAACGCCCGCGCCGCACGACTGTTTCTCGATCCGGTCCGCCGCTTCGCCGTCCTGCAGTTGCGTGCCGAAGGCGTCGTGAAATACGTGGTCTGGTGCTATGGAAACGACAAAGCGGTCGACGTCGACCTGTCGCAGTTGCCCGTTGCCGGTACGTTCGCATCCGACCTTTATGGAGCGTCGCTCGACATCACTGGGCGTCGGCTGACACTACGCGAAGAGCAGGGCCCGGTGTTCATCGTCTCGGCGACTGGCCGATAGCCGGCAAGCAGGATCGAAAACGGTCGCCTCATTCAGAAAACAAACATGATATCCAACGCACGAAACATCCAGGCCCCGCAGCGGGCACCGGACGAATCCGGGATGACGCAGCTTTGGCAAGCCGTCATGCGGCACCGCCGCCTGTTCTTCGCAACGATCGGCGTCACGTTCGTCGCGGGCGTGCTATACGCGCTACTGGCCACGCCGCAGTATCGCGCCGAAGCACTGCTGCGCGTCCAGACCAAACCCGGTTCGTCGATCAGTTCGCTCTCGGACGTCTCCGGAACGATCGCAGCATCGCCGTCTGCCTCAGACGAAAGCGAGATGCTGATTTCGCGCGCAGTCATCGACAGCGCGATCGATGCGACCGGTGCCGATCTGGATATCCGCAACGCAAGCCGGTTTCCGGTGATCGGCTCATTCGTTGCGTCGCGCTTCGATGCGGACGACGCGCTCGCGCCGGCACCGCTCGGGCTGACCGGTTACGCGTGGGGCGGCGAGCGGCTCGACGTCGGTGAATTCTCGATTCCGGCGAATGCGCTTGGCGATCGATTCAGGATCGTCGCGGACGACGCGAACACCTGGACGCTCCAGGACGACGACAGCCGTACGCTCGCGCACGGCAAGGTCGGTGAAACGGTGCCGTTCCGGCTGCCCGGCGAAAGTACGGCCGGCCGGTTGCGCGTCGATGTGCTGCGCGCGCGCCCGGGTATCGCATTCACGGTGCGCAAGCAGCCGGAGCCGCTCGTATACGAAAACGTATCGAAGCATCTGAAGACGGTCGTGCCGAACCGCGACTCGACCCTGGAGTCGCCTTCGATGATTCGGCTCAGCTACCAGGCGGATAGCGCGCGGGAAGCGACGAACATGGTCAACGCGATCGTGCAGCAGTATCTGCAGCGTGATCTCGCGTTTCGAACCGATCGTGCACGACGCAATCTCGACTCGCTGCGCCAGCGGCTGCCGGTCCTGAAGCAGGACTTGCAGAAGGCCGAGGACGATCTGAACCGGTACCGGACGCAAAATGGTGCGATCGACGTCGATCAGCAAGGCGCCGCGCTGATCACCCGCCTCAACACGCTAGCAGAACACCAGACCGCGTTACAGATCTCGCTGGACGACGTCAGACAGCGCTTTCTGCCAAAGAGCTTCCAGTACCAGACCGTGCAATCGCAGCTTGACCAGGTGAAGCGCGAGATCCGTGACACGAGCGCAACGGCGGCCAGATTGCCCACGACGCAGCGCGAATTCGTGCGGTTGTCACGCCAGGTGACGATTGCGACGCAGCTCTACACGAGTGTGCTGACCAACGCACAGCAGCTCGAGCTCACCATTTCCAGCGCGTCGCCGGGCGTGACGGCCGTCGACTGGGCGGTTACGCCGTTCCGGCCGGTCTGGCCCAAGCGGGGCATAGTCGTGCTTGGCGCACTGTTGGCTGGGGTGTTCTTTGCACTGACGAGCGTGCATCTGCTGTCGCTGTACCGGCGTGAACTGCATTCACCGGCCGCGCTGGCCAAGTTGACCGATAGCCCCTGTCTCGCGATCGTGGCGTCGTCGCCGGCGTTGGCAGCGCTGCCCGGCGGGTCGCGCCCGACCGCGTTGCCGTTGGCCGCGGCACATCCCGACGATGCGGGTATCGAATCCGTGCGTGCATTGCGAGCGAGCCTGAAGGCCGCGCTCGCGGCGCATGGCGATGACAGCGAGCGTGGCAAGGTCCTGCTGCTCACGGGGGTGACGGCGGGCGTCGGCTGCAGTTTCGTGTCGTCGAATCTGGCGTATCTGTTGGCGGGAACGAACGCCAGCGTGCTGCTGATCAACGCCGACTTGCGTGTTTCGTCGATGGCCGGGGGGCCGGGCCTCGCGCAGGTGCTCGACGGCTCGGTGTCGCCCGATACTGTGACGCTGCCCGTCGCGGGCAGCCACCTGTCGATCATGCCGGCGGGTGCTCCGGTCAAGACGTCACCCGGCGAGTTGCTGGAAGGATCCGGCTTCATGACACTCATCCTGGCGATGCGCGAGCAATACGACTTCGTCGTCATCGACGGGCCGCCGCTGCTGCCGAACAACGATGCGCTCGGCATCGTCGGCGTGAAGTGCGACGCGCACGTCCTTGTGTCGCGCAGCGGCATGACACGCGCAGCCGACGTCGAGACCGCGTTGTCGAGGTTGCGAAGCATCGGTGGCGACATCACGGGGTACGTGTTCAATACATACAAGGGATCGCCTCGGCCGGTCGTCGAACGCGTGCGGACGCGTGGTTTTCCGGTTCGCCCGACCGAGCGCCAGCGTGTGTAATGTCGGGAAGCCCGGTGTCGCGGATTATTGTTGCGGCACCGGTGTAGCGGGGGAAGGCTCGCGTTGCAACGCCGTACGGCTGATGCGGTTTACCACGATCGATAACTGCATCGCAGGGGCGGTGGTAGACGTGGACGAGCGCTTGCGGGCTTGTGGCGGCCACCCATTCGCCATGAACGTCGAAGCGGCACGGATTTGATCGGGCTCGACTCGCGCCGGCGACAGGCCGTTCGCGTGCGCTCGACGATGCGCGTCGACTGCCTTAAAGCCCGTCGAATATCCGGGTCATGATTTCGGCGCTCTTGCTCCAGCTGTATTGCTTGGCGTGAACGGATCCCCGGTGTTTCAGATCCTCCCGGAGTTCGGCGGAGTCGAGCAGATTGCGCAGTTTTTCCGCGATGTCGTTCGACGAGTAGGGGTCGCAATAGAGTGCAGCATCGGCGCAGACTTCCGGCAATGCCGCCGATCGTCCCACCAGGGTCGGGCAACCGTATCGCATCGCCTCGAGAGGCGGTATGCCGAACCCCTCGTAGATCGACGGATAAAGGAAGCAGGCCGCATGCTGATACAGCGCCTTCAGCTTTTCGTCGCTAATATACCCGGCGTACTTGATGTTCGGTTCAGGCGCGGAAATATCGTCCTGCGTGCCGAACACGGCGGCATTGCGCATGCCGACGATGACGAGATCCACCGATGGGTCGTCGATTTGACGAAACGCCTCGATCAGCCGGCGGAAGTTCTTGGTGGGGTTCATGCTGCTGACCGCCAACACGAACCGGCCCGGCGTGAGCGCATGCTCCTTCAATACGCTCGGGTCGGGTTTCAGTGCGTCGAGATGGTCTGCCCCCAGTGGCACGACGCTGATTTTGTCGGTTGAAACGCCACAGTGGTGGGCCAGGCGATCGCGCGAGAAGCTGGAGTTGGTCAACACGCAAACGGAAGTGCGCGCCAAAATCCAGAACATGATCCGATACCACGCCCGGAATGGGCGGGAGAAGTGCGCGGGGGTGTCGAACACCGCGGCATCGTGCATATAGATGATCTGGTTGCCACGGAAAATGGAACCGGAATTGCTCAGGTTGACGATGCGGTCGCGGCGTGCAAAAAGCGGAAGGACCAGTTGTTCCCAGATCACGCCCTTGGCGAAACCGACCTTGACCGTCTTCGTGCCGCTCACCACGGCGTCGGTATGTGGGGGAACCAGGAGCGTGACGGAGTCTTGCGGCCGCGTCCGGGCAAGTGCAGCGATCAACTCGCGCGCGACGCGTTGTACTCCTGTCGTTTTCTGAGTGGCGAAACGGCCGTTGTAGACGAGTTTCCTGGGTTCTTTGGGGTTGCTCATGTCAAATCCGGTGAAATCGAGGCGCAGCCGGGGCGCGTGCGCATCATGCTGAACAGCGGCGCCGGTATCGCGTTCATGGGGCGCATCGGTTCGATTGCTGAAGGCCGAGCGGGCAATATGGCGAGTGCATTGCTGTCGGGGCCGACGCGCACGTTTCCCGATGTCTGCAAACCGTCAGGCCTTGACGTGCTCCGGCGCGGCATGCTCGAAATACCGGGCGTCGGCGCGACGCGGGTGCACATTCAATCCGTAGAGGGAATGCCACTGCCTGAAGATGGACTGCATCGAGAACCGATGGAGCGCGAACTTTCGGGCCGATTCCCCCATTTGTTCCCGGAGCTGCCGGTCGTCGCGGAGCAGGGCGACATACCGCACCATCTCGTCGACACTTGACGCGACGTATCCGGTTACGCCGTGAATGACCACGTCGCGGTTGCCGACGACGTCCGTCACCACGGCGGGCAGGCCGGCCACCTGGGCCTCGATCAGCGCCACCGGCATGCCTTCCCATCGGGAGGTCTGGACGTAGATGTCCAGCCCGGACGTCAGCTCGAGTGCGCGCGAACGCGTCACCCAGCCGCTGCAGACAATTGCCCGACTGTCACGGGGATCCGGAATTTCGCCTGCGTCACCGCCAATCCAGAGAAACTCGACGTCGGGGGCGTGCAGTTCGGATGCCAGTTGCACGAAGGCTTGATGATTTTTCTGGAACGACGCGCGACCGCTCATTCCGATCGCAATCTTGCGATCGTCACGCGCACGGCGCGAAGGAATCTCGGCGACGTTGACGCCGTTCTCCACCAGCACCGCCGATTTCGCCCGAATTCTTCCCTTGATCTCTCTGAGTTCGCTGTCCGAGCAGGCGACAATGGTTCCGCCGAGGAGGGCTGCCGCTCGCTCGAAACTCAGGTAGGCGAACTGTTTCGCGCGGGAAACATCGCAGCGCAAAAACGAGAGACCATGCGGGGAATAGAGCACCTTTGCGGCAGGCGCGGCAATTCTTGCCGCGGCCCGCCCCAGTACACCGGCCTTCGACGAATGAAGATGGATCACCGTCGGACGGCATTCGCGCAAGTATTGGACCAGCACGCGCAAACAGATCAGATCGTTCCTGACACTGACTTCGCGAGCCATGCCGACGTGGACGAGTTTGACGTCGGGCCGGAAGAGCGTCTGGAAATCGTCCGGCGTTTCGGGACGAATGGAATGCAAAACGGTCACATCGACGCCCGTTGCCGCTGCGTGATTGGCGAGATGGACGAGCATCGAAAGCACGCCCCCGCCAAACGCTTCGACAATATGAACGATTCTTTGGGTGGTCATCTTCTGGCCTGCCTGTTCGACCGGATACTGCGCGGTCGACCGCAAAATCGAATATCTGACGGGCCGCCACGTCGACGGCATTCAATTCGGTTGATGGAATACATCGAAAAGATATGTATGACTAAGTGACTGGATGTAATCGAACCGGTCTATCCTTATCCGTTCTACCTTGCTCAGGCGCGCGATATGTCGACTTTGCCGCGGGCTCGATCCGGTCGATCAAGCGCCGACATGGCGAGAGCGCGAAACGCGTCTCCACCGTTGAACGCGATCGGACGATACACGTCATGCAACGACGGTCGCGCATTCGAGGACGCGTGACGCCACGTGTCTGAAGCATTGTGCTACGCACGCACGACGTGCTGGGTGCGATGGCTTACATTGGGCGAGTGAAGCGTGGGTGGCCGCGCATCGGTTTTCTACGCACGTGGTGGCGTGGTCGACACATGCTTGTCAAGCGACGTCCGGTGCGGCCGTTGGCACGTGCGTTTTCTGTGACGCAATCGGAACCGATTGCGCCGCCCGTGCCTCGACCGCCCGCCCATACTGATCGTCGAACCGAACGATATCGTCCTCGCCGAGATAGTCGCCCGATTGCACTTCGATGATTTCGAGCGGAATCCGGCCGGGATTCTCGAGGCGGTGCACTTCGCCGACCGCAATGTACGTCGACTCGTTCTCGCACAGCAGGAACGTCTCGCTGCCACGCGTCACCTTCGCGGTGCCGCGCACGACGATCCAGTGCTCGGCGCGGTGATAGTGCATCTGCAGCGACAGTCGCTTGCCGGGCTCGACGACGATCCGCTTCACCTGGAAGCGCTGGCCGAGATCGATCGAATCGTAGTGCCCCCACGGCCGCTGCACCTTGCGGTGCTCGCGCGCCTGCGGGCGCCGGTCGGTCTTCAGGCGCTCGACGATGTTCTTCACGCGCTGCACGTCGTGCTTGTTCGCGACCAGCACGGCATCGGGCGTCTCGATCACGACGACGTCCTTCATCCCGACGCACGCGATCAGGCGGCCCTCCGAACGCACGAGGCTGTCCTGCGTGTCCTCGAACACGATCGGGCCGCGCGCGACGTTGCCGTGATCGTCCTTCGGCATGATTTCCCAGATCGCATCCCAGGTGCCGACATCCGACCAGCCGGCCGCGAGCGGCACCACGATGCCTTCGATGCCGAGTTCGCCGTGTTCCGCGAGCCGTTCCATCACCGCGTAGTCGATCGAGTCCGACGGGCAAGTGTCGAAGGCCGCCGCATCGATCCGGAAGAACGGATCCTCGGGGATGCCCGCGCGCCACGCGGTTTCGCAGGCCGCATGGATGTCCGGTGCGAGTGCGCCGATCGCCTTCAGCCAGACCGATGCGCGCGTCACGTAAATCCCGCTGTTCCACCAGTAATCGCCGGATTGCAGGTAGCGCTCGGCCAGCGTCGCATCGGGTTTTTCGACGAAGCGTCCGATCGCGTAGCCGCCCTGGCCACCGTGGCGGCCCGTGCGCGGCTCGCCGACCTGGATGTAGCCGTAGCCCGTCTCCGCGCGTCGGGGCAGCACGCCGAGCGTGACGATCGCCCCTTCCTGAGCGTAGCGCGCCGCGCGCGCGATCGCGTCCTGGAACGCGCCGACGTCGGTGATCACGTGATCGGCCGGCATCACCGCGAGCACGGGATCGTCCGCGAGCTGGCTTGCGTCGAGTGCCGCGAGCGTCAGCGCGGGCGCGGTGTTGCGCGCGGCCGGTTCGAGCAGGATGCGGGCGGGCGCCGCGCGACCGAGCACCTGCGCGGCACTCATGACGCGATGCTGTTCGCCGCAGACCAGCAGCAACGTGTCGCCGAGCGACGCGTTCGCGATGCCGTTCAGGCGGCGCGCCGTCGCCGACAGCGGCGATTCGTTCGAAATCAGCTCGATCAACTGCTTCGGATACTGCTCGCGCGACAGCGGCCACAGCCGGGTGCCGGAGCCGCCGGCGAGAATCACCGGCAGGATGCGCGGCAGGTCGGGATCGGGAACCGGGCGAAGGGTGCGGGTCATCGATTGGCTCCGGTGTCGGCGGGCAGCCGGTTGTGTGTACGGCTGTCGGCACGTGCGTCGTCGTCGCGCGACCGGTGTGCCGAAACGACCCGGTGCAGCAGGCCGCGCAGCGCGCCTGCTGCGCGGTCGCTGGGCCGCACCAGGCCGACGAACGGCGCACCCTGTTCGAGATACGGGCCGTAGGCCTTGCGAAATCCGAAACGCTTGTAGAACGCCTGGCGCGGTGCCGGGACGTGCGTGCGCACCGCGGCGTCTGGCCACGCCGCCTGCGCGGCGGTGAGGGCGCGCCCGATCAGCTGCTCGAGCGTAGCGTCGTCGCGCCGGCGCTCGCTCGTCAGCACCTTGTCGATCACGGCGTCCGGGTCGATGTCGTCGCCGGGCAGGATGCGTGCGTAGGCCGCGACTTCCATCGTGTCGCCGTCGCGTACGGTTGCATAGACATGCAGCGCGCCCGCGTCCTTGCCGTCGATGTCGAGATGCGTGTGCGCGTCCTCGACCACCAGCACGGCGTTGCGCGCGCGCAGGATTGCATAGAGATCGACGGCGCCCAGATGTTCGAATTCACAACAATGCCATTCCATGATGCTGTCCTCGCGTGATGCCTTCGGCACGCCGTGCCGCGCGGACGCGATCGTTCCGTGCGGTGCGGCGATTCTCATCATCCGGGTGCGCCGTGCGCCGGTCTGTTCGAAAGCGTACTCTCGCTCCGGATTCGCGCGGCCGGCACGGCATGCACGGCGCGGCCTGCCGCGCGAGCGCCGCAAAGTGCGGTAGCACACACCGCGGCGGCCGGTGCTTTTCCATAATTGATCCATCGTCGCGGCCCGCCTCGATGCGCGGCCAGCCAACATCGAACGTCAATAAAGAACCGGGGCAGGACTTGAAGATTTCGAGCATTCACGACGGGGCGATCGTGCATGGCGGTGCCAGGTGCACCCTCGCGCACGCGGTCGGCTGCATCGCATGGGCAGACCGTGTGGAGCCTCGTCGAATTCCTTCCGGATCGTGCGCGCCCGCGCGGCACACGCGTCCCTCATCCCCACGCCATTGTTTGCACGCATGCGCCACCGCGGCGATGCGTCGTCGCCGCGGCTGGCGACCAGGCGGTGCGGCATGGCCGACTGCGACAACGGGCAGCCCGCATCCTTACAGATGGAATGCAGTGCACGGGCGTGACGCAACCGGGCGTCGCCATGCTGCACTGCGGGAGGCGGCGGTCGGCACGATCGGCATCACGCCTGGCCGCGACGATTCGCCGGAGCATGACCGGCGTGCGCGGCGGGCGTTTCGCCGTGCGCCGGCACAGCGGAACGGGATGCACGACGCGGCGTGGTTGATTACGGCATGTAACCGACAAGAGCAGGACGGGCAGGCCGCATGCGGTCGCGATACGATGCGGCCTGCCGCCGGTGGGCCCGATTATGTGGAAAATGAAATGCGGTGCCGCCCATTCCGGGGGATTTCGATGAATATCACAGGCAATCGACCGTCCCCATCTTGCGGAAAAGTAGTATTTGCCACTGATTGACTGGAATGCTCGTAGATAATCAAATCTCAGTGCACAAACACGTGTGGTGCGGTGCGACAGGTCGCGTAACCGGTTGATTCAGGATTATCTTTTGGTAACACGACCATCTCGAAACGGGGTGTAAATTCAGATGCGGATGAAATGCGGCGGTCATTCCGGGAGCGGGTTGGCGGCCATCCGGTTCGGCATCGGGCGCCATTGTCGTGTACGACGTGACGCACATGCCGGCGGCATTCCCGTCTGCCGACGCGCTCCGCCTTGACGGCGGGTCGCTTCAAAGCGGGAACGTCGTGGCTCCCGCAGCCGCGCGTTCCCTTCGAGTTAGATGACAACGAGGCCGGATGACATCCGGCTCGACCTCCGGGGGTTCTCGCCGTGTGCAGTTTCGATCTTCGCCAAAGCTGCGGAAACGCAGCGCGGAAAGGCGGCCATGCGCCGCCGGCCGCAGCGCACGCGAACGGTTCGCGGAGTGGAGAAAGTGATGGTTCGTTATGAATATGCCAATAACGCGCGATAAGAGCGCCGGCGCGGGGAGTGGTAACGGGCAGCGTCCGCTGATTTACTGGACGCAGTCGCCGTCCGTCATGCTGCGAAAGGAACTGTCGCGACGCGACTGGAAAGTGTCGATCGTCGCGCAGGCGAGTGAGCTGCGCGATACATCCGGCGAGATCACCTGCGGCATCCTCGACCTGAGCGGCGGCCACGCCGACGCGATCGGCAGCATTGCGTCGACCTGCGCGTCGATGCGCGACGTCGTCTGGGTCGCACTCGTCGACGTCGGCCAGACGGCTTCGCCGAACGTGCGCGCGCTGTTGCGCGACTATTGCTTCGATTACGTCACGTTGCCGGCGTCGCACCAGCGGATCGCCGATACGGTTGGCCATGCGTACGGCATGGAATGCCTGTTCGCGCGCGACCGCGAACGGCTCGAATCCGAAGAGAAAGGCATTGTCGGCACCTGCAGCGCGATGCTGCGGCTGTTCGATACGGTGCGGCGCTTCGCGCGCACGGACGCACCGGTGTTCGTGTTCGGCGAAACGGGGACCGGCAAGGAGTTGACGGCCGTCGCGATCCATCGCCATTCGGAGCGCCGCAACGGCCCGTTCGTCGCGGTCAACTGCGGCGCCATTCCGCCACATCTGCTGCAATCCGAACTGTTCGGCTACGAGCGCGGCGCGTTTACGGGCGCGAACGCGCGCAAGATCGGTTATGTCGAAGCGGCGAACGGCGGCACGCTGCTGCTCGACGAGATCGGCGACCTGCCGCACGAGAGCCAGGCAAGCTTGCTGCGTTTTCTGCAGGAGCGTGCGATCCATCGCCTTGGCGGCAGCGATCCGGTGCCGGTCGATGTCAGGATCGTGTCGGCGACGCACGTCGACCTGCGCGACGCGATGGAGGAAGGGCGCTTCCGGGCCGACCTGTTCCACCGGCTGTGCGTGATGCGCATCGACCAGCCGCCGCTGCGCGCGCGCGGCAAGGACATCGAGCTGCTCGCGCATCACATGCTCGAGCGCTTCCGCGGCGACGCGCGCCACCGCGTACGCGGCTTCTCGACGGATGCGATCACGGCGCTGTACAAGCACGACTGGCCCGGCAACGTTCGCGAACTGATCAACCGCGTGCGCCGCGCGGTCGTGATGACGGAAGGCCGCCTGATCACCGCCCAGGATCTCGAACTCGAATACTGTCTCGATGCGGCGTCGCCGTCGGTGGCCGACATCCGCAAGTCGATCGAGCGCGAGGCAATCGAAACGGCGCTGCTGCGCACGCGCGGGCGCGTCGCGGCTTCGGCGCGGGAGCTCGGGGTGTCGCGCGCGACGCTGTACCGCTGGATGGAGGCATACGGGATCGAGCGGCCGCGCGGGACGGGCTCGTCCGACTGAGATTCGACTGCGGCGCTCGCGGCTTGCGCAGCCGCGAGCGCCGCGTCAACCGGCCTGCGTGGCGCGCACCGCGCGCGCGGCGTTCACGGCGCGGATTTCCACGGCCGGCGGCCCATCCGCGGCCCCATTCTTCCCGGCCGTTCCAAGCGGAACGAGCACCACGCGCGCCGGCGTGCCGGGCGCGAGATGGAACCAGTCGTCGCGCGGCACGAATCCCGGCGCATCGATCTGCACATGGCGTGCGACGTGCCGTGTATCGATGTCGACGTGCCACGTGTCGCCGGTACGCGACACACACGCCTCCAGCCCGAGTTCGCGGCGCGCCAGCACCGCCGGATGCGTACGGGACGGGAAATGGAATGCCTGCGACAGCAGGGTGCCGTCGTCGCCGCGCAGGGTCGCGACGACGGTGTCGTGTTCGCAGGGCCCGAAGCGGTACGCGTAGGTCCAGTCGAAGAAGCGGCCGAGCAGCTCGGCCGAACCGATCCGCACCGTGTCGTGCGCGGCGATCCGAACCGGGCAGCCGGCCCGTGCAACCGCCGTGCGGCCGTCGCGCAGCGCGACCAGTTCGAGCGCCGCCGACAGCGGCGCGGGGCGCTCGTTGACGACATGCACGTCGAGCCCGTTCAGGCCTTCGTCGACGAGCAGCACCTGTACGGGTTGCAGCACCTGGCGCAGCGCATGCCACGCCGATTTCGGCCGGTGCGCGGCGTCGATTACCCCCCAGCCGGCACCCGGCATCACGTCCTGGAACTGCCAGACCAGCGCGCCGGCGCAGCGCGAGCCGGTGCGCCGCCATTCGGAAAACGTCTCGCGCATCACGTCGGCGACTACCGCGCGCGACAGTTCGAAGTAGCGCGCCGGATCCTCGCGCCGCAGCCGGTCGGGCACGACGTCGTACAGCGTCTGCAGATAGTGGTCGCGAATGTCCTCGAAATCCCACGACGTGCCGGGGTCGCGCGGCACGGCGGTTTTCCAGCGCGGCTCGTGCACGCCGGGCCAGCCGAGCTCGGCGAGCGTCGCGTCGCATGGCACGTTCGAGAACGCGAGGCATTCGCTCGCGAAGCGCACGTCCGCGCGGCGCGCGTCATCGAGCGGGCGCAGGTAGGCACCGACACCGTAATAGTGCGACACGCGTTCGCGCGGCATGAACGGCAGCACGCCGCCGTCGGGCGAATCGGGCACGTACGGGACGTCGGGCCGGCATGCGGCCGCATGGCCGGCCAGCCGGTCGGCGGTCAGCTCGAGGAAGCGCTGCTTCGGCCCGAGCCCGGACATCGCGGCCTGCTGCGCGATCTCGCTGCCGCCGCACAGGACGGCAAGCGACGGCGATGCGCCGTGACGCGAGAGGAACTGTCGGGCCTCGCGATCGACGTTGTCCGCGAATGCGGGATCGTCGAGCGCGTAGTCGAAGTTCGCGAACATGAAATCCTGCCAGACCAGCAGGCCGAGCCGGTCGCACCACGCGTGAAAGGCATCGGCTTCGTAGGTCATCGTGCCGCCGACGCGGATCATGTTGAAGCCGGCGTCGCGCGCGAGCCCGAGCAGGCGGGCGTAGGTGGCGTCGTCCGCGTGCAGCGCGAGCGGCGCGGCGCTGCTCCAGCACGCGCCGCGCGCGAACACGGGCACGCCGTTGACGCGCAGCCCGAAGCCCTTGCCGTCGGCGCCGGGGTCGACCTCGATCGTGCGAAAGCCCGTCGCGCCGAGCGGCCGACGCTCGGCGCCGATATGCAGCGCGATGTCGTACAGCACCGGCTCGCCGTGCGTATGCGGCCACCAGCGGCACACGTTGGGCACCGCGACGCTAGCGCGCAGGCGGTCGGGACCCGCACGTTCGAGCGTGGCGTGGTGCTGGCCGCACGACAGCCGTGCCGCGAGCGCGTCGGGCAGCGGTGCGGCGAACGTCAGGTCCGCGTCGAGCCAGCCGGTGTCGCCTTCGATGCGCGCATGCAGGTTGCAATCGGCGAGAACGGGCCCGTCGGCCGGATCGAGCACGTCCACGGGCCGCCACGGGCCGGTCGGCACATGCGGCGGAAACCAGCCCGGCATGTGCCCGAACAGCGACGTGCGGATCGTGCGCAGGGCCGCCGGCTCCGCGAGGCGCGTGCGCCAGCGCGCGCGGCGCGGCGCGCGCGCGTCGCGCAGGTGCGGGGCGAGCGCGCGGAAACAGAGGGTCAGCCGGTGCGACCCGTCGAGCGACACGGGCACGTCATGCGCGACGAACATGCTGTCGGAGCGGAGGATCGGCGTGTCGTCGAGCCACGCCTGCGCGAGCGTCGCGAGGCCGTGAAAGCGCAGCACGCGAGGCCCGTGTCCGCGCAGTTCGATCCGGTACCAGTGGTCGCGTTCGTCGAGCGATACGGCTTCGTCGAGCCGGCCGGCGAGCGCGAGCGACTGTGCGACGGTACCGGGCACGGCCGCCGGAATCCAGCCGTTGCCGGCGGCCGGGAGATCGCGCGGTTCCCGTGCGGCCCCCGCGGCCGTCGCCAGCATCGACCACGCGGGCAGGGCGCGCGTGCGCGTCACCGCATGACCGGCACGGGTGCCGCCGTGTCGCTGTGCACGGGCGTCATGTGCCGCAACGGCAAGCCGATCTGCCGCGCGCATGCGACCACGTCCGCGTAGGCGGCCTCGATCGCTTCGAGCGTCGAATCGCCGCGTTCTTCCTTGCCGCGCGCGCAGGCGCGTGCGAGCCGGAATTCCAGCACCATCGCTTCGGACGCGATGCGGTCGCACGCGGCGCGGATCTCGGCGAACGGCCCGACGCAGCCGCTGGCCTGCAGCCAGCGCGCGTAATGGCCGAACAGCTCGAAGTTCGCGCCAAGCTGCCGTACCGAGTTGAACGAGTACGCATGAAAGCGCTCGAGCGGCGAATCGGCGAGCGTCCGCGCGTCGGTCTGCAACTGCCGCCGGAACGCGGCGATCGGGTCGACCACCGGCAGGCGCCGCAGGTGGCGCTGCAGCGCGGCGAGCGACGTCTCGCACAGCGTGCGTTCGTCGAGCGGCGCAAACCGCCGTTTCGCGCATTCGACATAGGGCGGCAGCGTCATCGGCAAGCTGCCGCCGACGAGCCCGTCGTAGTCGAAATCCTCGGCCACGTAATAACCGCTGTTGTGGAAGTAGCCGATCTGGCGATTCGCGCGGTCGATCGCATCGATGCCGATCGTCGTCTTCGTGTGCTGCGTGCGGTAGCTGCTGCCGCGCGTATCGGGCAGGAACCACGCGTCGACTTCGACGATCATCAGGTGACCGCGCGCGACCTGCGTCTCGATGTGCCGGTCGAGCGGTTCGTAGATCGAGTGCTCCTGCACGACGATGCCGTACAGCCGCTCCAGTTCGTCGTGCGGAAACTTGAAGAACGTGAACTGGTCGCCCTCGAAATCGAGCGCGATCGTGAACGGCAGCGCCGCGTACGGATTGAAACCCCACCACCGGAGCACTTCGAGCCACATGTCGACGTAGCAGTTGGTCTGCTTCCAGACCATCTCCTGGCTGTGCAGCGGATGCGGCCGGTAGTGGCGCGCACGGTGGCGCACATCCTCGAACGACGCGTCTTCGCCGTCGCGGGACACGAATCTCATCGCGTGCCCCACAGCACGTCGCGGACTTCACGCGGCCATGCATCGATGTCGAAGCCGTGGTGGCGGAACAGCGCGAGCGTGAGCCGTTCGAGGCCGAAGCCGACGCAGCCCGTGTGCGCGACCTCGTCCGTCGCGGTGCGGATGTTCCACAGCAGCCCGAAATGGTCCATGTGGTAATTGAAGCTCAGGCAGGCGGTCTGGCGATCGTCGTGCTCGATCGGGATCAGCAGCTCGAACTTCAGGTTCTGCTCGCGCTGGCTGTTCGCGACGATCTTGCCGCCGCGCCCGAAGAACGGGTCGTTCGCGAGGTCGATCGCGTTGGGCAGGCGCAGCGCCTCGATCATCCGCGTGCCGCGTTCGATCCAGGTCTCGCGGAACGAGACGATCTGCTCGGGCGTGCCGATCCGCACGTATTCGCGCATCCGGAACAACTGCATGCGGGTCGGATCGAGCGACGGCTCGTGGCGGAAGCAGTACGAGAATACGTCGACGATCCGGCCGTCGGCCGGCAGCGCGCCCGCGCGCGCCACGACAGGGTAGACGGGGTAGCACGCGGCCGGCGTCATCACGACATAGGTCGGCTTCTGGCTTTCCGTCCAGTCGTCGCCGCGGTCGAGGCACTGCAGTACGCGCTGGTGCTGGCGTTCGTCGCCGCAGAACGCATGCACGCTGCCCGCGAGCTGCGGGAAGCTCTTCATGTATTCGCTGCGCTCGAACTCGATGCGGCTCATGGCCGGCGGAAAGCGCAGCACTTCGGCCTGCTGGTCGGCGCCGATGCGCGTGACGAACGCGTCGAGCGCTTCCACGACGCGCTCGAACCGTTCACTGCGGCCGAACAGGCCCTGAATGCCGGTCGAGACCAGCAGGCCCGCGTCGATCAGTTCGTCGCGCAGTGGGTTGACGCCCGGGCGGTCGAGCGGTGCGTCGGCGGGAGCGGAGGCGGCGGAGGGCACGGCAAGGCGATCGTTCACGTATGTTTCTCCAGCGTCGCAGGACGCAGCGCGAGCAGCAGGTTCGAGGTGTTGGTGGCAATGCGGTCGTTGCTGATCATCAGCGGCGCCGCATGCAGGTCGCGAATGTGGCGGCCGATGCTGAACGGCGTGCCTTGCTTGTAGCCGGCCATCCCGCAGATCATCATGGCCTGGTGCGCGACTTCCAGCGCGGTCGTCGACACGTAGGTCTTCAGCGTGTTGATCTCGGCGGCCCAGGCCATCCCGGCCGACCACGAGCGCGCGGTCGCATTCGCGTGGAGGCGCAGCACGTTGTCGACACGGGCCTGCATGGCCTGCATCAGCGCGAGCGATTCGGCGATGCGTCGCGACGCGGGCGACGGTGCGCCGTCGGTCTGGCGTGCCTGCGCGCGGAAGAACTGGTGCGCGCGATGGAACGCGTCGCCGGCCACGCCGATCCAGACCGCGGCCCACAGGATGTGCGACACCGGCACCATCGTTTCCTCGGCGATCTTCGCGAACGGCACCGGCAGGCACTGGACGGCGGCGCCTTGCGCGTCGAGCTCGAAACCGTTGCTGCAGGTGCCGCGCATCCCGAGCGTGTCCCATTCGCCGCGGCGCGTGAGCGTGTAGCCGTCGCGCAGCAGCGTGACGAGCACCTGCTCGGAAGCCGGGGCGTCCGCATCGCGTCGTGCGGTCGCGAGGATGCCGTCCGCATAGTCGCCGTACGAGATCGTCGGCGCGGATTTGCGCAGCCGGAACTCGCCGTTGTCGGTTTCGAGCGCGCACTGGCTTGCGCGCAGGTTGCCGCCGACGCCGTTTTCCGACGTAGCCGATGCGAGCAGCCACTGGTGGCGCACGAGTTGCTGCAGGAACAGCTTGTGCCAGCCCTGGTCGACCGCGTGGTCGACGATGCAGGCGACCTGGATCTGGTGCATCGCGAACACCATGGCCGACGACGCGCAGGCCTGGCCGAGAATCGAACAGGCCGACGCGATGTCCTCCAGCGACGCGCCAGCGCCGCCGAGATGGGTCGGCACCATTGCGCCGAGCAGGCGGCGCGCGCGCATCGCCTCGATCGCCTCGACGGGGCAGCGCGCGTCGCGGTCGACCGCGTCCGCGTGCTGCGCGGCGATCTGCGCGACGGCATGCGCGGCCTCGTCGAGCCGACGCGCATCGCTGTCGGTCGCGAGTTCGGGAAGCAGCGCGCTCATGCGGAATGCTCGGTGCGTTGCAGCGTGGCGATCGTGTCCGCGAGCGCGTCGATGCTGCGGAACAGGTTGCGGTTCAGCATCTCGTCGGGAATCTCGATGTTGAATTGCTTCTCGATCGCGAGCATCAGCTGGATCGTATCGAGCGACGAGAGGCCCGCTTCGTAGAGGTCGTCCCCGTCGCCGATCGAATCGATCGCGGCTTCGAGGTGGGCGACGTGCTTGAGGATGGTTCTGATTTCGTTTTTCACGTGCTGCTCCGGCGTGCGTGGTGTCGTCCGCTCGGGCAGACGCGGCATACGCGCTGACGTCCCCCCGGCAGTCCGGCATCAGTAGACCATTGGCAGGCACGGCGTTCTGTTCGCCACCCTACAAACCGCTAACCCTGCGTACCGAGGAAGCGCAACACCGAAGCGCCGCGCGGGCAGGCGGGGAGGCGGGTCAGGCGCGCGAAGCGGCCGGCACACCCGAGTCGGCCGACAGGATGCGCTTCATCTCGTCACGCACGATCGCGCGGCAGCCGCACGACATCTTCTCGAGACCGTCGAGGTCGGCGAGCTCGATCGAACTCCGGTATTGCCGGATCAGGCCCAGCTTCTGGATCTCGCCGGCGGCATCGGTGACCGTTTCGCGCCGCACGCCGAGCATCTGCGCCAGCATGCTGTGCGTCACCTGGATCTCGATGCTGCGGGTCCGGTCGTACGCGAGCAGGAACCATCTGCATAACTGATGTTTGAGCACGTGATGACGGCTGCAGAACGTGATCTGCGAGACCTGCGCCATCAGCAGCCGCACGCAGACGAACACGAGATGGCGAATGACCGGCGACGCGTCGAACGCGGCGGCGAACACGCGCCGGTCGAGCCGGTAGGCGAAACCGTCGCGGCAGGCCACTGCCCGGCAGGGCATCCGGCCGCTGCCGCCGATCACGTCGTCGCACGCCACGCTCTCGCTGCCGATCTCCGCGACTTCCAGCGTCATGCCGCCGGACGACACGTACTGCAGCGAAATCGCGGTCGTGACGGGCAAGTAGACTGCGGCGAGCATTTCGCCGGGCTCGCAGAGCACTTGCCCCGATTTCAGGTGGACAAGTTGAAGGTGGGGGGCGAATGTCGCGAGCTCGTCGCGGTCGACGGCCGCGAGAAACCGGTTCGCATCGAAGCTGTGAGAAAGCTCGATCATGCCGTTCGCGTACGCGACGGTGTCAGGGGCCTGGTGAGTCACGGCGCATCCTCGTAGGGTGGCGGTCGCGCGTCGTCTCGGCGATACCCCGAAAATGGGGAATTCGCACGATCGTGCGGACTTTTGTTCGTCAGAAATGGAGTGACGATACTCGCGAAAAGGCTAACACGCCATTGAATTCGATCAATTGCACATTGCGTCATTTCACAAAGTTTGACGATTTTTGGCGGGCGGGAATGTTATCCGGATTTAATGATTCGTTTTAGTGGAATTAATCATCCGGAAATCGAATGGGACGTTTGACATTCATTCGATGTCGAACGGGAATCAATCGAACGGTGCCGTGCTTCGTGCGGAGAAAGTGCCGGGCGGACATTGAACATTATTTGACAATCGAATGACGCTAGCAAAAATATCTATAAAAATCAATTGTGTACGAGTGAAATGTGCGTCAGGTAACAGAGCCTGAATTTAGTGTGTCGATTCAAATTTGAGACAGTTTCAAACGGCCGTGCGAGGCATGATGCCGCAGCGAAGTGCTGCAGGGCACATCACGGAAACAATTGAAAATCGACTGTAAGTATATGAGCGACAAGCCTGGCAGCCCCGCCGTATCTGTCTTGGTTCGATGCAGGGGAAATGATCAGTCAAATAGCTCGCGGTGTCCGGCGCCCGGAAGAGTGTCCGGAAATGAGACGCTTTTTCTGGTTTTGAGCCGGTAATTCGGGCGATCTAAATCGGGCGTGATTCACATATTAAGGATGGACAAGGTTTGGCACGTAAATCGCTTATTCGGGCTGGCGTGTCGAAACGGGACGGCCGATTCGATCCGGCGGCAATGAGCCGAGGGTCGGTCGGAATCAGGGTTGTGGGCCGCAACCACCGCCGACGTCCGGGCGCGCATCGCGATAACGAGTTCCGTGCCCGCGGCTGCAAGCGGCGCGAACGATAAAAGGGATACAGACATGCTTCATCTTCACTCGAGCTACTCGGCGAATGCCATCCTCGATGCCCTCCCGGAGGACAGCATCCGCACCATCGCACCGCATCTCGAACTGGTCAGGATCAAGGCCGGGATGCTCGAGCGGGTCGGCGAACCGATGCGCCACGTGCATTTCCCGACGACGTCGATGATGTCGGTGCAGCACCTGATGGAGGATGGTGCGATGGTCGAGGTGGCGCAGGTCGGCCGCGAGGGAGTGGTCGGTCTGGCGACGCTGGTCGGTGGCGCCGCGGCGTCGCACCGGATCGAGGTCCGCATCGGCGGGATGGCCTATCGTGTGCCGAGCTGCGTGATGCGCGCCGAATTCGAGCGGTCGCCGGCGACCTACCGGCTGCTGCTCAGCTACTGCCAGGCCGCGATGGCGCAGATCTCGCGCAGCGCGCTGTGCAACCGGCATCACTCGGTCAGCGAGCAGCTCAGCCGCTGGCTGCTGCTCGCGCACGACCGCATCGACGGCGACGAACTGGCGGTCACGCAGCAGACGATCGCGAACATGCTCGGCGTGCGGCGCGAAGGCGTGACGGAAGCGGCCGGCAACCTGCAGGAAGCCGGACTGATCAGGCAGCGCCGCGGCCGCATCACGGTGCTCGACCGCGACGGCCTCGAACATCACGCGTGCGAATGCTACGACCTGATTCGCGCCGACTATCGCAGGCTGCTCGGCACGCGCGAGACGGCGAGGCCGACACCCGTTCGGCCCCGCATGCCGGACGGGCATCGCGGGTTCCCCGCACATGGTGCGTGACGATGCAGCCGAGGTTCGGTGGAACGAATGCGATGCGGCGTGCCGCGATCGCAGCGACCGACGCCGTACTCGTGCTGGCCGGCGCGCTCGCGGCGCAGGCGGCCTCGGGCCTCGCGTGGCGCGCGCTGTCCGACGCGCAGCGCGGCGCGATCGCGCTGCTGTGCGTGCTGACGGTGGCGTTGCTGCCGCGCTACCTGCGCACCGTGCGCGGCAGCGTGGCGCCGCAAGGCGGCACGCATGCGCTGACGCAGACGATCGTGGCGCTCGTCTGCGCGAGCGTGCTGACGGTGGGCGCCGCGATGTGGATCATGAACCGCGGCGGCACGATCACGACACGCTGGATCGCGCGCACGGTGCTGGCCGGCGACGCGGCGCTGCTGCTCGGCCGTGCCGCGCTGCTGGCGCTGGCACTGACGCGCGACGACCCGCGCGCGCGGCAGCGCCGCGTCGCGGTGGTCGGTGCGACGGCGTACGGGCGTGTCGCGGTCGAGCGGATGCAGCTCGCGCCGCAGGGCCCTTTCGTGGCGGCGTGCGTATTCGATGACGACGCGCCGGCTGCCGCGGGCGGCATCGGCGGCGTGCCGGTGATCGACGACTGGAACGCACTGCGCGACCTGATTCGCGGTGGCGAGATCGACGAGGTATGGCTCACGCTGCCGATGTCGCAAGAGTGGCGGATCCAGCGCATCGTCCGCGAGTTGCGCGACGAGTTCGTGGAATTGCGGCTGCTGCCCGACGTGCGGCAGATGGCGATGGTCGATCGCTCGGCGACCGACGTGCTCGGCATGCCGGCGATCAATCTCGCGACCACGCCGCGCTCGGCGCCGGAGCTGTGGGCGAAGTTCGCGTTCGACCGGCTGTTCGCATTCGGTGTGCTGATTCCGCTGCTGCCGCTGCTGTCGATGCTGGCGATCGCGGTCAAGCTGTCGTCGCCGGGGCCCGTGCTGTTCAGGCAGCGCCGCAAGGGCGTCGACGGCCGGGAGTTCGACATCCTGAAGTTCCGGACGATGCGCGTGCATCGCGCACAACCGGGCGTCGTGCGGCAGGCATCGCGCAACGATGCGCGCATCACGCGCGTCGGCGCGTTCCTGCGGCGCACGTCGCTCGACGAGTTGCCGCAGTTCTTCAACGTGCTGTTCGGGCAGATGTCGGTCGTCGGCCCGCGTCCGCATGCGATCGAACACGACGACCTTTACCGGCAACTGATCGACTGCTACATGTACCGCTACCGCGTGCGGCCCGGCATCACCGGATGGGCACAGGTGAACGGCTATCGCGGCGAGACGCGCAAGGTCGAGGCGATGGAGGCGCGCGTCAAGTTCGACCTGTTCTACATGCAGAACTGGAGCTTCTGGTTCGACATGAAGATCATCCTGTTGACGGTCGTGCGAGGGTTCATCGGCCGGAATGCCTTTTGAGGATTGCGAATCGTCCGGTGCGGTAAATCACGCCGGCGAATCCGTCGGTGGATCGATGCCGAACCGAAGGACAGACGCGATCATGCGGCGAATTGCTGCGCTGCGGCTGCGCTGACGGGCGTTGCGGCGTGAATCCTGCATCGTGTTTTCGCGTCCGTCCCCAGTTTCCGCAAGCCTTCACGTGCATCGCGGGGCACGCTGATTCCGGTCAACACACGCGTGTGCAATGGGTTTATCCTGCATCGAATGCGTCCGGCGCCTGATGCGTCCGGGCGCGTATCCGTGGCGCGGCGGCGCCGGTCGAACCTTGCCCGTCGCACACCGGCGCGACACTGCGCGCGACCATTTTCCGCGCGGAACCCGGAACAGGAGAGACGGCCATGGCGCTCGACGCACAACAACGGCAGACGCTGAAACAGCGGCTGAACGAGAGCGAGCAGACGTTACGTGCGGAGATACGCACGAGCGAAGACCAGCGCGCGTCGGAATCCTATGCAGATCTCGCCGGCGCGGCGCCGGACGAGGGCGACGAGGCGAATGCGGACCTGTTCGTCGACGTCGATCATGCATTGATCGGCATGAAACTGACCGAACTGCGCGCGGTCGGCCGCGCGCAGCAGCGGATGCGCGACGGCAGCTACGGCGAATGCATCGACTGCGACGGTTCGGTCGGCTACGAGCGCCTGCTGGCGCGCCCGGCCGCCGAACGCTGCACGCATTGCCAGTCGATCTACGAGCGGCACTACGCCACGACGCCGCGCGCCACCCTCTGACGTCGCGCCGCAACGTCGCTGCACGCGACGCACGGCCGGCGTACGATGACGAACGTGCGCCCGGCGGCGTCGGCATGCGGCACCGCGCGGGCAGACGGCGTCGCGCACGCGCGCGGCACCATCCACGTGGAAGGGAGCCACGCCGATCATGCCGATCCACAATGCCGGGTGTGCGGCCGTGTTCGCCGAGATCGCCGACATGCTCGAGATCCAGGGCGCCAATCCGTTCCGGGTGCGTGCGTATCGCAACGCCGCGCGCACGATCGCCGACTACGGGCGCGATATCGCGACGATGATCGCGAACGGCGACGATCTCGGGAAGATTCCGTCGATCGGGCCCGATCTCGCGTCGAAGCTGCGCGAGATCGCCGCGACCGGCACCTGCGAACTGCAGCAAACGCTGCGTCACGCGCTGCCGGGCGCGATCGTCGAACTGCTCGACGTGCCGGGGCTCGGCGCGAAACGCGTGAAGGCGCTGCATGACGCGCTGCACGTCGATTCGCTCGAACAGCTTCGCGCCGAGGCGAAGAGCGGGCACGTGCGTGAATTGCCCGGCTTCGGCGCGAAAACCGAAGCCCATCTGCTCGAAGCGATCGACGACCGGCTGCAACGCGAACCCCAACGCTTCCTGCTGCCGGATGCGGCGCACGCGCTGCTGCCGCTGCTCGAACGCCTGCGCGCGATTGCGGGTGTCGGCAAGGCCGTGCCGGCCGGCAGCTTCCGCCGCCGCCGCGAGACGGTCGGCGATCTCGACATCCTCGTCACCGCACGCGACCCGCAGGCCGTCGCCGACGCGTTCGTCGGTTACGGCGAGGTTGCGCGCGTGCTGGCGCACGGCAAGACGAAGTCAAGCGTCGTGCTCGCGAGCGGGTTGCAGGTCGACCTGCGCGTCGTCGATGCCGATGCGTTCGGCGCGGCACTCGTCTACTTCACCGGATCGAAGGCGCACAACATCGCGTTGCGCAGGATCGCGCAGGCCGGCGGGCTGAAGATCAACGAATATGGTGTGTTTCGCGGTGACGAACGGATTGCCGGCGCGACCGAGGCGTCGGTGTACGCGGCGATCGGGCTGCACGAAGTTCCGCCCGAATTGCGCGAGGATCGTGGCGAGATCGACGCGGCGCGCGCGGGCGCGCTACCGGCGCTGGTCGAGCGCAAGCATGTGCATGGCGACCTGCATGCGCATACCGACGCATCGGCCGGCCGCGACAGCTTGCGCGCGATGGTCGATGCGGCACGCGCACGCGGATTCGCGTACCTGGCCATCACCGACCGGGCACCGGATGCCGGCGGCGGCCGCGACGGCTTCGACTGGCTTGCCCGGCAACTCGACGAGATCGACCGCCTGAACGCGTCGTTCGACGATTTCGTGCTGCTCAAGGGCGTGGAGGCTGGCATTCTCGAGGACGGCAGCCTCGACGTGCCCGATGCGTTGCTCGGCCGGCTCGATCTCGTGGTCGGTGCGGTACGCGACGGCTTCGAGTTGTCGCGCGATGCGCAGACCGCGCGCGTGCTGCGCGCGATGGACCAGCCGCATTTCACGATTCTCGCGCACCCGACGGGCCGCATGCTCGGCGAGCGCGCCGCATGCGAACTCGACGTGGCACGCGTGATCGCGCATGCCGCGGCGCGCGGCTGTTTCGTCGAACTCGATGCGCAGCCGCGGCGGCTCGACCTGCCGGACATCTGGTGCCGCGAGGCCGCGAAGGCCGGCGTGCCGGTGGCGATCGGCTCGGATGCGTGCAGCACGGACGATCTCGACAATCTCGCATACGGCGTCGATCAGGCGCGACGCGGCTGGCTGACGCGGCCCGACGTGCTGAACACGCGCACGCTCGCGCAATTGAGGCCGCTGCTTGCACGCACGATGGGAGTAGACGGCGCGTCCAGGCGCCGCGGCTCGAAGGGCGCATGAACGCGGCAGGCGGGCGCGAGCCGCCCGCCGTGCGAGAAGGCGGTCACGTCATGCCAGCACGCCGGCCGCCGGCACGTAGGGCAGGCCGAGCGCCAGCGCGACCGCTTCGTACGTGATGTGTCCGTCGCACACGTTCAGGCCCGCGCGCAGGTGCGGATCGTCGGTCATCGCCTGCTTCCAGCCCTTGTCGGCGAGTGCGAGCGCGTGCCCGAGCGTCGCGTTGTTCAGCGCGAAGGTCGACGTGCGCGCGACCGCGCCGGGCATGTTCGCGACGCAGTAGTGCACGACGCCGTCGACGACGAAGGTCGGGTCCGCGTGCGTCGTCGCATGCGAAGTCTCGAAGCATCCGCCCTGGTCGATCGCGACGTCGACGACGACCGCCCCCTTGCGCATCGTCGCGATCATGTCGCGCGTGACGAGCCGCGGCGCCGATGCGCCCGGCACGAGTACGGCGCCGATCACGACGTCGGCATCGCGCACGGCTTCGTCGATCGTGTGCGCGTTCGAGCAGACGGTCGCTATCCGGTTGGCGAACACGAGGTCGAGCTGGCGCAGCCGGTTCACGTTGGTGTCGAGCACGGTGACGCGCGCGCCGAGGCCGACCGCCATCTGCAGTGCGCCGGTGCCCACCACGCCTGCGCCGAGCACGACGACGTGCGCGGCCGGCACGCCGGGCACACCGGCCATCAGCAGGCCGCGCCCGCCGCGCGGGCTTTCGAGGTGGGTCGCCGCGACCTGGATCGACATGCGCCCGGCCACCTCGCTCATCGGCGCGAGCAGCGGCAGGCCGCCGCCCGGGCCCGTCACGGTTTCGTACGCGATGCAGACGGCGCCGGATTTCACGAGTGCCGCGGCCTGTCCGGGATCGGGCGCGAGATGCAGGTACGTGTAGAGGATCTGCCCGCGCCGCAGCATCGCGCATTCCGCCGGCTGCGGCTCCTTGACCTTGATGATCATGTCGGCACGCGCGAAGACTTCGTCGGCGCCGTCGCAGAGCGATGCGCCCGCGGCCGTGTAGTCGTTGTCGAGCAGGCCGATCGCGGTGCCCGCGCCGCGCTGCACCAGCACGCGGTGGCCGTGCCGAGTGAGTTCGCGCGCGCCGGCCGGCGTGAGGCCGACACGGTATTCGTGGTTCTTGATCTCCTTCGGCACGCCGATCAGCATGAGTCGCCTCCATGGCCTTCGTTATCGTTGTCGTGCAGGTGCGCCGTGCGGCCGATCGCGCGGATGCGTATCGACCGCGGTACTGGAATAACAGGGTAGTAGTGCGCGGAGGGAAGTCAAGCGGCCGGCCCGCGCGCACTGCGTTGCAACATCCGTCTTGGCGGGTTGCGACCGGAGGTCGCAATGCGCGTGTTGCCGGGTTTCGGTATCGTCATGTGTGTCGCGGCCCGGGGCCGCGCGCCGGCGTTTTGCCGGCAGCACGTCGAGATAACGACACAACGAGACGAGGGCATTGACCGACATGACCGGGGCGTATTTCAGCGTGCCGACGCTTTGCGCGATCGCGCTCATTCACGTGTACTGGGCGTTGGGCGGGCGGCGCGGCAAGCGTGCGGCCATTCCGGAGCAGGACGGCGAGCCGCTGCTGCGGCCGACCGCCATCGGCACGCTCGCCGTCGCGGCGGCATTGCTGGGCGGTGCGTGTGTGGTTGCCGCGCGTGCCGGCTGGCTGGGGCCGAACCCGTATCCCGGCACGATCTCGTTCGCGGTCGTTGCGCTCGCATTGATCTTCGCGGTGCGGGCCGTCGGCGATTTCCGTTACGTCGGCTTCTTCAAGCGGATTCGCGGGTCGCGTTTCGCACGGATGGACACACTGTATTACTCGCCGCTTTGCGCGGCGCTGGCGCTGTCCATCGCATCGATGTTCTGGCCGCGGTGACCGCGCGTCTCAGCGTGCAGGCGCGTCCCGCTCCGTAAGGTATTCGGCCGGCACGGCATCCGTCAGCCATACGCCGTTTTCGGCGACGAAGAACGTGTGGCCTTGCCGATGCATGCGCTGCGCATCGACCTCGAGAATCACGGGCACGCCGTAGCGCGTGCCGACGGCCAGCGCGGTCCGGACGTCAGGCGACAGATGCACGTGATGACGGGCGCCGGGTATCAGCCCTTGCGCCCGAATCGAATCCAGGAAGCGCGTCGCGGTGCCGTGATAGAGGCGCTCGGGCGGTTGCGCGACCGGATAGCAGCGCTGCACGACGGGCGTCGAATGGCCTTGTACCGCGCGGATGCGTCGGCCGTCGTCGGAGAGGGCGAAGCGCTGCTTGTCGTTGGTCGCGCAGACGGTTTCGAGCGTCGCGCGATCGACGGGATGCCCCAGGCGGGCGATGCCGGCGATCAGTTCGTCGATGTCGGCCCAGCCTTCCGGGTCGAGCCGCAGCCCGATCGTTTGCGGCGCGTGGCGCAGCAGGTAGCTGAGGGTTCGGCTGATGCGGGTCGCGTCGGCCGCCGGCAGTTCATTCTTCTGTGGTCTCATGAGACGCGGAGGCTACCAGAGCGCGATGCAAACCGGCACCCACGGGTGCGCCGCGTGGCTGGAAAGCCACAGCCTTCCGCGAAACCCGACACACGACAATCCTTTCCCTGACGCCCGTGTCGGCGGGTAATCGCGCGAATCCTTTCGCGTTCCGGCTTCCGGATTTTTCAATTGTTGCGATTTTCGATGCATTGAATTGCATTGGCGTACCTTTGAATGGAACCGGTTCCATATATAATTCGCGGCACTTGTCGCCGGGCCCGAAAGAGGGTCGTGCGCGTTGCGCTTGCTGTCGGCAAACGCGACGTCTAAGTTGAATGAGGGTCATGAGCGATGAGGGGCAGATGCAGGCAGATGCCGGTATTTGTCAGATGATAGGGCTCACAAAGAAGCCGATCCGCGCAGCGCAGCCTGAACCGGCGCGATGCGCGGCCGCATGAAGGCGCTGCCGCGCATTGCACGGGCGGCGCCTGCATCGAGGTTGTTCGCAACAGACGAAAGAACAGGACGGCCAGCCGGTTGCGGCAAGGCTGCCATGCCGGACATGCCGCATGCGGAGTGCGCGCGTCCGGGCCCCGAGATCCCCAACGATCAACATCCGACCATGTCCACGCCACCTGACAAACCCAACTCGCGCCGCCGTTTCCTGCGCACGTCGGTCGCGCTCGTGCCGATCGCGTCGGTCGCCGGCTGCGACCTGCGCTCGTCGTCGCCTTCCGCGACGACCGGCAACGCGCCCGGTGCATCGGCCAGCGCCGAACGCGCCCCGTACAAGCCGACCTTCTTCGATGCGAAGGAATGGGCGTTCGTCCAGGCCGCCGTCGACCGGCTGATTCCGGCCGACGCCGAAGGCCCCGGCGCGCTCGAATCGGGCGTGCCCGAATTCATCGACCGCCAGATGGAGACGCCGTATGCGCACGGCGCGACCTGGTACATGCAGGGGCCGTTCCAGCAGGGCGTGCCCGAGCTTGGCTACCAGCTGAAGCTGGTGCCGCGCGACATCTACCGGCTCGGTATCGCGGCGGTCAACCGCTATTGCGAGAAGACCCACGGCAAGGCGTTCGCGGATCTCGACGCGCCGACGCGCGACACCGTTCTCGGCGCGCTGGAGAAGGGCGGCGCGCAGATCGACGACGTGCCGCCCGGCGTGTTCTTCGGCCAGCTGCTGCAGAACACGCGCGAAGGCTATTTCTGCGATCCGGTGCATGGCGGCAATCACGACATGGCCGCGTGGAAGATGATCGGTTTTCCCGGCGCACGCGCGGACTTCATGGATTTCGTCAACCAGAGCGGCAAGCCCTATCCATACGGCCCCGTCTCGATCAACGGGGAGCGCAGCTGATGGCCGCAGAGAAAAAACCGCATGTCGATGCGGTGATCGTCGGCTTCGGCTGGACTGGCGCGATTCTCGCGAAGGAACTGACCGAAGCGGGCTTGAACGTGGTCGCGCTCGAGCGCGGCGAGTATCGCGACACCTATCCGGACGGCGCGTATCCGAACACGATCGACGAGCTGACCTACAACATCCGCAAGAAGCTGTTCCTCGATCTGTCGAAGACGACGGTGTCGATCCGCCACGGGCTGCAGGACACCGCGCTGCCGTACCGGCAGCTCGCCGCGTTCCTGCCGGGTGAAGGCGTGGGCGGCGCGGGGCTGCACTGGTCGGGCGTGCATTTCCGGATCACGCCGGAAGAGCTGCGCCTGCGCAGCCACTATGAAGAGCGCTACGGCAAGAAGTTCATCCCCGAAGGGATGACGATCCAGGACACCGGCGTGACCTACGACGAGCTCGAGCCGCATTTCGATTTCGCGGAGAAGGTGTTCGGCACGTCGGGGCAGGCGTACAAGGTCGGCGGCAAGGTGGTCGGCGACGGCAACGTGTTCGAAGCGAACCGCAGCGACAACTTCCCGCTGCCCGCGCAGCTCAACACGTATTCGGCGCAGCGCTTCTCCGATGCAGCGAAGTCGCTCGGCCTGCATCCGTACCGGCTGCCGTCGG
Organism: Burkholderia sp. 22088; assembly: GCF_052045915.1. Classification (NCBI taxonomy): domain Bacteria; kingdom Pseudomonadati; phylum Pseudomonadota; class Betaproteobacteria; order Burkholderiales; family Burkholderiaceae; genus Burkholderia; species Burkholderia sp. 22088. The sequence continues at coordinate 138,042 of NZ_JBQEPY010000005.1, forward strand.
CGAACACGTCGGGCCCGTACACGAACCCGTACGGCGTACAGATGGGCCCGTGCAACTTCTGCGGCTACTGCAGCGGTTACGCGTGCTACATGTACTCGAAGGCGTCGCCGAACCTGAACATCCTGCCCGCGCTGAAGCAGGCGCCGAACTTCGAGCTGCGCTCGAAGTGCCACGTGCTGCGCGTCGACCTCGACGACACGAAGAAGCGCGCGACGGGCGTGACCTATGTCGACCCGGCCGGGCGTGAAGTGCACCAGCCGGCCGATCTCGTGATCGTGGCCGCGTTCCAGTACCACAACGTGCACCTGCTGCTGCTGTCGGGCATCGGCAAGCCGTACGACCCGATCTCGGGCGAAGGCGTGGTGGGTCGCAATTTCGCGTACCAGAACCTGTCGACGATCAAGGCGTTCTTCGACAAGGATACCTACACGAATCCGTTCATCGGCGCGGGCGGTAACGGCGTCGCGGTGGACGATTTCAACGCGGACAACTTCGACCACGGCCCGCTCGGCTTCGTCGGCGGCTCGCCGCTGTGGGTGAACCAGGCCGGCGTGAAGCCGATCAGCGGCATCGCGACGCCGCCCGGTACGCCGCAGTGGGGCTCGGCGTGGAAGAAGGCGGTCAAGGACAACTACGCGCACACGATCTCGATGGACGCGCACGGCACCAACATGTCGTATCGCGACGTGTACCTCGACCTCGATCCGACCTATCGCGATTCGTACGGCCAGCCGCTGCTGCGGATGACCTTCGACTGGAAGGACAACGACATCAAGATGGCGCAGTACGTGACCGGGCAGATGAAGAAGATCGCGGAGGCGATGGGGCCGAAGGCGATCGGCGTGTCGACGCGCGAGTTCGGCAAGCACTTCGATTCGCGCGCGTACCAGACGACCCACCTCGTCGGCGGCGCGATCATGGGCACCGACCCGAAGACGAGCGTGCTGAACCGTTACCTGCAGTGCTGGGACGTGCACAACGTGTTCGTGATGGGCGCATCGGCGCTGCCGCAGGGCATCGGCTACAACCCGACCGGGATCATCGCGGCGCTGGCCTACTGGTCGGCACGTGCGATCCGCGAGCAATACCTGAAAAATCCCGCTCCGCTGGTGACCGTATGAAGAGGACGATGAACCACAACATCGCGCGCCGGATGTCGCGCGCGCTGGCGGCCGGTGCGGCCTGGGCCGCGCTCGGCTTCGCCGGCTCGACGGCGTTCGCGCAGCCGGCTGCGCCTGCGGCGGCTTCCGGCCCGGCGACCGCACCCGCGGCCCGATCCGCCGACGCGAACCTGATCAAGCGCGGCGAATACCTCGCGCGCGCGGGCGACTGTATCGCGTGTCATACCGCGAGCGGCGGCAAGCCGTTCGCGGGCGGGCTGAAATTCGACACGCCGATCGGCGGCATCTATTCGACGAACATCACGCCGGACCCGAAGACGGGCCTTGGCGGCTGGACTTACGAGGACTTCACGCGCGCGGTGCGCGAAGGCGTGCGCAAGAACGGCGACACGATGTATCCGGCCATGCCGTTCCCGTCGTACGCGCGCCTGACCGACGACGACATGAAGGCGCTGTACGCGTACTTCATGCACGGCGTCGCGCCCGTCGAGCACGAGAACCGTGCGGTCGACATCGTGTGGCCGCTGTCGATGCGCTGGCCGCTTACGATCTGGCGCAAGATGTTCGCCCCGACGCCGAAGCCGTTCGACGCGGCGCCGTACACCGATCCGGTGGTCGCGCGCGGCGCGTATCTCGTGCAGGGTCTCGGCCACTGCGGCGCGTGCCACACGCCGCGCGCGCCGACGATGCAGGAGCGCGGGCTGACCGACGCGGACGGCCCGGACTTCCTGGCCGGCGGTGCGGCGATCGACGGCTGGGTGCCGACGAGCCTGCGCGGCGAGCCGCGCACGGGCCTCGGCACGTGGAATGAAACCGAGATCGTGCAGTTCCTGAAGACGGGCCGCACGCTGCGCACGGCTGCATTCGGCGGGATGACGGACGTGGTCGGCCACAGCATGCAGCACATGACCGACGACGACCTGAACGCAATCGCGCGCTACCTGAAGACGCTGCCGCCGCGCGTGCAGGGCGAGCAGCCGCACGTGTACGACGCGGCGGCTGCCAAGGCCCTGCAGGCCGGCGATGCGAGCAAGCCGGGCGCGGCCGTCTATCGCGACAACTGCACGGCCTGCCACCGCAGCGACGGCCATGGCTACACGCGCGTGTTCCCGGCGCTCGCCGGCAACCCGGTCGTACAGGGCGACGATCCGACCTCGCTGATCCACGTCGTGCTGGAAGGCAGCGCGCTGCAGGGCACGCGCACCGCGCCGTCGACGTTCACGATGCCGCCGTTCGGCTGGCGCCTGTCGGACCAGGAAGTCGCGGACGTGTCCAACTTCGTGCGCACGAGCTGGGGCAACACGGGGGCGCCGGTGACCGCCGCGCAGGTCGCGAAGGTGCGCAAGAGCGTGCCGTCGACCCGGCCCGAACCGCCGCCGGGCGCGCGGTTCCCGCAAGCGTCGCGCTGACGGGGGCGGCGGGGCGCCCGTCCCGCCTGTCCGATGTGCTTCAAGGCGCCGCGCGATCCGCGCGGTGCCTTTCGATTCGCCGGGGTTGTACCCCGCCAAGGCGCGCCGCCGCGTGAATTTTTCGCGGCGGCGCGCCATTCTTCCGCCTCATCCCTTATCCTTTCGTTCTTGAACCTTACTAAATCGTTACAAGAACTCGGGAGGGGGGATGCCTCATGACATCAGCCTGATTGCGTTGCTCGCGGCCGGTTTCGGTCTCGCGATGGTCTTCGGTTACTTCGCGTCGCTGCTGAAAATGCCGCCGCTCGTCGGCTATCTGCTCGCCGGGATCGTGATCGGCCCCGGCACGCCCGGTTTCGTCGGCGACCTGTCGCTCGCACAGCAGCTCGCCGAAGTCGGCGTGATGCTGCTGATGTTCGGCGTCGGCCTGCATTTCTCGCTCGGCGATCTGCTCGCGGTGCGCAAGATCGCGCTGCCGGGGGCCATCGTCCAGATCACGGTGGCCACGCTGCTCGGCGGCGGCCTCGCGCTCACCTGGGGCTGGAGCGTCGGGGCGGCGCTCGTGTTCGGGCTCGCGCTGTCGGTGGCGAGTACCGTCGTGCTGCTGCGTGCGCTCGAAGGGCGCGGGCTCGTCGAGACGGTCAACGGGCGCATCGCGGTCGGCTGGCTCGTCGTCGAGGATCTCGTGATGGTGCTCGTGCTCGTGCTGCTGCCGCCCGTCGCGGGGCTGCTCGGCGGCACGCCGCCCGGCGACGCGCACGCGGCCGGCGGCAGCGTGTGGGGCACGCTCGGCGTCACGATGCTGAAGGTCGCGGCGTTCATCGCATTGATGCTGGTGGTCGGCAAGCGCGTGTTCCCGCGCATTCTGTGGCTCGTCGCGCGCACGGGCTCGCGCGAGCTGTTCACGCTGTGCATGATCGCGGCCGCGGTCGGCATCGCGTTCGGCGCGGCGAAGCTGTTCGACGTGTCGTTCGCGCTCGGCGCGTTCTTCGCCGGGATGATGATGCGCGAGTCGGAGTTCAGCCGGCGCGCGGCCGACGAGACGCTGCCGCTGCGCGATGCGTTCTCGGTGCTGTTCTTCATTTCGGTCGGGATGCTGTTCGACCCGAAGATCCTGCTCGCGGAGCCGCTGCACGTGATCGAGGTCGCGGCGATCGTGGTGATCGGCAAGACGCTCGCGGCGGTCGCGCTCGTGATTGCGTTCCGCTATCCGCTGAATACCGCGCTGACGGTCGGCGCGGGCCTCGCGCAGATCGGCGAGTTCTCGTTCATCCTCGCGGGGCTCGGCCGTGCGCTCGGGCTGCTGTCGGCCGAGGGGCAGAGCCTGATCCTCGCGGTCGCGCTGATCTCGATCGCGATGAACACGCTGCTGTTCGCGATGATCGATCCGGCGCTTGCGTGGATCCGCAAGCATTCGGCGTTTGCGCGCAAGCTCGAGGCGCGCGACGATCCGCTCGCCGCGCTGCCGATGTCGACGCCGCAGACGCATCTCACCGGGCAGGTCGTGATCGTCGGCTACGGCAAGGTCGGCACGCGGATCGCCCATGCGCTCGACGAGCGCGGCATCGCGTACGTCGTCGTCGAGCAGAATCGCGAGCTCGTCGAGAAACTGCGCGCGGAAGGCGTTGCCGCCGTGTCGGGCGATGCGATCGAGCCGATCGTGCTCGTGCAGGCGCATATCGCGCGCGCCGGGATGCTGGTCGTCACGCTGCCCGACGTGTTCGACGTACGGCAGATCGTCGAGATCTCGCGCACGCTCAACCCGGCGCTCGAGGTCGTGCTGTGCACGAACAGCGGCGACGAGGCCGCGCTGCTGTCGAACGAGGGCATCGGCACCGTGTTCATGGGCGAGACCGAACTCGCGCGCGGGATGACCGAGCACGTGCTCGGCAGGATGGCGAAGCCGGTCGCGGCCGCGCATTGACGGTGCGCGGCAGCGCGCCGGGCGGCCCGCGCGGCCGCCGGCGCCGCGTGCTTCGGTTTCAGTAGAACGTCTCGAGCGTCAGCTCCTGCGCCATCACGCGATTGCCGGCCAGCAGGCCGCCGTCGACGGGCAGCGCGACGCCCGTGATGATCCGCGCCGCAGGCGAGCACAGGAACAGCGCGGCCTGCGCGACGTCGTCCGGCGTCGCGAAATCGTCGAGCGGATACCACTTCCTCAATTGCTCGAACACCTGCGGGTTGCGCTGCACGCGCGCTTCCCACGCGGGCGTCTTCACGGTGCCCGGCAGCACGATGTTCGCGCGCACGCCGTCGCGGCCGAATTCGATCGCGAGCGATTTCGTGTAGCTGACCAACCCGGCCTTCGCCGCGCTGTACGCCGGATGCCCGAGCGCATGCACGCCGTTGACCGAACCGATGATCGCGATTGCGCCGCGCCCGCGTGCGCGCATGCCGGGCAGCACGGCTTCGACGCTCATGTAGGTGGCCGTCAGGTTCGCATCGAGATCCGTGCGCCAGGTGGCGGGCGTCGTGTCGCGCAGCGTGGTCGACGCGGCCGTGCCCGCGTTGGCGACGAGCACGTCGGCCTGCGGATGCGATTCGAGCGTCGATTGCAGCCGCTCGGTGTCGGTCAGGTCGTCGACGACCGGCGTTACGTGCGCGTCGCCGAGCGTATCGATGAAGCGGTCGAGCGCCGCGCGGTCGCGATCGAGCGCGAGCACGCAGTCGCCGGCGGCGAGGAAGGTGCGGCACAGCGCCTGGCCGATGCCGCCGGCGGCGCCCGTCACGAGGGTGGTGCGTGTCATGTCGGCTCCTTGTGCCGGCTCACAGGCCGAGCGCGGCGCGCGCCTGCTTTTCGTTGTCGCGCGTGATCAGCGTGCCGGACGTCAGCACGAGCGGCGGCGGCGCCTGGTTCTTCGTGATCCAGTCGTACATGTCGATGCTCGTCTGGTAGCCGTGCTGGCGCGGATTCAGCAGGATCGAGCCGTAGAAGCCCGTCGGCTTCGGCTTCGCGAATTCGTTGAGCGCGATCTGGCTGCCGTTGATGCCGACCGCGACCATCGCGTCCGCGCCGATGCCGCGCCCCTCGGCGGCGCGCACCGCGCCGACCGTCGTGTCGTCGTTCGAGCCGAACGCGACCCAGCGCTTGAAATTCGCATGCTTGGTGAGCGCGATGTTCGCCGCGTTGAACGCGCCTTCGGTGTCGGCCGTCATTTCTGGCGCATCGATCACGTTCGCGGCCGGGAAGCCGGCGGCCTTGAGCGCATCGACCGCGCCGGTCGTGCGTTCGCGTGCGGTCGGCAACTGGTCGTACGCGATCCGGATGATGCCGACCTCGGCCGGGTTCCAGCCGCGCCGCTTCGTCTCGTCCGCGATCGCCTGGCCGACCTGCTGGCCGATCTTGTACGCGGAGATGCCCATGTGCGGCACGCCCTGGAGCGGTGCACCGCGGCCGTCGACGAGCTGGTCGTCGACCGACATCAGCTTGATCCCCGCGCGCTTCGCCTTCGCCGCGATGCCGGGGCCGAGTTTCACGTCGGGTGCGCAGATGATCACGCCCTGTGCCTTTTGCGCGGCGAGGCTGTCGAGCGCGGTCGATACCTTTTCGCCGCTCGGCGTCGCGATCTTGATCAGCGTGAAATGCTTTTCCTTCGCCGCCTGGTCGGCGAAGCGCCATTCGTCCTGGAACCACGGATCGTCCGGCTGTTTGACGAGGAAGCCGATTTTCACGTCGGCGGGGTCGGCGGCATGGGCGGGTACCCCGCCGACCAGTGCCGCGCTCGCGATGGCCAGTGCGAGCGTCTTCCAGTGGAATCGCATGCGTCTCTCTCCTTTTTTGTAGTCGCGCGCACGGGCAGGGCTGCCCGACACGCGGAAAAATTGTAGGAGGAGCGAGCGGGAACGCTCAAATGATGCGCGGCGTTCCTAGAAAGTGGGACAGTGCCCGATGGCGGGGAAATGCGTGGCGGCCGGGGGCCGCCGGTGTGCCGCGCGCGCCGGCGGGCGCCGTGTCGCGGGGACGTGCCGTGCTCATCCGGCCGCGGTGGCCGGCTGCGCCGGTACTTTCGACGGCGCGGCAGTCTTCAGCGGTGCGGCGGTTTTCGGTGCCGCAGCCGTCCTGGTTTGCGCAGCCGCTTGCGGCGCGGCCACCGTCTTCTGCGGCGCGGCGGGCTTCGCCGGCGGCGTTTTCTCGGGCTCGACCGGCGCGTCGGGCGGCACGCCGAGCAGTTGCAGCGACCCGCTCGTGACCGACGCGAACACCGGGCCGGCCACCGTGCCGCCGTAGTAGCCCTTGCCGCGCGGCTCGTCGATCATCACCGCGACGATCAGGCGCGGGTTGCTCATCGGCGCCATCCCCGCGAACAGCGCGCGGTACTTGCCCTTCGCATAGGTCGCGCCGACCTGCTTGCGCGCGGTACCGGTCTTGCCGCCGATCCGGTAGCCGTCGACGCGCGCGCGGCGCCCCGTGCCGCCTTCGCCGACCGCCATCTCGAGCATCGAGCGGATCGACGCGGCCGTTTGCGGCGACGTCACGCGGTGGCCGCGATGCGCGTCGATCGTCTGCTGGTCGGTGCCGTTCTTCAGCAGCGACACCGGGTGCAGCGTGCCGTCGCCGGCATAGGCCGTATAGGTTTGCGCGATCTGCAGCAGCGACATCGACAGGCCGTAGCCGTATGCCATCGTCGCCTGCTCGATCGGCCGCCAGCGCTTGTAGCCGCGCAGCCGGCCCGACGCGACGCCCGGGAACGTCAGTTCCGGCGCGCGGCCGATCCCGTATTCCTGGTACTTGTTCCAGATCGTTTCGGCGGGCAGGTTCAGCGCGAGCTTCGCGAGCGCGACGTTGCTCGACTTCTGCAGCGCCTGCGAGACCGTCAGCGAGCCGTGGTTCGACGTGTCGTGGATCACGGCCGGGCCGATCTTGTAGGTGCCCGGCGACGTATTGATGATCGTGTTCGGCGTGACCTTGCGTTCGTCGATCGACAGCGCGACGACGAGCGGCTTGATCGTCGAGCCCGGTTCGAACGTGTCGATCACCGCGCGGTTGCGCAACTGCTGGCCGGTGAGGCGCGCGCGGTCGTTCGGATCGAAGGTCGGGTAGTTCGCCAGCGCGAGGATCTCGCCGTTCTGCGCGTCGAGCACCACGACGCTGCCGGCCACCGCGTTGTTCTCGATCACGGCCGCCTTGAGCTGGCTGAACGCGAGTTGCTGGATGCGGCGGTCGATCGTCAGCTCGATCGTCGCGCCATGCTGCGCCGGGACGAGCGGGCGCGTGTCCGACACGATGCGGCCGAGCCGGTCGCGGATCACCTCGCGCTGCCCGGACGTGCCCGACAGGCGCGCATTCGCCGCGAGCTCCACGCCTTCCTGGCCCTTGTCCTCGACGTTCGTGAAGCCGACCACGTGCGCGGCCGATTCGCCTTCCGGGTAGAAGCGCTTCGAATCGGCGATCTGCGTGATGCCGTCGATCGCGAGCTTGTCGAGCCTGCCTGCGGTGTCGGCGTCGACCTGCCGCTTGAGCAGCACGAACGTCTTGTCGTTGCCGAGGCGCCGCTTGACCTCGACGAGCGGCATGTCGAGCAGCTTCGAGATCTGCGGGTAGTCGGTGTCGGCGACCTGCTTCGGGTTCGCCCAGATTTCATAGGTCGACAGGCTGACGGCGAGCATCGCGCCGTTGCGGTCGACGATGCGCCCGCGCGTCGCGTCGAGCTCGATCGTGCGCTGGTAGCGTTTCTGGCCCTGACCGACGTAGAACTCCTTGTTCGCGACCTGCACCCAGAACGCGCGGCCGATCAGCGCGGCGAACGCGAGGAACACGATGATCACGATCAGCTTCGAGCGCCACATCGGCAGGCGCGACGCGAGCATCGGGTTCTTGGTCGCGGCCGCGTACGGATCGGCGGGGTGGGTCTTCTTTTTCACGCTCATGCAATGGCCGGGTCGGGCCGCCGGAGGGCGGCGAGTCAGTCTGAATAATGCGATTGTAATAAATGAGTAAACGCCGTGTGGGGAAAGTATGTTCCGGCCCCGTGAAAAGCCGCAAATCGGTGATCCGGCAAAGGGCGGAACAGGGCGTACGAAAAGAGGGCGGAAGCGGAGCTTCACCGACGCAGCAGGCGATTGAAGGCGGCCGATTCTGCGCGTATCGATCCGCTCACACGATCTCCCGGACAATCGATGCCGACCGCCCTCCGGCGCGCGGTCAATTGCCCGGCTCGCGATTATTTATTTGCACCAGAAAATGAAAACGCCCCGAAAAGGGGCGCCGCTAATACTGAATATCGAAATGAATATCACTGAAACCGGAATAAACCCGAAAACCGCAGACGAATTACGTCGATCATTTCTACCGGGTGACGGAAATGAATTCCCGGTATTCCGGCTCGCTCGTGCAGCGATCGACCGCCTGCAGCCGCCATGCACCGGGGTGATTGCCGGCGAGTACGGCGGAGCCCTGTTCGCGCTGGGTCGCACCGAACGACAGTCCCTTCAACTGGCACACGGCATTCCCGCCATCAGCCGCGCAGAGCGCCATCGCACCCTCGACGTCGCGGACCTTGCCCCAGGCCGGAAGATCGATGCCCTGATGTGCCTCGCGCGACCACAGTCCTTCGTCGGTGTCGACCCACAGTACCGCGAACGAGTTTCGGGTTGCTGATTCGCTGCCATTAATCCGAATGGTGAGGCGCATTGTGATCGTCTCCAAAAAATGAACATTCGACCGTTTTGACTTGATCAGTCTAGATAGACTGGTGTGAAACGCAAGTGATAATCCTCAATAAATCCGAATTGAGTTCATTGCGGTTTCAGATGAAACGACGTCTGACGATTCATGGTTATTCCGGCAGCGCGCGCGGGCACACGCCTAACGGCGATCGCCGCGCCGATCAGGGCCCGGTCGATCTTCGAGACATGGGATGACATCGCCGCGAGGCGCGTCGATCTGTCGCGCGCGACCGGCCGCGGAAACCGGGCCGGCCGACGCGGTCCGCCATGCCGGAGGGCGGCGCGACCGGATGTTGAGGCGTTCCGACTGCATTGCTGGACGACAGACTCCGACAATCGCATACAAATCGGCACACTTTCACGAAACTTTCGGGACAGACTTGCCTGCGGTCGGGCCCCACACTGAGATATTCCCGATCCAGTGCCGCGGACGCCCGTCCTCGGCGGCTGCCGCCGCCTCGTGCCAGAGACGCGATCGACGCGATCGCGGGCCGCACGCCCGATCGGGACTGCCGGGGCGCGCGTCAGGCCCCGGCCCGGCCGGTGAGCCGTGCGCAGCCCGCAACCGCGGGCGCCGCGCCGCCCGGCCGATTCTTCGAAGGAGACTATCGTGCTGATCTGGAAAACCGCGTTGTCGCTCAACTGGCGGACGAGCCTCGTGTCGCCGGCCAGCGCACCGGTCGCGGCGGCGAACGTCGGACGGCTGGTGCTGACCGGCGCAACCGGCTTCATCGGCAGTACCGTCCTGACGGCGCTCGTCAATGCGGGGCTGCTCGACCGCATCGTCTGCGTCGTGCGCGCGCAGGATCGCGGCCATGCCGTCGCACGGCTGCGCGAAGCGGCGCTGCGCGCGGGGCTGGCGCCGTATTGGGCGTCGCGCCTGACCGACGCGAACGTGATCGTCGGTGCGCTCGGCGACGTGTGGCAGGGCGCCGACGCACCGCGCCTCGCCGCCGCGACGCACGTGATTCACTGCGCAGGCCACGCGTCGCCGGCCGACGGCGCGCACCTGCGGGCCGACATCGCCGACGCGGTGCGCTTCGCCGAGCGTTTTGCACGGGCGCCGCGCCTGCTGCGCTTCGTCTACGTCGGCACGGCCTACGCGCATGCGGGCCGTGGCGGGATCGTGCAGGAAGAGGCGGCGGGCGACGCGGCGAACGACGTCGCGCGCGACGAAGAAGGCCTGCCGGGCGCGGTGCTCGCCGCGGACTACCTGCACGCGAAGGCGGAGACCGAGCAGCGCCTGCGTGCGCTCGGGCTGCCGCTCGTCGTGGTGCGGCCGTCGCATGTGGTCGGCCACACGGTGCTCGGTACGCGGCCCGCGCCGAATTCGTTCTGGATGTTCCGGCTGGCGCATGCCGCACGCCGCTTCACCGCGCGACCGATGACGCGCATCGATATCGTGTCGGTCGACGACGTGGCGCGCGCGACGATGCTGCTGGCCGTCAAGCCGACGCTCGCACACGACCTGTATCACGTGTCGGCCGGCGACGAGGCGCCGCAGGTCGCGCAGATCGTGCGTGCGATGGACGAGGCGGCGGGGATGACCGGCGCACCGCGCTACGCGGCGTGTGCGCCGGCCGAATTGCCGCTCGTGGTGCGCGACGTGCTCGGGCGAACCGATCCGGCACTCGAGCGCGTAATCGGCCGGGCGTTGCAGCGCTGCGGGGAATTCGCGACGGTCGATCGCGTGTTCGACAACCGTCGCGTGCGCGACGAAATCGATTTCGAGCCGCTGCCGTTCATCGATTACGTCGAGGAATGCATGCGCACGTCGCGCGGCGTGGCCGTGACCGAGCTGATGCGCGGCGCAGTGCATTGACCGCCCGCGCCGCACCGGCCCCCGTTCCCGCGGCTGGCGGGAACGGGGGCCGTCATCACGTGTTGCCGCCGAGCTCGATGAGCCGGTCGAGCGCGCGATAGATGTCTTCGAGGCCGTCCTCGCCGAACCGCGATTCGAGCTGCCGGTACTGCTCGTCGATCCGCGGGCCGATTTCCGTGACCAGTTTCCTGCTTTGCGGCGTCAGGCTCACCAGCAGCCGGCGCTGATCTTCCTGCGCGCGCGTGCGCGTGATCAGGCCGTCGCGCTCCATCCGTTCCAGCACGCCCGTGAGGCTCGGGCTCAGGATGCAGCAGCGCCGCGCGATCTGTCCCGCTTCGAGCGCTTGCGCCGGTTCGCCGTCGAGCACGCGGATGATCCGCCATTGCTGTTCGGTCAGCGCGAATTCCTTGAGAATGGGGCGGAACAGACCCATCAGCGTTTCGCGGGCCTCGAGCAGCAGCATGGCCAGGTTGCGATGGTCGAGCGTACGGTTCATCGGGGTGAGCAGTGGACGGGGACGCATCAATCTTAACAGCCGAAAGGCGTGAATTTCGCGTATCAGGGTAATCGAGGTTGCCAGCGTTCGATTATTTACTTAAGATGTTAAGTATTTACGATGCGCCGCGACGCGCGGCAGGGGAATGACGCATGGAGCTGTCTTGCATGACCGCCGCGGCGCCGCCGTTGCCGGTCGCCATCGGTACCGTCTACGGTGCGCTGCTCAACGAGCGTGCGGCGCTCGACGCGCTCGGCGATGCCGTGAACGCACCGCCTTATGGCCGCCCGCCGCAGGCGCCGATCCTGTACATCAAGCCCGCCAACACGCATGCGGCCGACGGCGCGACCGTCGTCGTGCCGGCCGGCGTCGACTCCCTGGAGATCGGCGCGTCGGTGGCCGTCGTGTTCGCCCGGCGCGCGACGCGCGTGCCGGCCGCGCTGGCGCTCGACTACCTTCACGGCTTCACGCTCGCCAGCGACGTGTCGGTCCCCCATCCCGACTACTACCGTCCGGCCGTGCGCTTCAAGTGCCGCGACGGGTTCTGCCCGATGGGCCCGGTCATCGTGCCGGCCGCCGCGCTTGGCGATGTCGACACGATCGGCCTGACCGTGCGGATCGATGGCGAGGTGGCCGTGTCCGCCTCGACGGCCACGCTGATCCGCTCCGTGCGCGAACTGATCGCCGACGTGACGGCCTTCATGTCGTTCGACGCGGGCGATGTCTTGCTGCTCGGCGTCGCGGGCGGCGCACCGCGCGCCCGCGCGGGCAGCACGATCGAGATCGCCGCCGCCGGCATCGGCACGTTGCGGCACACGCTGATCGCGGAGGAAACACGATGAAGACGGCACGCGTGATCTACAACGGTGCAGTGCATGCGGCCGAACCGGCCGGCGACGGCGCGATCCGTCTCGATACGGGGCGGGTCGTTGCCGAGGACGCGGTTGCGTGGCTGCCGCCCGTCGCGCCGCGCACCACGTTCGCGCTCGGCCTCAACTACGCCGACCATGCGAAGGAGCTCGCGTTCAAGGCGCCGAGCGAACCGCTGATCTTCCTGAAGGGGCCGAACACGTTCATCGGCCACCGGTCGCGCACCGTGCGCCCGGCGGACGCCACCCACATGCATTACGAGTGCGAGCTGGCCGTCGTGATCGGCCGGCCCGCGCGCAACGTGAGCCGCGCGCAGGCGCTCGACTACGTGGCCGGATATACGGTCGCGAACGACTACGCGATCCGCGACTATCTCGAGAACTACTACCGTCCGAACCTGCGCGTGAAGAACCGCGACACCTGCACGCCGCTCGGGCCGTGGTTCGTCAGCCGCGACGAGATCGGCGATGCGGGCGACCTGACGCTGCGCACGACGGTGAACGGCCGGGAGACGCAGCGCGGCAGCACGCGCGACATGATCTTCGACGTGCCCGCGTTGATCGAGTACATCAGCGGCTTCATGACGCTCTCGCCGGGCGACCTGATCCTGACCGGTACGCCCGAGGGGCTGGCGGACACGAAGCCGGGCGACGAGGTCGTGACCGAGATCGAAGGGATCGGCCGGCTCGTGAACACGATCGTCGGCGAAGCAGACTACTATCGCGCGGGCTGAGCCCGTCGCCCAAGGAGAGAGCATGACCATCAAGCACTGGATCGACGGCCGCGAAGTCGAGAGCCGCGAGACGTTCACGACGCTGAATCCCGCGACGGGGGAAGTCATCACCGACGTCGCATCGGGCGGCGAGGCCGAAGTCGACGCGGCCGTGCGCGCCGCGAAGGACGCCTTCCCGAAATGGGCGAACACGCCCGCCAAGGAGCGCGCGAAGCTGATGCGCAAGCTCGGCGAGCTGATCGAAAAGAACGTGCCGATGCTCGCGGCGCTGGAGACGCAGGACACCGGCCTGCCGATCGCACAGACGAGCAAGCAGCTGATTCCGCGCGCGTCCGAGAATTTCAACTTCTTCGCGGAAGTGTGCGTGCAGATGAACGGCCGCACCTATCCGGTCGACGACCAGATGCTGAACTACACGCTGTACCAGCCGGTCGGCGTGTGCGCGCTGGTGTCGCCGTGGAACGTGCCGTTCATGACCGCGACGTGGAAGACGGCGCCGTGCCTCGCGCTCGGCAACACGGCCGTGCTGAAGATGTCGGAGCTGTCGCCGCTGACGGCCGACCAGCTCGGCCGCCTCGCGCTCGAAGCCGGCATCCCGCCGGGCGTGCTCAACGTCGTGCAGGGTTACGGCGCGACAGCAGGCGACGCGCTGGTACGCCATCCGGACGTGCGTGCGGTGTCGTTCACCGGCGGTACGGTGACCGGCAAGCGGATCATGGAGCGTGCGGGCCTGAAGAAGTATTCGATGGAACTCGGCGGCAAGTCGCCGGTGCTGATCTTCGACGACGCCGATTTCGACCGCGCGCTCGACGCGTCGCTGTTCACGATCTTCTCGATCAACGGCGAACGCTGCACGGCCGGCTCGCGGATCTTCGTGCAGCGCACGATCTACGACCGCTTCGTGCAGGAATTCGCGCGCCGCGCGAACAACCTGGTGGTCGGCGATCCGTCCGATCCGGCCACGAACCTCGGCGCGATGATCACGCGCCAGCACTGGGAAAAGGTGACGGGCTATATCCGCATCGGCGAGCAGGAAGGCGCGCGTGTGGTTGCGGGCGGCGCCGACAAGCCGGCGGGCTTGCCCGACCACCTGCGCAACGGCAACTTCGTGCGGCCGACCGTGCTGGCCGACGTCGACAACCGGATGCGCGTCGCACAGGAAGAAATCTTCGGGCCGGTCGCGTGCCTGATTCCGTTCGAGGACGAGGAAGAAGGGCTGCGGCTCGCGAACGACACGTCGTACGGCCTTGCGTCGTACATCTGGACGCAGGATGTCGGCAAGGTGCATCGCCTCGCGCGCGGCATCGAGGCCGGGATGGTGTTCGTGAACAGCCAGAACGTACGCGACCTGCGCCAGCCGTTCGGCGGCGTGAAGGAGTCGGGCACCGGGCGCGAGGGCGGCGAATACAGCTTCGAGGTGTTCGCGGAGATCAAGAACGTGTGCATCTCGATGGGTTCGCACCACATTCCGCGCTGGGGCGTGTGACGGGCGCGGGACGTCTGCAGCACGAAAGAACCAAACGGAGACTTGAACGATGGGCAAACTGTCCCTCGCCGCGAAAATCACGCACGTGCCGTCGATGTACCTGTCGGAATTGCCCGGCAGGCATCACGGCTGCCGCGAGGCGGCGATCCGCGGCCATCAACTGATCGGCGAGCGCTGCCGCGCGCTCGGCGTCGACACGATCGTCGTGTCGGACGTGCACTGGCTCGTCAACGCCGGTTATCACGTGAACTGCAATGCGCGATTCGCGGGCACGTACACGAGCAACGAGCTGCCGCATTTCATCCGCGACATGGAGTATGCGTATCCGGGCAACCCGGCGCTCGGCCGGCTGATCGCCGAGACGGCCAGTGCGCGCGGCGTCGCGACGCGCGCACACGAGATCGATAGCCTCGAACTCGAATACGGCACGCTCGTGCCGATGCGCTACATGAACGCCGACCAGCACTTCAAGGTCGTGTCGATCGCCGGCTGGTGCATGTGGCATCAGCTCGACGAAAGCCGGCGCTTCGGCGAGGCGCTGCTCGAGGCGATCGAGAAAAGCGATTCGAACGTCGCATTCCTCGCGAGCGGCTCGCTGTCGCACCGTTTCAACGACAACGGCAGCCCCGAGGAATCGATCCACCAGATCAGCCGCGAATTCTTCCGGCAGGTCGACCTGCGCGTGGTCGAGCTGTGGAAGCAGGGCGATTTCAAGACCTTCTGCGCGATGCTGCCCGAGTACAACATGCATTGCCACGGCGAAGGCGGGATGCACGACACGGCGATGCTGCTCGGCCTGCTCGGCTGGGATCGCTACGATAAGCCCGTCGAGATCGTCACCGACTATTTCGCGAGTTCGGGTACCGGGCAGATCAATGCGATCTTTCCGGTGGCCTGAGCACCGCGCCACGCACTCGACTGGAGACCCGCCATGCCACATATCGTCGTCGAATACACCGCGAACATCCGCGACGACGCATGCATTCCCGCGCTGCTGCGCACGATCAACGCCACGCTGATCGCGCAGGGCGGCGTGTTCCCGACGGGCGGCATCCGCTCGCGCGCGATCGAACTGCAGGACTACTGCGTAGCCGACGGCACGGAAGACGATGCGTTCGTGCACGTGACGCTGAAGATCGGCTCAGGCCGCAGCGACGCGCAGAAAAAGGCCGCGTGCGACGCGCTGTTCGACGCGATCAAGGCGCATTTCGCGGAACTGTACGCGAAACGGTACCTCGCGCTGTCGATGGAACTGACCGAGTTCAGCGAAAGCGGCTCGTACAAGCACAACAACATCCACGCCCGCTACAAGCGGGCCGGCTGAACCCCATTCCCGATCCGACCATGCTCGAAACCGCCCTCATCGACCAGCTCGCGCAGCGTCTGCACGACGCCGAGCGCGAGCGCAAGCAGATCCGCCAGATCTCGCTCGACCATCCCGACATCACGATCGACGACGCGTATGCGATCCAGCGCGCGTGGGTCGCCCTCAAGCTCGCGGAAGGACGCACGCTGAAGGGCCACAAGATCGGCCTCACGTCGAAGGCGATGCAGAACACGTCGCAGATCGACGAGCCCGACTACGGCGCGCTGCTCGACGACATGTTCTTTGCCGACGGCGGCACGATCCCCACCGGGCGCTTCATCGTGCCGCGCGTCGAGGTCGAACTCGCGTTCGTGCTCGGCAAGCGGCTCACCGGCCCGGACTGCACGATCTTCGACGTGTACGACGCAGTCGACTACGTGGTGCCCGCGCTCGAGATCATCGATGCGCGCAGCCAGTCGATCGACCCCGATACGAAACGGCCGCGCAAGGTATTCGACACGATCGCCGACAACGCGGCGAACGCGGGCGTGGTGATCGGCGGGCGGCCCGTGAAGCCGCAGGACGTCGACCTGCGGTGGGTCGCAGCGATCATGTCGCGTAACGGCGTGGTCGAGGAAACGGGCGTCGCGGCCGGCGTGCTGAACCATCCGGCGAACGGTGTCGCGTGGCTCGCGAACCGGCTGGCCCGCTTCGACGTCGCGCTGGAGCCGGGGCAGATCGTGCTCGGCGGTTCGTTCACGCGGCCGTGCGCGGCGCGGCCGGGCGACACGTTCAGCGTGGACTACGGTCCGCTCGGGACGATCCAGTGCTACTTCGAGTGAGGTGAGCGAACGATGCAGATTCCGACGAATGTCTTCAAGGCCGCGCTCGCGCGCGGCGACGCGCAGGTCGGGCTGTGGCTCGGGCTCGCCAATCCGTACAGCGCGGAAGTGGTCGCGGGCGCCGGTTTCGACTGGCTGCTGATCGACGGCGAGCATGCGCCGAATACGGTGCCGACGATTCTTGCGCAGTTGCAGGCGATCGCGCCGTATCCGTCGCATCCGGTCGTGCGCGTACCGTGGAACGATCCGGTGATCGTCAAGCAGGTGCTCGATCTCGGCGCGCAGACGTTGCTCGTGCCGATGGTGCAGAGCGCGGACGAGGCGCGTGCGGCGGTGGCCGCGACACGCTATCCGCCGCACGGGATTCGCGGCGTGGGCAGCGCGCTGGCGCGTGCGTCGCGGTGGAATCGCGTCGGCGATTACCTGCATCGCGCGAACGACGAGATGGCCGTGCTCGTGCAGGTCGAGACACGCGCGGGGCTCGACGCGATCGATGCGATAACGCGGGTCGAGGGCGTGGATGGCGTGTTCATCGGGCCGGCGGATCTCGCGGCCGATCTCGGGCATCTCGGCCATCCGGGGCACCCGGACGTTCAGGCCGCGATCGATGGCGCGATCCGGGCGATCAAGGTGGCCGGCAAGGCGCCGGGCATTCTCAGCGCGGATGAGGCGGCCGCGCGGCGTTATCTGGAAGCGGGAGCGCTGTTCGTCGCGGTCGGGGTCGATACGACGCTGCTGGCGAGGAGTGCGGAGCGGTTGGTGGGGCAGTTCAAGGGGAAAGGGGGTGAGGCGGTGAAGAAGGGGGACGGGACGTATTGAACCGGTCTCCGACGGCACTGTAGAGGGCGCTATGCGTCGCTGTGCCGCCCCGCCTCCATATACTTCCCCGGCGTCGTCCCCAACGCCCGCCTGAACATGTCGATGAACGCGCTCACGTTGTCGTACCCGAGATCGAGAGCGATCGTCGTTACGGGCACGCCGTCGGCGATTTTCTCCAGCGCCCGCAGCAGCCTGGCCTGCTGACGCCACTGCGCGAACGTCAGCCCCGTCTCGGCCACGAAGCGGCGGCTCATCGTCCGCGCGCTGATTCCCGCCCATTCGGCCCATTCCTCCAGCCGCCGGTTGTCCGCGAGATCCGCGGCAAGCGCATCGGTGATCCTCGTCAGCCGCGGATCCCGCGGCCGCGCCAGCCCCAGCGCCTCGACTTCCGACGACGCGATTTCATCGAGGATCACGTCGGCGATCCGGGTTCGAGCGGCATCCAGCTCCGAACCCTCCCAACTCGCCGCGCGCTGCACGGCTTCGCGCAGCAACGGCGTCGTGCGGATCGCGCGCGGCGTATCCGGCAGCGCCGCGCAGCGCGCTTCGGCGATGAACGCCGACCAGCCGGAAATCGGCCCGAACGAATGCAACGAATGGCGGCAATGCGGTGGAATCCAGATCGCATGGATCGCCGGCACGACCCAGTCCTGGTCGTCGAGGCCGATCGTCAGCAACCCGCTCAGCGCGCCGACGAGCTGGCCGCGCGCATGCGAATGAGGTGGCGTCACGCGCGGGTCGCGTTGCGACAGCACTGCGGCGACGACGAACGGGCCGTCGTCGGACGTGACGAAGCGGGCGGGGAGGAGCGGATCGGACATGGCCGGATATCGGTATCGAATGGCCGTTATACCGGAGATCGGCCGAATTTGCACGCCTACACTGCGTCCATCGATAACAACCGGAGTACGACACGATGCGAGCCGAACAGATGCTTCCCGACCATGCCAACCAAGTCGATGCCGGCGGAACGACGATCCGCAAGGGGACCGTTGGCGCGTTCCTGGTCAACGCGCGGGTGCTGACCGACCCGAACGCTACGCCCGCCGACCGGGCGCGCGCCGAAGCCGACACGATCGACGCGTTGCCCGCGCTGCGGGCACTCGGCCTGTTCGACGTGCTGGAAGTACGCGATCCCGCGCTGCGCGCGTGGCTCGACGCACGCTGATGCGCACCTGGGCCGTCGATCGAGATCCCCGATTCAAGGAGTCGTCATGAAAGCAGCAGTCGTGACGGGCGCCGGCGTGCGCCCCGTTCATATGGAGTTCGATGCGCCGCACGCGATGCCGGGCCACAGCCTGATCGACGTGACGGCGTCCGCGCTGAGCCGGATCGCGCAGGGGCGCGCGGCCGGCACGCATTACTCGTCGGACGGGCGTTATCCGTTCGTCGTTGGCGTCGACGGGGTTGGCCGTCGTCTCGACGACGGGCAGCGCGTCTACTTCTTCGGCGCGCCCGCACCGTTCGGTGCGATGGCCGAACGCACGATCGCGCCCGATACGCGGTGCGTGCCGCTGCCGGATACGCTCGACGACGTCACGGCGGCCGCGATCGCGATTCCCGGGATGTCGTCGTGGGCGGCGCTGACCGAACGCGCGCGGCTCGTCGCGGGCGAGACGGTACTCGTCAACGGTGCGACAGGTACGTCGGGGCGGCTGGCAGTGCGGATCGCGAAGCATCTCGGCGCCGCGAAGGTGATCGCGACGGGCCGCAACGCGGCCGCGCTGCAGGCGTTGCTGAATGCCGGCGCGGATGCCGTCGTGTCGTTGCAGCAGGACGACGCGCATCTGGCGCGTGCGCTCGAACCGCACTTCCGCGCGGGTGTGGACGTCGTGCTCGACTATCTGTGGGGCGCCAGCGCGCAGACGCTGCTGGTGGCCGCCGCGAAGGCGACCCCCGAGGGCCGCCGGCTGCGTTTCGTGCAGATCGGCTCGATCGGCGGCGCGGACGTGCTGCTGCCGGGGGCGGTGCTGCGGGCGACCGCGATCGAACTGATGGGTAGCGGCATCGGCAGCGTGTCGCTGCCGCGTTTGCTGGCGTCGGTGCGCGGTGTGTTCGACGCGGCCGGACCGGCGGGGCTGACGATCGACACGCGCACGGTGCCGCTATCGGCGGTTGGCGAGCACTGGAGCGATACGAGCAGCCTCGTTCGCCTGGTGTTCACGATGCGCGGCGAATGACCGGCAAGGGCCACGGATGAGGGCGCGGCCGTCGTGTGCGGGAAGCTGGCCGATCGCCCGTTGTCACGCTGATGCGCGCGGCGGATGCGATGCAGGGCGGCACGCGCGCGATGAACCGCACAAGACGGGCGGCGCGATTCGAAGACCGCTCGCCGCCCGTATCGTCAAACTCAGAACCGCTGCTGAATCCCCGCCGTGACGCCGACCTGCGTGGTGCCGTAGCCCACGAAATCGCGCGACACGCCGACCTTCTGGTCGTGCTTCGCGATCGCGAACGCGCCGGCCGCGTACAGCACGGTGCGCTTCGACAACGCGTAGTTCGCGCGCAACGACACGAGCGTCGGGTCGGCATCGCTGCCGCCCTTGATGTTCTGGTGATAGACGGCCGCGATCAGCGAGAACGCCGGCGTGAACTGGTACGCGCCGCCGAGCCAGTACGTGTCGCTCAACTGGTTCGCCGCCGTGGTGCGGAACGTGCGCTTGTAGTTGCGATAGCCGGCCATCGTCTTCAGGTTGCCGAAGTCGTAGCTCAGGCCCGCGTGGATGCCCTGGATGTAGTTGACGGTATCGGCCGGCGTGACGCTGTCGGCCGCGCCGTTCTGCCGGTCGAACGTGACCACCGCCGCGAACGGGCCTTTCTCGTAGCCGACCGCGAAATCGTATTTGGAGCTGGTCTTCACGCTGCCCGGCACATTGCCGAAGCCGTACAGCGCGCCGAACTTGAACCCGCTGAACTCGCCGTCGTAGCGCACCGCGTTCGACGAGCGCGTGAACATGCCGTCCTTGCGGCCGCCCGTCGCCATCGACGCCGAGGCCCACGAGTAGTTCTGCGCGTAACCCATCGGGTCGAACGGCAGCATGTAGTCGTAGGTGACGGTGTAGTTGCGGCCGAGCGTCAGTTCGCCCCATTTGCTTTTCAGGCCGACCGTCGCGCGGCGCGCGAAGATCGAATCGGGGCCGTCGTCGAGCGCGCCGTTCGCGAGGTCGATCCCGCTTTCGAGGCGGAACACGGCCTTCAGCCCGCCGCCGAGATCCTCGACGCCGCGCAGGCCCCAGCGCGACGTGTTCTTGTTGCCCGACTTCAGCTTGACCGCGCTGCCGCCCTCCGGCGCCGCGTGGTTCGTGTATTCGATGCCGGCATCCATGATCCCGTACATCGTGACCGACGACTGCGCGTGCGCGGCGGGTGCGGCGATGCAGGCCGCGGCGGCCGATCCCGTGAGGACTACTGTGCGAATCGAACGTTCTGAGCGTGACTTCATTGACGGTGTCTCCTTGGTTCTTGTGGGTTGGGGTGAAACGGATGCGGCGCGCAGTAGCCCACGACAGACGCCGGAAGACGTCCGCCGGAAGGCATGTCATCGCATGACGAGATGTGCGCGGTGTGCGTGCGCGACGGCGAGCGTGCCGCCGCGCGCGGGTCAGCCCGCTTTCGCGAACGCCCAGCAGTCGTTGGTCGGGAATTCGATCCAGTGCTTGCCCGCGGCGCGCGGCACGTGGCCGAATGCGCGAAGGCGCATCTCGCCGCAATGGAACAGGTATTCCCAGCGATCGCCGAGATACATCGACGTGACGAGGTCGGCCTGCAGCCGGTTCGCGCCCGGGCCGTCGGCGACCTGCACGCGTTCGAGGCGGATCACGGCCTGCGCGTCCTGGCCCGGTGCGAACGTGTCGCGGGCGAGGGCCTGCAGCTCCCAGCCGTCGCCGGCGAGCGTCACGCGTTCGCCGTCGACGGCCGCGACGCGCGCGTCGATCCGGTTGTTGCTGCCCATGAACTCGGCCGTATACAGCGAGCGCGGCGCGCCGTACAGCTCGGCCGGCGTGCCTTCCTGCTCGATGCGGCCGTTGCGCAGCAGCAGGATGCGGTCGGACATCGCCATCGCCTCGGTCTGGTCGTGCGTCACGCACAGGGCCGACAGCCCGAGCGACACGATCAGCTCGCGCAGCCACGCGCGCGCTTCCTCGCGCAGCTTCGCGTCGAGGTTCGACAGCGGCTCGTCGAGGAGGATCACCGGCGGGTTGTAGACGAGCGCGCGCGCGATCGCGACGCGCTGCTGCTGGCCGCCCGACAGCTGATGCGGGAAGCGTTCCGCGAGATGGCCGAGGCCGAGCTGGTCGAGCGCGGTCTGCACGCGGCGCTTCTGTTCGGCCGGCGCGACGCGGCGCAGCTTCAGCCCGTAGCCGACGTTGTCGGCGACGGTGCGGTGCGGCCACAGCGCGTACGACTGGAACACGAGGCCGAGCGAGCGCTGTTCGACGGGCAGGTCGACGCGCTGCGCGCCGTCGAAGAACACGCGCTCGTCGAGCTGGATGCGGCCGTCGGACGGCTGTTCGAGGCCCGCGACCGCGCGCAGCAGCGTGGTCTTGCCGCTGCCCGACGCGCCGAGCAGGCACACGACTTCGCCGGCCTTCAGTTCGAACGACACGCCCTTGAGGATCGGATTGGCGCCGTAGCTGAGATGCAGGTCGTCGACGATGAGCTTATCCATGAAGTTTCACTCCGAAGCGCAGGGCCACGCCGAGACCGGCGCCGACCATCGCGATGTTGATGACAGAAAGCGCGGCGACCTGGTCGACGGCGCCGGTCGCCCACAGCGACACGAGCAGCGCGCCGATCACTTCGGTGCCGGGCGACAGCAGGTAGACGGCCGTCGAGTATTCGCGCTCGAAGATCATGAAGATCAGCAGCCACGCGGCGAGCAGGCCGAAGCGCACGAGCGGCAGCGTCACGTCGAGCGACACGCGGCTGCGGGTCGCGCCGACGCTGCGGCCGGCTTCCTCGAGTTCCGGGCCGACCTGCAGCAGCGCGCTCTGGATGAGCCGCATCCCGTACGCCAGCCACACGACCGTGTACGCGATCCAGATGCTCCACATCGAGTTCTTCAGCTCGCGCAGGCCGGGCACGAACAGGAAGATCCACAGGAACGCGAGACCGGCGAGCAGGCCGGGCACCGCGCGCGGCAGCAGCACGAGGTAGTCGAGCAGCTTGGTCGCCCAGTCGGGGCGGCGGTGGCCGGCGAACGCGACGAGCGAGTAGAAGCCGATCGCGAGCGCGCCGCCGATCACGCCGATGCCGAGCGTGTTGACGATCGCGCGCACGAGGTTGTCCTGCTCGAACAGCTCGATGAAGTTCGACAGCGTCAGTACCTCGGCGAGCGCGACGCCTTCGCCCCAGTTGGTCACGAACGCGCGCAGCACGATGCCCGAGATCGGGACGATCACGGTCAGCATCAGCCACAGCACGACGATCGCGAGCGCAACCCAGCGCCACACGCCGAGCGGCAGCACCGTCGTACGGCCGGCCTTGCCCTTCACGGTGACGAAGCGGTTCGCCGTCTTCAGCAGCCGGCGCTGCAGCAGCACGAGCGGGAACGTGATCGCGACGATGCACACCGCGACCGCGGCCATCAGGTGATACGACGGCACGCCGAGCTTGTTGGTCAGCTTGTACAGGTAGGTCGCGAGCACGAGGTGGCCTTCCGGGTCGCCGAGCACGAGCGGCAGCCCGAACACCTCGAAGCCGAGGAAGAATACGAGCACGCCGGCGAACAGCAGCGCGGGCATCGTCATCGGCAGGCTCACGTCGAGCGCGACGCGGAACGGGCGGGCACCCGTGACGCGCGCGGCTTCCTCGACGTCCGAGCCGAGGTTGCGCAGCGCGGCCGACGAATACAGGTACACGTGCGGCACGTGCGTGAGGCCGACGATCACCGTGATCGCGAAGATCGAATACACGTTCCAGGGCACGTTCTGCACCCCGAACAGCTCCTTGAACCACACGGAGTAGAAGCCGACCGGGCCGGCCGCGACCACGTAGCCGAACGCGAGCACCATCGGCGACACGAACACGGGCGTGAGCAGCAGCGGTTCGAGCCAGCGGCGGCCGGGCAGGTCGGTGCGCACCATCAGGAACGCGAGGATGCCACCGAGCGGGATCGAGATGAACAGCATCCCGCCGGCGATGATGAACGAGTTCTTCACGGCCGACCAGAAGTCGGGATCGCTGAAGACGAAGCGGAAGCCCTCGATGCCGAGCGTCTTGTTCGCATCGAAGAACGGCGCGGACAGCAGGCTCTGGAACAGGATGAAGCCGAGCGGCAGTGCGACGGCGATGGTGAGTACCGCGACGACGATCCAGCGCAGCATGCCGGCGAGCGGCTGCAGGCTGTTGACCGGCAGCGCGGGAATGGCGTCGCGCGGGCCGGCGGCGGGTGGCGCGGCCGGTGCCGTGCCGCGGGTGCTGGTTGAAAGCATGAGTTCGCCCCTGCGGCCATCCGGATGGCCGCCTCAAGGAAGTCGGTAAGGGGAAGGGGCCGCCCGCGCGACGTGCGGCGGGCGGCCATGGGTCAGCCGGAGCCGATCAGCGGATCAGCTCTTGATCGCCTGCTGCCATTGCTTCAGGAACGCGAGCCGCTTCGACTGGTCCAGGTAGACGAGCAGGCCGGTGCCGATCTGGATCGGCTTCAGCGAATCGCCGAGTTCCTTCGTGAGGCTCGCGGCCGACGTCTCGCCGGTCACGTCCGTGCGGATCGCGTACAGGTTCGCCTGGTTCGCGATCATGGTCTGGCCGCGCTTCGACAGCAGGTAGTCCACCCACAGCCTGGCGGCGTTCGGGTTCTTCGCCTTCTTCGAGATGGTGGCGAGGCGGCTCACGATCTGCGTGTAGTCCTTCGGGAATACGTAGCCGATCGACTTGTCCTTCTTCGCCTTCGCGTACGCATACGAACCGATGATGTTGTAGCCGATCAGGTTCTCGCCCGACGAGATGCGCTCCATCATCGCGCCGGTGCTCGATTGCAGCTTCGGGCCGGTCTTGCCGATGGCCTTCACGAGTTCCCACGTGACCTTCTCGTTCAGGTGCGCGTCCTGCGTCAGCGCGTTGAAGCCGACGCCGGATTTCTCGACGTCGTACGTCGTGAGCTTGCCCTTGAACTTGTCCGGTTGCGACGCGAGCAGCTTGATCAGGTCGGTGCGCGTCTTCGGCACTTCGTTTTCGGGGATCAGGCGCTTGTTGTAAACGATCGCGAGCGGCTCGAACGTCGTGCCGTACGCCTGCTTCTGGTATTGCGCCCATTGCGGCACGTTCGGGCCTTCCGGCGAATCGTACGACGCCATCAGGCCGTCGTTGACGAGCTTGACCTGCAGGTCCATCGCCGAGCTCCACAGCACGTCGGCGCTGGTGCTGCTCGCCGCGTTCTCGCTGATGTAGCGGTTGTACAGCTCGGTGCTGTTCATGTCGTTGTACTCGACCTTCACGCCGTACAGGCTTTCGAAGTCCTTGATCAGCGGGCGCACGAGGCCCGTGTCGGTCGTCGAGTAGACGATCAGCTTGCCTTCCTTCTTCGCGGCGTCGATCACGCCCTGGTAACTCCCCGGATACCCGGCCGGAACCTGCGCGGCGGCGCTGCCGGCGGCAGTGCCCAGAACGACCGCCAGCGCGGCGGCGAGGTGCTTCGGTGCAAACGGCATGTCTTCCTCCAGTTACGTCTAGGTGTTGTTCGAGTGACGCGGATGTTAATTGCGGCGCACTTTCAGCCCGCTTTCATTTCAGTTCACAATCGCGTCGTTCGTGTCATGGATTTCCCGAGGTCGATGCGGCGGCGGCCCGCCGTTTCGCGGCGCGCGGCACGATCCGGCAACGGAGGGAAGCGGGTTGCCGCGGGGCGGGGCAACGACGGCGGGGGCGCCTAGACGGGGTGCGCGAGCAGCTTCGCGAGCAGCCGGCCGCCATGCCGCGCGTGCGCGGCCGTCAGTGCCGAATACCCGACGACGACGCCTGCTTCGCACCGCGCGCTTCGACAGAATCCGCGGACCGGCT
Organism: Burkholderia sp. 22088; assembly: GCF_052045915.1. NCBI lineage: Bacteria > Pseudomonadati > Pseudomonadota > Betaproteobacteria > Burkholderiales > Burkholderiaceae > Burkholderia > Burkholderia sp. 22088. The sequence continues at coordinate 163,610 of NZ_JBQEPY010000005.1, forward strand.
GCAACTCGATGCCCGCCGCCCAGGCTTGCGCGACATACGTTGCGTCGTCCATTCCGGGCGGCAGCCACAGCACGAAATGAAAGCCCGCGTGTTCGCCGGACACCGTGTACCGTCCGCCGGCGTGTTTCGCCAACTGGTCGAGCACGATGTCGCGCCGCTGGCGGTAGGCGTGACGCGCCGCGCGCAGGTGTTTCGCAAAATCGCCGTGCGCGATGAAGCGGGCCAGCGCCAGCTGGGGCGCCACGCCGACCGAGCGCGCGGTCGCGTGCCACACGGCCGACAGCGCCGGCCGCAGTGCCGCCGGCACGACCATGAAGCCGATGCGCAGCCCCGAGAACAGCGTCTTGTTGAACGAGCCGCAGTAGATCACGCGATCGCACGCGTCGAGCGATTTCAGCGCGGGCAGCGGGGCGGTCTGGTAGCTGAATTCGCCGTCGTAGTCGTCTTCGACGATCCACGCGTGGTTGCGCTGCGCCCAGTCGAGCAGTTCGAGCCGGCGCGACACCGACATCGTGACGCCGAGCGGCGCCTGGTGGGCGGGCGTCACGTAGGCCGCGCGCGCATCGGGATGCCGGTCCAGCGACGCGGTATCGATGCCTTCCCGATCGACCGGCACGTCGATCACGGTCGCGCCCGCGATCGTGAAGATCTGCCAGGCCGACGCGTAGCCGGGGTCCTCCATCAGCACCGTCGAGCCGGGCGTGAGCAGCGTGCGCGCGACGAGATCGATCGAATGCCGGATGCCGGTCGTGATGAAGATGTCGCCGGCGCTGCACGGGATGCCGCGATATTCGCGCAGGTAGGCGGCGATTTCGTCGCGCAGGCTTTCGACGCCTTGCGCCGGCGTCGCCCCGAGGTCGTTCGCCGTCGCGGCAAGCAGGCTGGCCCCGAGCGCCTTCTTCCATTGCTGCATCGGCAGCAGGCCGGGATCGGCAAGCCGCGCGACGAACGGGACGCCCGGACGCACGCCTTGTTCCGGCTCGGTGGCGTCGGTCGTGCGCGCCGGCGCGGGGCGTGTGTCGACAGGGGGTGCGCCGTTGTCGCGCGACTGCGCGGCCGCGCGCAGGTAGCTCTCCGGTACCACCGCGCATACCCGCGACCCCGACCCTTGCGCGCGGGCGATGTAGCCCTCCGAGCACAGCCGGTCGTATGCCGCCTCGACCGTCCCCCGGGCGACGCTCCAGCGCGCCGCGAGGGTGCGGCTGGACGGCAGCGGGCTGTCGCCGGGGAGCAGGCGTTTCAGGATCGCGTCGCGCAGCGCGTCGGCGATGCATTCCTGCTTCGACTGCGGATTGCCCGTGGACAGCCCCGCAGGGCACGGCAGATCGAGCGGAATCGCGGCTTTGCCTCGCGCCATAGTGGTCCAGTCAGTGTCGAATTTAATGGCCCTTCAGCTTATATCACTTTGACCTTAGATTTCAGTCGACCACATCGATCCGACCGGAGGCGGGCTCACCGCATGAAAACGCGTTCATTACCCCAGTGGGGCTGGCTGTTCCTGTTGATGCTCGTCGTGTGCCTGCCGCGCGTCACGATCGATGCGTACCTGCCGTCGCTGCCCGCGATGGCCGACACGCTGCACGGCACCGACGCCCAGTTGCAGCTCACGCTGACCCTCTACATGGTCGGTTATGCGCTGTCGATGCTGGTGTCGGGGCCGTTGTCCGACCGTTACGGCCGTCGCCCCGTCCTGATCGGCGGCCTGTGTCTCTACGTGGTCGCGAGCGTCGCCTGCGCGTGCTCGACCAGCATCGCGGCGATCGTCGCCGCACGCATCTTCCAGGCATTGGGCGGCTGCTGCGGCACGGTGGTCGGGCGGGTGATCGTGCGCGAGCGCTTCCCGGCCGCGATGCAGGCGACGATGCTGGGCCGGATCTCGGCCGGCATGGCGCTGTCGCCCGTGATTGCGCCGCTGGCCGGCAGCGCGCTGGCCGAGTGGCTAGGATGGCGCGGCGTGTTCGGATCGCTGGCGGCGGGCGGGGTGGTCGCGGCGGCGATGGTGCTGCGCTACCTGCCGGAGACCCGCGAACGCGACGCGCGGCCGGCGCCGGGCGCGGGGCTCGTGCGGACCTACGCGGGCCTGCTGCGCGAGCGCCGTTTCCTGCGCTACTCGCTCGCGATCAGTTTCGCGTACTGCACGTACTACCCGTTCATCGCGGAATCGTCGACGCTGTTCCAGCGGCAGCGAGGCGTATCCGGCCCGGTGTATGCCGCGATCTTCGGCCTGACCGTGCTCGGCTACCTGATCGGCTCGCACGTGTTCGCGCGGACCGGCACGCGCTGGAAGGCCGATTCGGTCATCGCGGCGGCGGCGGGCGTGAATCTGGCCGGCACCGCCGCGTTGTGGATCGGCGGAGCGGTCGCGCCGACGGCGGTGGCGGTGCTCGTCGTCCCGATGTTCGTCGTGATGATCGCCGTCGGGATCGCGATCCCGGCCTGCCAGTTCGCGGTGATGCAGCCGTACACGACGATCGCCGGGACGGCGTCCGGGCTGTTCTTCTTTATCCAGATGGCGATCACGGCCGCGTGCGGCGGCGTGCTGGCGTGGCTGTCGGACGGCACCGCGCGCCCGATGATCGTCGTCACGGCCGGGGCGAGCGTCGCGTTCCTGGCGGTGGTGGTCGGCCTGCGCGAGCGGCGGCGCGCAGGTGAAGGTTCGCGCTTCGCGCCGCGCAGCCGTGCCACCGCCGCCGAGCGCTGAGCGTTCAGAGACGGTCGGCGGGCCGGCCGACGCGCGGGCGCGCCGGCGGCGCAACCGGTGTTTCCGCGAGGCGTCGCGACGGAAAGGATCATGTAATGTAGCGGCCTGTCGCTGACCTTCCCGGAATCCCCATGCGTGTGCTGCTCGTCGAAGACAACCCGAACCTCGCCCAGTCGCTGAACGACGCGCTGAGCGCGGCGCGCTTCGCTGTCGATCACATGGCGGACGGCGAGGCGGCCGACCACGTGCTGCGCACGCAGGACTACGCACTGGTGATCCTCGATCTCGGGCTGCCGAAGCTCGACGGGCTGGAGGTGCTGCGGCGGCTGCGCGCGCGGCGCAATCCGGTGCCGGTGCTGATCCTGACCGCGCACGGGTCGGTCGAGGATCGCGTGAAGGGGCTCGATCTCGGCGCCGACGACTATCTCGCGAAGCCGTTCGAGCTGACCGAACTGGAGGCGCGCGCCCGCGCGCTGATCCGCCGCAGCCTCGGCCACGAGCATTCGCGGGTCGAATGCGGGCCGCTTTCCTACGACAGTATCGACCGCAGCTTCCATCTCGCGGGCGAGCCGCTGTCGCTCACGCCGCGCGAGCGTTCGGTTCTCGAGGTGCTGATCCTGCGCAACGGCCGTGCGATCAACAAGGAAACGCTGTCGGAGAAGATTTTCGGGCTCGACGAGTCGGTCAACGCCGACGCGATCGAGATCTACGTCTACCGGCTGCGCAAGAAGCTCGAGAACACGGGTATCGCGATCGTCACGCTGCGCGGGCTCGGTTATCTGCTGGAGGCGAGGGCGGAGGCGGCGGAATGAGCGCCCCGCCCATCCGCGGCGGTTCGCTGCGCCCCGACATGGCGCCTGGCGTCGGGGCGGCGGCCCGGCGGAACGCATGATGCCCCGCCCGAACCTGCGCACGCAGGTCGCGCTGTGGCTGCTGCTGCCGCTGCTCGGCCTGCTCGCGCTCGACTCGTGGCTCACGTACCAGCGCGCGATGAACGCCGCGCACGTCGCGTTCGACCGCACGCTGTCGTCGTCGCTGAAGTCGATCCGCGAAGGCGTGCGGCTCAATGACGGCGAGATCGAGGTCGACCTGCCGTATCTCGCGCTCGAAATGCTCGAATCGAGCGACGGCGGCAAGATCTACTACCTGATCCGCGAGGACAACGGCCACACGGTCACCGGCTACCCGGACCTGCCGCTGCCGCACGGGCGCGACGCGGGCGACGGTGCGCTGTTCGTCACGCGCTACTACGACGTCGTCTATCGCGGCGAACAGTTGCGGATGGCCGCGCTGCGCATCCCGGTGCACGACGTGCCGACCGCGCAGTCGCGCATCGTGTGGGTGATGGTCGGCGAGACGATCGAGGCGCGCCAGGCGCTCGCGCGCGAGATCCTGGTGGGGTCGCTGCTGCAGGAAGGGCTGCTGGTCGTGCTGGCGCTCGGCATCGTGTGGCTCGGCGTCGGGCGCGGGCTGCGGCCGCTGAACCGGCTGTCGGCGACGGTCGCCGCGCGCAGCGAGGACGACACGACGCCGCTCGATACCGGCGCGATGCCGAGCGAACTTGCGCCGCTCGTCGAGTCGATCAACCAGTACATCGGCCGCACGCAGCGGATGCAGGTCGCGCGGCGCCGCTTCTTCGCGGACGCGGCCCATCAACTGAAGACGCCGCTCGCGGCCGTGCAGGCGGGCGTCGAGCTCGCGCTGCGGCCCGACGAGCAGCCGCGCGCGAACGGGCACCTGCGGCGCGCGAACGGCGCGGTGCGGCAGGCCGCGAAGATCGTCCAGCAACTGCTGTCGCTGTCGCGGCTCGATTCGGACAGCGGCCACGCTGTTGCCCACCAGCCGGTCGCGCTGCACCGGCTCGCGCGCAGCGTGACGCTCGACTGGTCGCCGGTCGCACGCGCGCGCGACATCGATCTCGGCTTCGAGCACGAGGCCGACATCGACGTGCACGGGCAGCCCGACCTGCTCGGCGAGATGATCGGCAACCTGATCGACAACGCGATCCGTTATGCGGGCGATCGCGCGGTGATTACGGTACGCGTGTCGCGCGACGGGGAGCACGCGCGGCTCGACGTGATCGACAACGGGCCGGGCGTGCCGGCGGACGAGCGCGACGCGGTGTTCGAGCGTTTCCATCGCGGCAGCAAGACGCAGACGGTCGAAGGGACGGGGCTCGGGCTGTCGATCGTGCGGGAGATCGCGCGCGTGCATCAGGGCACGGTGACGCTTGCCGATGCGGCCGGCGGGGGGCTGGTCGTGACGATCCGGTTGCCGGCGGCGAACGACGCGGGGGCGCATGCCGCGTGATGGCGAGTCGTGAGTCGCGATGAGGGCAGTGGGAAGCAGGAAGCCGCTCGGGCGGCTTCCGGGCTACGAAGACGATGTGATCGGATGCGCGGTGCCGTGTACGCGCGTCAATCGCCGAACCCGATCTCCGCTTCCAGCGACTGACCGACCTCGAGCCACCCGCCCGCGCCTTCGACGACGATCGCGTTGATGCCGAACGTCAGCTCGCCGCCGAAGTTCGGGTTCGCGCGATAGGTCTGCATCGTGTCGGTCGGCTCGTGCGGCCACGCGGGATCGGGCGCGCCGGTGACCTGGTCGATCGTCGGCATCGGGCAGCGCGTGCACGGCTTCACGAGCCGAAGCCGCACGGGCGACGCTCCTTCCGTGTCGAGATGCTCGACGAAATCCTCTTCGTACGCGTCGAGATCCGACACCACGATGTTCGGCCGGAAGCGGTTCATCGGAATCGCCGGTGCACCTTTGGCGGTGAGCCGTGCGTTCAGGTCGTCGAGCGACGACTGGCCGATCACGAGCAGCGGGTAGCCGTCCGCGAACTGCGTGTGCGTATCGATCTCGCCGGTCCATTTACGGTTGCAGCCGCGGCGTGCGTCGGGCGCGAAGCGCGCGAGCTTCGCGGGCGTGCCGAGGAATTCGGTGAGCCAGGCGGCCGTTTCGGCGCCCGTGTCGATCGCATCGACGGTGTCGCGCCACACGGTCGCGGCCATTTTCGGCGTGGCGGGCGATACGTCGCCGTCGAGCGGCGTGCGGATCTCGCGCATGCCCGGCGCGCTCAGCACGAGCGCATCGCTGTTCAGTGCGGTGCGGATCAGCGCGAGGCGCGGGTGCGTGCGCTGCGTGATCATCTGTCCGGCGGGGTCGGTGATCAGCCAGTGTCGGTCGTACGCCAGGCCCGTTTCGAGCAGTTGCGCGCGCGACAGCGCGATGCCGGCGCAGGATTTGATCGGATACACGAAGAGTTCGGCGATGGCTGGCATGACGCTGGCTGAAGGCGGATGGCGAGACTGCGATTGTGCCAGATCGCGCCGCAGCCGTTCGGACGGCTGCGCTGCGTCGCGCGGCCGGTCATGCGAGCGGGAAGCCGGGGTCGAACGTGGTACGCACGTCGAGCGGCTGGCGCAGCAGTCCCGCCTTCAGGTAGAAGTCGGCCGTGCGCTGCTGTTCGGCGATGACCGTCGCGTCGATCGGCAACCAGCGCGTGTTGCGGCGCTCGAACTGCAGCTTCGCGGCTGCCGGCGGAATGCCGATGATGCGTGCGAGCGCTGCCGAATACGCGTCGGCATGCCGGTACGACCAGGCCTGCGCGCGCACGACGCGCCGCAGGAAATCGTGCAGCACGTCGCGCTTCGACGCGATCGCCGCGTCGGTCGCCGCGATGTAGCTGAGGCCCGACCACAGCCCGCGGCCGCTGACGAGCACGCGCGCGCGCCCGCTCGTTTCCGCGAGTGCGGTATAGGGCTCCCAGGTCGCCCACGCATCGATCGAACCGGTTGCGAGCGCAAGCATCGTATCGGCCGGCGGCAGGAAGCGGAACGAGACGGCGTCGGGAGGCAGGCCGGCCGCGTCGAGCGCCTTCAGCGTGACGAAATGCCCGATCGAGCCGCGCGTGGTGCCGATGCGCTTGCCTTTGAGGTCGGCCGGGCTTTTCAGCGCGGCGTCGGGCCGCACGAGCACCGCCGTGCCGTACGGGTCGGAGCGGTTCGCGCCGATCACCTTGATGCGTGCGCCCGACGCGAGCGCGAAGATCACCGGCGCATCGCCGATCGGCCCGCAGTCGACGGCGGCCGCGTTCAGCGCTTCGGCGAGCGGCGCGGCGGCCGGGAACTCGGTCCACGCGATGTCGTACGGCAGGCCGTTCAGTTCGCCGGCTGCTTCGAGCAGCGCGCGCAGCCCGCCTTTCTGGTCGCCGGCGCGCAGCAGCGGCCGCGTGCCCGATTGCGCGCGCACGGCGGCCGGGGCCGCGGCGATCGCGGCGAGGGCGCTTGCTTGCGCGAGGAAGTGGCGTCGGGTCGGATTCATCGTGAAGTTCGGTCGGAAGAGAAAGTCAGGGATTCGATCAATGCGGGAGCCCGGCCTGTACGTCGCGCACGGGTTCCGTGTCGACGCGCAGCAGCAGCGCGGTCAGCGCGTCGCCGTTCGCGGCCGGTACTGCCGGCCGTGGCGTGGCGTCCGAGCGGCACAGCAGGTCGGCGTCCGACCAGCCCGCGCTGCCCGGCAACGCACGCGCCCGCAGCCAGCCGCGGCGATCGGCGAGGAGCTGCGTGCCGCCGAGCGCGGCGGGCGTCACGCCGGCGATCGTCGCGAAGGCGAGCCATGCATCGGGCGTCGACGCGACGCAATCGGCTCGCGCCGCGCCGGCCGCCTGGGCCACGGGCGTGCCGCTTGCCGTGACGAGCAAGGTTTGCCAGCGCGCGTCTTCCGGCGGGGGCGGCGCGCCTGGCGCGAGCGCGACGATGCGCACGCGCTGGCCTGCGCGCCAGCGATCGAGCGGTTGGGGCGCGGCGCTGCCGCAGCGCACGTCGAGCGCCGGCAGCGGCACGGGCACGGGCCACGCGCCTTCTGCCTGCGCGCCGCTGCCCGCGGCGAGCGCTTTCAGGTAGTCGAGCACGGCCCAGGTGTCGCGGGGTCCGAGTGTCGCGGCGAAGCCGGGCATCGTCGGCGCGCTGCGTTCGTCGCGTGTCCCGTGACGCACGCGCCAGAACAGCTCGCCGTCGAGGCGGCGGGCGAGCAGGGCGCCGGCGAAGGTCGGCGGCCAGTGCGGGAGCGTGGCCGCAAGCGGCCCTTCCCCGCGTCCGTCCACGCCGTGGCATGCCACGCAGTGTTGCGCATACAAGTGCGCGCCGCGTATCACGTTCGATACCGAAAACGGCGCGGGATCACGCTGGAAACTCGTCGGCACGGCAGGCGAAAGCCACAGCGAAGCCGGCGGCCACGGCGCGAACCACGCAACGGCCAGCGCGGCAAGCACCGCAAGCGCCGACGCCACACGCCGCTTGCGTAACGCGAGCGCGATGCACGCGAGCACGGCGGCCAGCGTCGTCACCGCGACGGCGAACGCGAGTTGCCGCGTGAGCCCGGCGTCGATGCGCAGCGTTTCGAGCGCGATGCGACGGGCCCACGGCCAGGCAGGCTGGCCGTCGGCGTCGCCCGTCAGCCCGATTGCATGCAGCACGCGCGACAGCGCGACTTGCGCGCGATACAGCCCTTGCAGAAACAGCAGCGCCCAGTCGGAGAACGTCGGTGCATTCATCGGCTACGTTCCCGCCGCACGGCGGCCCATCGTCGAACGGTACCGCGCATCTACCAGCTCGCATCGAGCCCGAGATGCCGCAACGCGTCGTGACGCAGCTCGGCGAGGCGCGGGTCGCCGCGATGACGCGGATAGGGCAGGTCGACGCGCAACTCGGCGACGATCCGCGCGGGACGCGGCCCGAACACGATCACGCGCTGCGCGAGGAACAGCGCTTCCTCGACATCGTGCGTGACGAGCAATGCAGAGAAACCGTCGCGTTGCCACAGTGCGGTGAGTTCGGCCTGCATCGTGAGCCGGGTGAGCGAATCGAGCTTGCCGAGCGGCTCGTCGAGAATCAGCAGGCGCGGATCGTTGACGAGCGCGCGGGCCAGTGCGACCCGCTGCGCCATCCCGCCGGACAGCTGATGCGGGAACACGTTCGAGAATTCCTGCAGGCCGACGCGCGCGAGCGCATCGTCGACGCGATGCTGCGACGCGCGCGCCACGCCGCGCGCCTCGAGGCCGAGCGCGACGTTCGCACGCACCCGCCGCCACGGGTACAGCGTCGGGTCCTGGAACACGACGATGCGCGACGGATCGGGTTGCTCGATCGGCACGCCGTCCTGCGCGATTCCGCCTTGCCGCGCGGCGTCGAGGCCCGCGACGAGGCGCAGCAGCGTCGATTTCCCGCAGCCGCTCGGGCCGAGCAGCGCGACGAATTCGCCGGCAGCGACCGACAGCGTGACGTCGTCGAGCACGGGCAGCGGGCCGCCGGGGCCGTCGAACGCATGGCTCACGCGGCGGATGTCGATGCGCGCGCCGCGCGGCGCCGTGACGGCAGGCGACGCGGCGGGCGCAGCGGACGCGGACGATTCGAGTACGGCGGCGTTCACCATTTGACGGTTCCTTTCTGCCACGCGAGCACGCGGTCGCGCACCGCGAACAGCAGCGCGATCAGCCCGGAAAACAGCAGCGCCATCACGATCAGCGCCGCATACATGTTCACGTACGAGGCCCAGCCCTGCGCCCAACTCAGGTACCAGCCGAGCCCGGACTTGACGCCCATCATCTCGGCGACGACCAGCACCGTGAACGACGCGCTCAGCCCCATGAAGATGCCGACGAACACGTGCGGCAGCGCGGCCGGAATCGCGACGCGCAGCACGAGGAAGCGCGCATTCGCGCCGAGCGTGCGTGCGACGTCGTAATACTGCTTGTTGACGCTCGCGACGCCCGACCACGTCAGCACCGCGACCGGGAAGCCGGTGGCGAGCGCGATCAGGAACGCGGCGGCGGAATAGCTCGACGGGAAGAAGTAGAACGTGAGCGGCAACAGCGCGGTGGCCGGCACGGGGCCGAGCACGCGCAGCACCGGATGCACCCAGTAGCCGATCCGGCGCGACCAGCCGATCGACACGCCGACCGCGAAACCGACCGCGACGCCGTATGCAAAGCCGAGCGCGAGCAGCTTCAGCGTGTTGCCGGCGCTGCCGAGCAGGCGCGGCCAGTCGTCGACGTAGACCTCGATCAGTGCCTGCGGCGGCGCGAAGAACGGCGTCGGCAGCCAGCCGGTTTTCGCGGTGACGATTTCCCACGCGGCGAGCACGAGCGGCAGCGCGACGAGCCACGGGCCGGCCGGGCGCACGCGCGCGAGCCGCGTGCGCGTCGCGGCGACGAGATGGCCGAGCGTCGCGGCGGCGAGCAGCAACGCGGCGATCGTCCACGCGGCCGTGCCGAACGTGTCCGTGTACGCCCAGTCGCTGAAGCCGACGATGCGGTTCGGCCACAGCTGCGTGAGGGCGCCGAGCGCGGCCCAGGCGAGCGCGGCGGCGATGCCGGTCGGCCAGGTGCGCGCGCGGCGCGCTTCGGCCGCGAGCGTCGCTTCGCAGGCCGTGCAGGCCACGCGTGCGGAGGCAGCGGAGGCAGCGGAAGCAGGCGCACCGCCGGCCGGTGACGGTGCGGTGCGCGCGGTGGAGGCGTGTTCGATCGTCGACATCGCGTCACCCGAGCACGTTCGCATAGACCTGCTGCGCGAAGCGCTGCGGGTCGGTGCTCTTCTTCAGCACGCTGATGCGGCGGAAATCGTCCGCATAGAACGCGATTTCCTGCTGCAGGTCGACGTTGGTCGGGTGGTGCGTGTAGGTGAGCGTCGCGTACAGCTTGCGCAGGTCCTCGGGGCTGATCTTCGGCGAATATTTCGCGAACACCTTCGCGGCTTCGTTCGGGTTGTCGTGCGTGAACTCGGTGGCCTGCACGATCGAGCGCGCGAGTGCGGCGGCGGCCGGCCGGTCGTTGCGCACGAGATCGCCGCGCGCGCCGATCACGCAGCACACCTTGCGTGCGTATTCGCCTGACAGGTTCGTGGCGAGTTCCGTGTACGCGCCGTTGCTGCGCTTTTCCAGCAGATAGAGGTTAGGGTCGCCGTCGGCGATCGCGTGGATCTCGCCCTTGTCGACCGCGACGCCGAGCAGGTCGGCCGGATACTGCCGCCACGTGATGTCGCGCTCGGGATCGATCCCGTTCTTCGCGAGCAGGATCGAGAAGAAATGCTTGCCGGGCGCGGCCAGATCGCTGACGCCGACCGTCTTGCCCTTCAGCGCCTGCAGCGTCGTGACGCCGGCGGCCTTCGAGCCGAGCAGCCGCACGCAGCCGCCGTGCGAGCTGCCGATGATCTTCACGTCGAAACCGGCTTCGAGCGGCTTCAGCCAGCGATGGATCATCCCGACCGCCGCATCGGCCTTGCCGGTCGCGATCGATTCGAGCAACTGGTCGGTCGAGCCGCTGTAGTTGATCAGTTCGACCTTGAGGCCGTTCTTCTCGAAGAAGCCGCGCTCCTGCGCGACGACGATCGGCGTCAGGCAGAACGCGTTCTGGTTCCACGCGAACGTGAGCTTCTTCAGCGGCGGCGCGGACCAGGCCTTGCGGCCAAGCGTGATCGCGGGCGCGGCGAGCGCGGCGGCGCCGGCCGCGCGCAGCAGCTTGCGGCGTTTGTCGTCGTGCGTGTCGCGCGTGTCGTGTGCATTGGCGGGCGCGGGTGCGGCGGTTCGGGTCATGTGGTCTGGTCTCCGGTCGTGCGGGAAGGCGCTCAGTCGAGCAGGTCGGGTTCGTCGGCGACGACGCGCGCGAACAGGCTGTCGAACGCATGCAGCGCGCCCTCGGGGCCGCCGATCTGGCCGTGCGTGTGGCGCGCGGTGGCATGATCGATCGGTTGCGGCGTGCCGGCCGCCTCGGCCAGCAACTGCGTGTGCGCGGCGTTGTCGAGCGCGATGTACCACCATGCGGCGGCCTCGACCGTCGGGCCGGCGGTCAGGATTCCGTGGTTCTTCAGGATCGCGCCCTTGTGCGTGGTGCCGTCCGGTTTCGCAAGCGCATCGGCGATCCGTGCGCCTTCGCTCGTGTCGACGACCATCCCCGTGAAGTCGTCGAACAGCGCGTGGTCTTCATAGAACACGCACGCGTCCTGCGTGAGCGGATCGAGCGGGCGGCCGAGCGTCGACCACGCCTTGCCGTACGTCGAATGCGTATGCGCGGCGGCGACGATGTGCGGATGCGCGTCGTGGATGGCCGCATGGATCGCGAACGCGGCCTTGTTCAGCGGTCGGGAACCGATCGCGGTTTCGCCGCGCGCGTTGACGAGCAGCAGGTCGGACACCTTGATCTGCGAGAAATGCACGCCGAGCGGATTCACCCAGAAGTGGTCGGGCAGCTCGGGGTCGCGTGCGGTGATGTGGCCGGCGAGCCCCTGTGCGAAGCCGAAGCGAGCGAACAGGCGGAACGCGGCCGCGAGCCGCTCCTGACGGTGACGGCGCTCGGCGGCGACGTCGATGCGCGGCGCGGGCGGATCGAACCAGAAATGCTGGCGCGGCGACGCGGCGAGCGCGAGGCCCGACGCAGTGCGTTCGAGTGTGGACGGAACGGCGGACATCGTAAGGGTCTCCCGGGTCGCGTCAGGCCGCGCGGCGCGCCGCGTCGCGTGCGGCGACGGCGCCGCGCACGCGCGGAATCAGTTCGCGGCCGTAGTCGATCGCGTCTTCCAGCGGATCGAAGCCGCGGATCAGGAACGTCGTGACGCCGAGGTCGTAGTAGTCGAGCAGCGCATCGGCGACCTGTTCGGGCGTGCCGACCAGCGCCGTCGAATTCGAACGCGCGCCGGTGAGGCTGGCGATCTCGGTCCACAGCCGCTTGTCGACGCGCGAGCCGCGTTCGGCCGCGGCCAGCAGGCGGCGCGCGCCTTCGCTTTGCTGCGGGCCGCCGGCGCCGAGGCCGGCCGCTTCACGCAGCCGGCGTGTTTCGTCGAGGATGCGATGCGCACGCGCCCACGCTTCGTCCTCGGTCGCGGCGAGGATCGGGCGGAACGACACGGAGAAACGCACCTGCCGGCCGTGCTTCGCGGCTTCGGCGCGCACCCGGGTCGTCAGGTCGCGCACCTGGTCGAGCGATTCGCCCCACAGCGCGTAGACGTCCGCGTGCTTGCCGGCCACGGCGAGCGCGGCTTCCGATGCGCCGCCGAAATAGATCGGCACATGCGGCTGCTGGAACGGCTTCACTTCCGAGAACCCCTGTTTGAACCGGTAATGCGCGCCGTCGTGATCGAACGGCTGCGCTTCGGTCCAGATCCGCCGCAGGATGCCGAGGTATTCGTCGGTGCGCGCATAACGCGCGTCATGGTCGAGGAAATCGCCGTCGCGCTGCTGCTCGCTGTCCGAGCCGCCGGAGATGAAGTGCACGGCGAGCCGGCCGCGGCTGAACTGGTCGAGTGTCGCGATCTGCCGCGCGGCGAGCGTCGGCGCGGTGAAGCCCGGGCGATGCGCGAGCATGAAGTGGATGCGCTCGGTCGCGGCCGCCGCGAACGCGATCGTCAGCGTCGCCGACGGGCCGGTCGAGTGATGCGGCACGAGGATCCGGTCGAAGCCGGCCGTCTCGTGGGCGCGGGCAAAGTCGCGCACGTAGCCGGGATCGACCACGGGGCCGGACGGCGGGTGGATTTCCGACTGCTTCTGGCTCTGGATCATGCCGATGAATTCGACGCTCATCTGGGTCTCCGGTGCGGGGATGTCCCGGCGCGCGGCCGGGCAGGAATGGAGCGCAGGTTAACGCCGCGATCATGCGGAATGGAAATAATCAATCCCGATTTGAATATCAGATTTGCATGGTTTGGGCGCGTGTGCGCTGCGCATACGCTGTGGGCTCACGAACGATCGGGCGCGCGGGCGCCGGCGAATCCGGGGGCACGCGTTGCGGATCGCCCGGTTCACGGGATACCGCGCCGCGTGGCGATCGATTGCCGCGGTTGCCGATCTCCGTCGCGCTTGCCGCCTGTCCGTATTACCCAGGGAATCCGTTTCGATGTCCGCCAGCCTTGCCGCTTCCTCGCCGTCGCCGCAGCCGCCCGCGCTGCGCCTCCTGCCCACCGACGATGCCGACGACGCACGCGTCGCCGCGCTGCTCGAGCGCCTCGCGCCGGAACTTGCCGCCGATGCGGCGCGCAACGACGTCGATGGCCGCTTTCCGCACGAGAACTTCGCGCGGCTGCATCGCGCGGGGCTGATCGCGCAGGTCGTGCCGCGCGAGCATGGCGGCGCCGGTGCGACGCTCGCGCAGGCGAGCCGGATCGTCGCCGCCGTCGCGCGGGCCGATCCGGCCACCGCGCTGGTGCTGACGATGACGTATCTGCAACATCGCGCGCTCGGCCGGGCCGACAACCGCTGGCCCGCACAGGTGCGGCGCGCGGTGTTCGACAGCGCGGTCACGCACGGTGCGCTGATCAACGCGCTGCGGGTCGAGCCCGCGCTCGGTTCGCCGTCGCGCGGCGGCCTGCCGGAAACCGTTGCCCGGCGCGACGGCGACGGCTGGCGGCTGTCCGGCCACAAGCTGTACAGCACCGGGATTCCGGCGCTGCGCTGGCTGGCCGTGTGGGCGCGCACCGACGAACCGGCGCCGCGCGTCGGCGTGTTTCTCGTGCCGCGCGACCGCGATGCGGATGGCGATCGCATCCGTGTGATCGAAAGCTGGAATCACCTCGGCCTGCGTGCGTCGGGCAGCCACGAGGTCGTGTTCGACGACGTCCGGCTGCCGGCCGATCACGCGGTCGACGTGCGCGCACCGGACGCATGGGCCGTGTCGGCCGCGACCCACGCGGATGCCGACGCGCAGGCCGACCAGCAGGCGTGGATGGTCGCGCTGCTCGGCAGCCTGTACGACGCGGTGGCGCGCGCGTCGCGCGACTGGGTGGTCGAATTCGCGACGACGCGTGCGCCGAGCGGGCTGGGCGCACCGCTCGCGACGCTGCCGCGCGTGCAGGAAGCGGTCGGCGAAATCGAGGGCTGGCTGCACGCGAACCGCGTGCTGCTCGACGATCACATCGCGCGCACCGACGCGGGTCATGCGCCGCCGGTCACGACGAGCGGACTGGTCAAGCGCACCGTGACCGAGCACGCGATCCGTGCGGTCGAGCAGGCGCTGAAGCTGTCGGGCAATCACGGGCTGAGCCGCGCCAATCCGCTCGAACGCCACTATCGCGACGTGCTGTGCAGCCGCGTGCATACGCCGCAGGACGACGCGATCGCGGTGGCGGCGGGGCGTGCGGTGCTCGACGCAGCGAGCCGGGTTGAAGCGAAGGGCGAGACGAAGGGCGCAGCGAAGGGCAAAGCGAGCGGCGAGACGGAAACGGGCGGGGCGTCGGTCAACGGGACCGGGCGCGGCCGCAGCGATGCTTGAGCGGAGCAGGGCTGGCGCGAGCATCGATCGGGCGGCGCGATGCTGCCGCCGCCCGATAGGGTCACGCAGCCTGGTCGTGCGCCTGCTCGGGCAGCGCGAATGCCGCACGCGCATGCGCGGCGACGGCCGCGAGCGGCGCGCCGAAGCGGGCCGCATCGTGCCGGCGCAGCAACCACAGATCGATGTGCGGCTTGAAATCGGCGAGCGGCACGATGTCGAGCGCGTCGCGCAGCGGGCTGCCTTCGACGAGCGGCAGCGGCATCAGCCCGATGCCGAAGCCGTTCGCGACGCTCTGCAGTTGCAGGTCGCGGCCGTAGGCGTCGAGCGTGACCGGCATCGGCAGGCCCTGCGCGTCGAGCGCGCGCCGCAGGCCCGCACGAAAGCCGCAACCGTCGGGATTGAGCACCCAGCCATGAGCGTGGCAATCGGCGAGCCGGTAGCTGCGGCGCGGCCAGTTACCCTTGCGGCCGACCGCGACGAGCCGCGTGGCCAGCAGCCGTTCGCCGTCGACCTGTGCCGGCAGCACCATCTCGCGCGCGAGGAACACGAGCGCCGCATCGAGTTCGCGGCGGGCGACGCGCTCGACGAGCATGCCGCCCCACGCGGTCGTGACCTGCGTCGCGAGCGCGGGCCACTGCGCGGCCAGTTCGGATATCAGCGCGGGCAGCATCAGTTCGCCGAGGCCCTGCGTGAGCCCGATCCGGAACTCGCCGGCGGGCGGCTGCTCGCCGGCCGTCAGCTCGCGCAGCGCATCGACTTCGCGCAGGATCGCGCGACACTGCTCGAAGACCTGCCGGCCGATGTCGGTCGGTCGCGGCGGCTTCGTGTTGCGATCGAGCAGGGTCACGCCGAGCGCTTCCTCGAGATTCTGGACGCGCCGCGTGATCGCGGGCTGCGTCATCCCGAGCTCGGCCGCGGCCTGGCTCAGGGTCTGGCAGCGGACCACCGCTGCAAAAGCGTCGATATCGCTAATTTTCATGTTTGTTCTGCATGGTCTTTCAGGTGCATCATGACGATCCATCATATTCGGCATCATATTCGAGGAGCCAGCCGATGAGTACGCTTTCGTTGCATCAGACGCCGCTGCGTCCGTTCGTCGACGGTCTGGGCGCGTTGCTCGCGTCCGGCGCGGACGAGGCGCGCATCCTCGACGAGGGCGGTGCGCTGCTCGCCGCCCTCGTCGAACACGACGACTGGTTGCCCGACGCGTTCGCGCAGCCCGACCCCGCGCGCTATCGGCAATACCTGCTGCATCTCGACCCGGACGAGCGGTTCTCGGTCGTCAGCTTCGTGTGGGGTCCCGGCCAGACGACGCCGATCCACAACCACACGGTGTGGGGGCTGATCGGGATGCTGCGCGGCGGCGAATTCTCGCAGCCGTACCGGTTCGACGCAGCGGGCCGGCCGGTGCCGTCCGGCGAAGCCGTGCGGCTCGCGCCGGGCGAGATCGAGGCCGTGTCGCCGCGCATCGGCGACGTCCATCGCGTGACCAACGCGTTCGCCGATCAGGTATCGATCAGCATCCACGTGTACGGCGCGAACATCGGCAAGGTCGAGCGCGCGGTGTACCTGGACGACGGCACCGTGAAGCCCTTCGTGTCGGGCTATTCGAACGCCTGATGCAACGCCTGCCGATGCGGCCGGCCGCAAGCGACCGGCCGGAAGGCCGATTGCCCGCACGCGCCGGCGGGCCCAAGATTGAACCGTTCCGCTTTCTTCACCGACTTCAACGCATTCAATACAGAGACATCGTGACGCACTCCGCCGATTCCACTTCCCGTTTTCCCGTCGCGTCGTACCAGGATGTGCGCGCGCGCCTGCTTGCCCGCGACGAGATCGCACTGATCGACGTACGCGAGGAAGACCCGTACGCGCAGGGCCACCCGCTGTGGGCCGCCAACTTTCCGCTGTCGAAACTCGAACTCGACGCGTGGACGCGGATTCCGCGCCGCGACACGCCGATCGTCGTGTTCGGCGAAGCGGGCGGCGAGGATCTCGCGCCGCGCGCGGCCGAGAAGCTTGCGCAACTCGGCTACACCGACGTGCGGCTGCTCGACGGCGGCCTCGCGGGCTGGCTCGCGGCGGGCGGCGAACTGTTCATCGACGTGAACGTGCCGAGCAAGTCGTTCGGCGAATGGGTCGAGGCCGAGCGGCATACGCCGTCGCTGTCCGCGCAGGAGGTGCAGGCGCTGATCGACGCGCAGGCCGATGTCGTGATCGTCGACGCGCGCCGTTTCGACGAATACCAGACGATGAACATCCCGACCTCGACGAGCGTACCCGGCGCGGAACTCGTGCTGCGTGTGCGCGCGCTTGCGCCGAATCCGGCGACGCAGGTCGTCGTCAACTGCGCGGGACGCACGCGCAGCATCATCGGCACGCAGTCGCTCGTCAACGCGGGGCTGCCGAATCCGGTCGCGGCGCTGCGCAACGGCACGATCGGCTGGACGCTCGCGGGCCAGACGCTCGAGCGGGGTGCCGCGCGGCGCTTTCCGGACGACATCGACGCGACGCAGCGCGACGAAGCGCGCCGCGCTGCGCGCGCGGTGGCCGAACGTGCTGGCGTGCCGCGCATCGCGCTCGCCGACGTCGCCGCGCTCGACGAACCGGGCCGCACGCTGTACCGCTTCGACGTGCGCACGCCGGAGGAATACGAAGCCGGCCATCTGCCCGGTTTCCTGAGCACGCCGGGCGGCCAGCTCGTGCAGGAGACCGACCATCACGCAGCCGTGCGCGGCGCGCGGATCGTGCTCGCCGACGACGACGGCGTGCGTGCCGACATGACCGCGTCGTGGCTCGCGCAGATGGGCTGGGACGTGCGTGTCGTCGAGCCGGCCGGCGCGGCCGCTTTCGGCGAGCGCGGCCAGCCGCCGCGCGACGTGCCGGCGACGCCGGCCGTGGCGGAGGTATCGCCCGCGACGCTCGCGGGCTGGCTGAAGGAGGCGGCGCCCGGCGAGCTGGCGATCGTCGACGTGACGGCCAGCGCGAACTACGTGAAGCGGCATATCCCGGGCGCGTGGTTCGCCGTGCGTGCGCAGCTGCGCGACGCGCTCGCGGCGATTCCGGCCGCGAAGCGTTATGTGTTCACGTGCGGGTCGAGCCTGCTCGCGCGGTTTGCGGCGGACGACGCGCGTGCGCTGCTGCCGGCTTCGGCCGAGATCCGGGTGCTCACCGGCGGCACGGCCGCGTGGATCGACGCCGGACTGCCGCTCGAAAGCGGCGAGACGCGCCTGGCGTCACCGCGTGTCGACCGCTACCGGCGCCCGTACGAAGGCACCGACAACGCGGCGGCCGCGATGCAGGCGTATCTCGATTGGGAATACGGGCTGGTCGACCAGTTGAAGCGGGACGGCACGCACCACTTCAACGTGATCTGACCGATGCGATGCAACCGGGCGCAACGCGCGCGTCGCGCGCCGCGCCCGGTCGACGCGCGTGTCAGCGCTTGAACGTATCGACGGCCGTGCGGCCGACGGCCGGATCGTCGGTGAAGAAGCCGTCGATGCCCGCGCGCAGGTACGCCTGGATCTCGCGCACCGAGCCTGCCGTGTTGCGTGTGGCCGGCGTGCCGCCGTCCTTCAGCGACGCGGGCAGGAAGTTGTTCTCCGGGCGGAACGTGTACGGATGCACGACGAGGCCGGCCTCGTGCGCGTAGCGCACGTACGGTGTCGGTTGCTGCAGCGTGCCGTCCGCGGCGACCGCGATGATCGACGTCTTGTACGGGCCGACACCGTTCGCATAGGTCGCGACCTCGCGCATGCCGTCGCGCGTCGACAGGTCGCCGTAGGTGCGCTTGTCGTTCGCCTTCACGAAGTCGTATGGGCGCTGGCCGGCTTCGTCCATCAGCTGCACGAGCTTCCAGTTCGGCTGGCTCGACTTGATCCGGTTGCGGATCGCCTTCAGGTTCGCGACCTCGAACGACTGGATGTAGACGGTCGCGGTGCGGGCCGTGTACGCATCCTTCAGCAGGGCATCGACGAGGCGGTCCTCGAGCGGCAGGCCGATCGACTGGAAGTAGGTCGGGTGCTTGGTTTCCGGATACAGGTGGATCGTGCGGCCGGTCTGTGCGGACAACTGCTTCGCGAGCGCGACGATTTCGTCGAACGTCGGAATCTCGAACTGGTCGTTGTACGCGGTGTTCGCGGGGCGGACCTGCGGAATGCGCTCGCGGGCGCGCAGCGTCTTCAGCTCGGCGAGCGTGAAATCCTCGGTGAACCAGCCCGTCAGCTGCGCGCCGTCGATCGTCTTGGTCGCCTTGCGGCTCGCGAACTTCGGCAGCGCGGACACGTTCGTCGTGCCCGAGATCTCGTTCTCGTGGCGCGCGACGAGCACGCCGTCGCGCGTCGACACGAGATCGGGCTCGATCACGTCCGCGCCGTCCTCGATCGCCTTGCGGTACGACGCCAGCGTGTGTTCGGGGCGTAGCGCGCTCGCGCCGCGATGGCCGACCACCTGGATCTTCGCGGAAATCGGCTGGGTGGGATCGGACGCGACGTCGTCGTCGCCGCCGCACGCGGCGAGCAGGAATGCGGCGGCACAGGCGAACGGGACGTAGCGCAGGGAGGTCGGGCGCTTGAAGAGCATGTCGGTGAACCTTCGAAACGAGAGTCGGAAAGGGGCGGTCGCTCCGGCGGTGCGGCTGTCGCGCCGTGTCGCACGGAGTCGGATGGGACGCGATCGTCGCACCGAATAATTACATATGTATTACTCAGGCCTTTCCGTTTCCTGTTTTCGGGGCGCGATATGCGCGGCGGGGCGGTTGACGGCGGCCCGACGGGTGACGCATTCCGGCCGTCCCGGGCAGGCCGTGCGCCGGATGCACTAAACTTGCGGGAATTTTGCATCGCCGTGCCGGGCCGGACGCCCGCCTGGCGCGACGATGCGGCGACTCGCGGGCCGGCGCGGGCGCCCGGCGCCCGTGTGCGTCCGGCGCCCGCGCCGGCCGATTTTTCCCGACCCATGACGACTCGAACCGATTCCGCCTACCTGCTCGGCGACCTGCTGAAGAACGTTTCCCGCTCCTTCTACCTGACGCTGCGCGTGCTGCCCGACGGCATGCGCGACCCGGTCGGCCTCGCGTACCTGCTCGCGCGCGCGGCCGACACGATCGCCGATACGGCGCTCGTCGCGCCCGATCGCCGGGCGGCATTGCTGACCGAGCTGCGCGACGAGGTCGAGCAGCTCGGCGACGGCGTCGCGCTGTCGCGTGCGCTCGAGGACGTGACGCGGATGCAGACCGATTCGCACGAGCACGTGCTGCTCGGCTCGATGGAGCCGATGCTCGCGCTGCTGCGCGCGCAGCCGGACGCCGATCGCGCGTCGATCCGCAAGGTCGTCGCGACGCTGACGGCGGGGATGGTATTCGACCTGCGCACGTTCCCCGACGAGCAATCGGGGCGGGTCGCGTCGCTGCGGACGCGCGACGAACTCGACCGCTACACGTATCTCGTCGCCGGCTGCGTGGGCGAGTTCTGGACCGACATGACGGGCATGCACACGCCGGCCGCGCGCGGCTGGAACCTGCCGGACATGGTCGAGAAGGGCATCCGCTTCGGCAAGGCGCTGCAGATGACCAACATCCTGCGCGACTGCGCGAAGGACCTGCGCATCGGCCGCTGCTACCTGCCCGACGATGTGCTGGGCGCGCACGGGCTGAGCGTCGCCGACCTGATGTTGCCCGATGCGTCGGCGCGCGCGCGCGGCGTGCTGGTCGACCTGCTGCGCGTGACGCTGGACCAGTATCGCGACGCGTGCCTGTATACCGTTGCGATCCCGCGCCGCTTCGTGCGGCTGCGGCTGGCATGCCTGTGGCCGATCATGATCGGCCTCGAAACGCTCGAACTGCTGGCCGGCCATGACGCGTGGCTCGATCCGGCGAAGCCGGCCAAGGTGCCGAGAAAGCGCGTCTACCGGATCATGGCGTCGTCGCTCGCGCTGGTCGGCTCGAACACGGCGATTCGCGCGCGCATGACCGCGCTTTCCGATGCCGTGAGCGCGCGTCTCGTGCAGCCGGTCACACGCTGACACCCACCGAACGATGCCGGCGCGACAGGTGCCGGCGTCGCTCCTCGGCCCGCGTTCGCCGGGCCGGTTCTCCCGCATCGGCTAAAAACGTTTTCATTATTTCGTTTCGCGAAACGTGGGTGTCATGAACGTCAGCGATCCTTCGCGGCGGCGTGAATCGCGGCGTCAGCCGCGGTCGCGCATTTGTAAGATGTATTTCGCCGAAGGCATCTGACAACATCCGACGGTCGTGTTGCACCCGTAAAAATGTAAAGCTAGGGTTTTCACCGGGAAATGCCGGAAAAGCCCGCCGCGTAAGCGTTTTCAGGTGTTATGTAACTGCTTGGTGAACCCGTGCGTTGCGTCGATCATACGATGACCGACTGCACATGTTGGGAAATGATTGGTAATCCGTCAGAATCGCGTCGGCATGTACTCGCACATGTGTCAGTCATAAAACCACACCAGAAAAGAAATCATTCTTTGAGGACGGAGAATCAATGAAAAAGCGCGTCGCTTTCGCCATGACGGCAGCGGGCCTTGCAGCCGCTACCGCCGCCCACGCACAGAGCAGCGTGACCCTGTACGGTATCGTCGATAACGGTATCGCATACCAAAACAACTCGTCGGCAGTCGGCGCGACCACGGGTGGTCACTCGAAGGTGCAGATGTCCACCGGCGTGTGGGCAGGCAGCCGCTTCGGCCTGAAGGGCAGCGAAGATCTCGGCGGCGGCACGAAGGCGATTTTCCAGTTGGAAGCCGGCGTCAACACGGCTAACGGTTCGTCGCAATGGACCAACGGCATCTTCACGCGTCAGGCGTGGGTTGGCCTGACCAACAATACGTACGGTACGCTGACGGCCGGCCGCCAGTACACCGCGTACTACACGCTGCTGTCGCCGTACAGCCCGACGACCTGGCTGACCGGTTACTACGGCGCGCACCCGGGCGATATCGATTCGCTGGATACCAGCTACCGCGCGAACAACTCGCTCGTCTACATGTCGCCGAAGTTCTACGGCTTCACGGTCGGCGGTTCGTACTCGTTCGGCGGCGTCGCAGGCGCGACGAACCGCGGCTCGACGTGGAGCGCGGCGATCCAGTACCTGAACGGCCCGGCAGGCATCGCGGTCGGCTACCAGCGAGTCAACAACTCGACGCTCGGCGGCGGCGCGTGGGGCGCGAACTCGACGGTGCAGAACGGCCTGAACGCAGCCGGCACCAACGGTGTCGAGCCGGCAGTTTCGTCGATCAACAATGGCTACCAGTTCGCGCAGTCGCAACAGCGACTGGCCGTCACGGCTGGCTACCAGTTCTCGCCGGCGTGGGACATTTCGGCGTCGTACTCGAATGTTCAATACATTCCGGGCACGGGTTCGGGTTTCAAGAACACGGCGATCTTCAACACGGCTGGCGCCGTGCTGCACTGGAAGCCGGTCGCTCAGTGGGACTTCGCGGCAGGCTACTCGTACACGGCGGCAACGCAGTCGAACGGCATCACGAGCTCGGCCAAGTACCACCAGGTCACGGTGTCGCAGTATTACAGCCTGTCGAAGCGCACGGGCCTGTACGCGGTTGAGGCGTACCAGCACGCGAGCGGCAACACGCTGAACGGCGGCAAGATCATCGCTGCAACGACGTCGATCGGCGACGGCGTGGGCGCAGGTTCGAAGCAGAACCAGATCGGCGTCGGCGTCGGCATGATCCACCGCTTCTGATGTCGCGCGGCGCGCGAGCGCCGCTTGCGGCATGCGGTATGAAAACCGGCCTTCGGGCCGGTTTTTTCATGTCCGCGCGATTCGTGCGAATGCCGCGCCGCGATCGTTGCGTCGAGCACGCATCGCGCCGTCATTCCGCTTCTATCGCTGCGTCAAGCCCGCATCCGGTCGCTCCGTTTCTATCGCTGGGTCAAACCCGCGTCGCGCGATCGCTCCGCTTCGATCACCGCATTGAACCTGCACCGCGCACTCACTCCGCCGCGTCGTTCGTCCAGCTTCCCGCGAGCGCCTGAAACAGCGCCGCCGTATCGGCAAGCCGGTCGGCCTGTGCGCGCGTACGGTCGAGCGCCGTCTGCAGTGCCTGCCGCTGTGCATCGAGCAGGTCGAACGTGCTGATCCCGCCCGTCGCGTAACGGTCGCCGGCAATCGTATTGCTGGCCGCCGCTTCTCGTGCCGCGGTGTCCCGAGCCTGCCATGCGGCAGCGTCGTGTTCGACCGCGCGCATCGCGTCGGCCACCTGCTGCAGCGCCTCGAGCACGGTTTCCCGGTAACTCGCGAACGCGGCGTCGTACGCCGCTTCGGCCGCCCGTTTCTTCGCGCGCAGTTCGCCACCGTGAAAGAGCGGCTGCGTGAGACCGAGACCGACATTCCATACATTGAGCCCGCTCACGATATCCGCGATGCGCGTGCGTTCCGAGCCGATCCCCGCCGAAACCGAAAAGCGCGGATACAGGTTCGCGGTGGCCACGCCGACGTTCGCGCTCGCCTGGTGCAGCACTGCTTCGGCGGCGCGGATGTCGGGCCGTTCGCGTGCGAGCGTCGACGGCAGCGCAACGGGCAGCGTGCGAGGCAGCGCGAGCGCATCCAGCGTGAGGTCGGGCAGCATCGCGTCGGCGGGCGGCGCACCGAGCAGGATCGCGAGCCGGTGGCCGGACTGCGCGAGGCGGGTCGCGAGCGGCGGCAGCGACGCCTGCGTCTGCGCGAGCAACGCGCGCTGCGCATGCACATCGGCCTGCGATACGCCACCGGCAGCGAAACGCGCTTCGACGATGCGCAACTGCCGCGTCTGCGCGTCGATCAGCTGCCGCGTGAGCGCGACCTGCTGCGCGAGCGACGCGCGCAGGATCGCGGTGGCGACGACGTTACCCGCGAGCGTCAGGCGCGCGGCGTCGAGCGTATAGGCCTGGTAGTCGACCTGCGCGCGCAGCGCCTCGAGCGCGCGCCGGTTGCCGCCGAACACGTCGAGCACGTACGACACGCTCACCGACGCGTCATAAAGCGTGAACGGCCCCGGGCTCGGCACGCTGGCCGGCAGGCCGAACGCGGTCGTGTCGACCTGCTCGCGCGTCGCGGACAGGCTCGCATCGACTTTCGGCAGCATCGTCGCGCCGGCTTCGGCCGCATGGTTCTGGCGCGCTTCGTCGAGCCGCGCGCGGGCTTCGGCAAGCGTCGGGCTGTTGCGCCACGCGGTATCGACGAGCCGGTTCAGCGGTTCGGATCCGAACTGCGTCCACCAGTGCTGCGGAGTGTGTTCGGCCGATGCGAACGTCTGGCCATCGCCTGCCGGGCCGGCGGCGGCCGTCGTCTCCGGCGGTTCGCCGCGCGTGTAGCGCTGCGTGGCGGGCGTATCCGGCGCGCGGAAATCCGGCCCGACCGCGCATCCGGCGACGAGCAGCGCGGCGACGGCCAGCGTGCAGCAGCGGGTGGCGTGGAGGGGGCGACGCGAAGCCGGTTTCATCGTGCGGCGCCTAGTCGAGCGTGCGCCGGTAGAAGCGCAACGCGATGCCCATCACGACGACGGTGAACAGCGCGACCGGCCACACGGATGGCCACAGGTCGTTCCAGCCGTTCCCTTTCAGCAGGATGCCGCGCACGAGGCGGTTGAAGTAGGTGAGCGGCAGCAGGTTGCCGATGAACTGCGCCCACTTCGGCATCCCGGCGAACGGGAACATGAAGCCCGACAGCAGGATGTTCGGCAGGAAGTAGAACACCGCGAGCTGCATCGCCTGCAACTGGTTCTGCGCGAGCGACGACAACGTGATGCCGACGGTCAGGTTCGCGGCGATGAACAGCAGCGCGGACAGGTAGATCGCGAACGCGCCGCCGACGAACGGCACCTCGAACACGAAGCGGGCGGCCGCGAGAATGATCGACACCTGGATCAGCCCGATCAGCACGTACGGGACGATCTTGCCCGTCATCACCTCGAGTGGCCGCACGGGCGTCGCGAGCAGGTTCTCCATCGTGCCGCGCTCGCGTTCGCGCGTGATCGCGAGGCCCGTCATCATCACCATCGTCATCGTCAGGATCACGCCCATCAGGCCCGGTACGACGTTGTACTGCGTGATGCCCTCGGGGTTGTAGAGCCGGTGCAGCACGACGTCGAAGGCGGCCGGACGGCCGTTCAGGTGCGCGAGCGGGCCGGTCAGATCCTTGTCCGCGACCGGCTGCACGAGGCCGGCGAGCGCGCCGATCGCCGACGCGGTTGCGACGGGATCGGTCGCGTCCGCCTCGACGAGCAGCGACGGACGTTCGCCGCGCAGCAGCCGGCGCGAGAAATCGGCCGGCACGTTCAATACGAACAGCACGTCGCCGCGCGCGAGCGCACGCTGGCCGGCCGCTTCGTCGGGCAGCGTCCCGACGATATCGAAGTACGCGGAGTTGCGCATCGCGGCGACGAAGCTCCGCGCGAACGGGCTCGTGTCGGCGACAATCACCGCGGTCGGCAGGTGCTTCGGATCGGTGTTGATCGCGAAGCCGAACAGCGAGAGCTGGATGATCGGCACGCCGACGATCATCGCGAACGTCACGCGGTCGCGGCGCAGCTGCAGGAATTCCTTCAGCACGATGCTCCACCAGCGCGCGACCGAGAACGCATCGCGCAAGCGCGCCCACGCGTTCATGACGACGCTCCGCCGGGCGGCGCGGATGCGCGGCCCATCATGTAGATGAACACGTCCTCGAGGCCGGTGTCGATCGGCGCGACCTGCAGCGCGGCGGGCCCGCCGGCCTGCGCCGCGACCTGCGCGAGCGTCGCGTCGAGCCGCGCGCGATCGCGGCCGCTCACGTGCAGCGCCGAACCGAACACGACCGTCTGGTCGACGCCCGGCATCGTGCGCAGTCGCGCGGACAATTCGGCCAGGTGGCCGCCGGTGATCGCGCGGGTCGCGAGCCCCTGCGACGCGACGATCTCCGCCGACGTGCCCTGCGCGAGCAGCTCGCCGTACGCGATGTACGCGAGCTTGTGGCAGCGTTCGGCTTCGTCCATGTAGTGCGTGCTGACGAGCACCGAGATTCCCTGGGCGGCCAGCCGGTGCAGTTCTTCCCAGAAGTCGCGGCGCGCGGCCGGGTCGACGCCGGCCGTGGGCTCGTCGAGCAGCAGCAGGGCCGGCTCGTGCAGCATGCAGGCGGCCAGCGCGAGGCGCTGCTTCCAGCCGCCCGACAGCGCGCCCGTGAGCTGGTCGGCGCGGCTCGCGAGGCCGAGCCCGTCGAGGGCGCGCGCGACCGCCGCCTTGCGGTCGGGCATCCCGTACACGCGCGCGACGAAATCGAGGTTCTCGCGGATCGACAGGTCTTCCCAGTACGAGAAGCGCTGCGTCATGTAGCCGACGCGCCGCTTGATCTGCGCGCTGTCGCGCACGATGTCGTAGCCGAGGCAGGTGCCGCTGCCCGAGTCGGGCGTGAGCAACCCGCACATCATCCGGATCGACGTGGTCTTGCCGCTGCCGTTCGGCCCGAGAAAGCCGAAGATCTCGCCGCGCGCGACGCGCAGCGACACGTCCTTCACGACATGCTTGTCGCCGAAACGCTTGTTCAGGCGAACGACGTCGATCGCGTACGGGGCGGAGGGCGCGTTCACGGCACCCTCACGGCGACGGGCTGGCCCGGATGCAGCTTCGGCGCGTCGGCCACGGCCGGGCGCGCCTCGATCATGAACACGAGCTTGGTCCGGCTCTCGTTGCTGTAGATCACGGGCGGCGTGTATTCGGCCTCGCTCGACACGTAGGTGATGTGCGCGGGCACGTCGGCCGCACAGCCGTCGCAGTGGATCGCGACGGTGCGCCCCGGTGCGAGCGATGCGATGGCGGCCTCGGGCACGAAGAAGCGCACCTTCAGGTTTTGCGGCGGCAGCATCTGCACGACCGGATTGCCGGCCTGCACCCATTCGCCGACACGGTACAGCGTGTCGTACACGCGCCCGGCGGCGGGGGCGGCGACGCGCTTCTGGTCGAGCTTCCACTGCGCTTCGGCCACGGCCGCCTGCGCGGCGTCAACCTGCGCGGCCTGCGCGGCGACCTGCTGCGCACGGCCCGGCAGGCGCGCGACGTCGACCTGTTTCTGCAGTTCGCGCATCTGCGCGGCGGTGGTTTGCGCGGACGTGCGCGAATCGTCGAGCTGCTGCTTCGACAGGCCGCCGGCCGCGTACTGGCGTTCGTCGCGCGCCAGTTGCGCGGCGGCCCGCGCGGCCTGCGCGGTGGCCTGGGCGAGCTGCGCCTGCGTGACCGCGATTTCCGGCGGGCGCTTGCCCGTCCGCAGGTCGGCAAGCTGCGCGCGGGCGGCCGCGAGCTGGTGCTGCGCCTGCAACAGCGCGGCGGTTTCGCTGACGGCCTCGAGCGAGAAGGCGGGCGCGCCGGCGGCGAGGGTCTGGCCGCGCGCGACCGGCAGCTGCGTCAGCGTGCCCGATTGCGACGACGACAGGTACACGAATTCGCCTTCGACGTAGCCCTGGTAGGTCGTGCCGTTGTCGGCCGGGCGTCCGCAGCCGGCGAGCACGGCGATTGCGGCGACCGCGGCAACCGCGGCGACCGTCGCCAGCGGCAGTGCGCGGCGCGGGTTCATGACGGCCTCCGTGGCGAGCGGGCCCGTGCGCGACGCGCGGGGGCGGGCGGCTGCATGCCGGAACCGAGCAGCGCGCGGACGTGCCGGTGCAGCACGTCGCGGTCGATCGGCGGCATGCCGCGCGCGCTTTGCCACAGTTTCGCGGTCGCGAGCGGCAGCATCACCAGCGCGACGATCGAATGGAACAGGAACGCGGGTTCGAGCGCGGGGTTCAGCGTGCCGGCCTGCTGCGCGCTGCGGATGCGTTCGGCGAAGCGCCCGACATGATCGAGCGGAATGCGCCGGACCATCCGTTCGCGCAGCAGCCCGCCTTCGTGGACGATCTCGCGCAGCCAGATCGACGGCAGCCACGGCATGCGGTGCGTGACGTCGAAGAAGCGGTCGACGAGTTCGCCGACGAGCGCGAACGGATCGTCGTCGATCCGCGGCTCGGTCGGTCGCCACACGAACGCGATCGCCTGTGCGAGCCGTTCCTCGACGATCGCGTCGAGCAACCGCTCGCGATTCGTGAAGTAGTAGTGGACCATCGCCGACGTGACGCCTGCGGCGGCGGCGATCTGCGCGACGGTCGTCGCGGCGATGCCGCGCTCGGCGAACAGCTGCATCGCGACGTCGAGCATGTGGTCGCGCAGGTCGAAATCGTCGACCGACGGGCGGCGCCCGCGCGGCCTGGCGACGGTGGATTTCGCGTTCATGAAATCGACGCTAATTGATGAGTTAGTTAATTTCAAGGAAGGGTTTTCGACCGGGTTGATCGAGATCAGGCGAGCGTCGAACGGGGGCGCGGGCGGGCCGGGATGTGGCGCGGCGCGGTGGGGTGCGGCAAGCGGGCAGCGGAGTGTAGGGAGCGGCTAATGCGGAAACGGCGGAGAAACGGCAGAGAAACGCCGAGGGAAAACCGGCGGGGAGCGGCGGGGCTCAGTAAGCGAAACGGCGGCGAACCCGGTCGCGCAGCGGGCGCACATGCCTCGACAACGGCACGCGCCCCGGCAAGCGCTTACTGATCGATCGGCGACGTCAGCGGCACGTGTTCGCCGGTCAGCCCGAACACGACGATCTGCGCGGGTTCGGTCGCGCTCGCGTTGCGCGACACCTGGTGGCGCGAGCCGGGCGCCTCGTACCAGCCTTCGCCGGCGCGGTAGCGGTGCAGCGGGCCGCCGTTCACCTGCGACAGCACCTCGCCTTTCGACACGACCGCGAACACCGAGCCGAGGTGCCGATGGGCTTCCGACGCCTGGCCGGGCGCATAGTCGACGGTCGCGACGACCGCGAGCTTGCCGGGCGCTTCCGGCACGGCCTGCTGCATGATCGTGTGCACGTTGTCGCCGGTGTCGTGCGCATGGGCGGCGGCCGGCGGCAGCGCGGCCGCGGCCGCGAGCCATGCGCCGAGGGCGGCGCGACGGAGCGTGGCGTACGTCATCGTCATCTCCTTACTCGGGCATCTTGCGGAACGCGATCGCG
Source organism: Burkholderia sp. 22088 (assembly GCF_052045915.1). Lineage (NCBI taxonomy): Bacteria > Pseudomonadati > Pseudomonadota > Betaproteobacteria > Burkholderiales > Burkholderiaceae > Burkholderia > Burkholderia sp. 22088. Next base: position 192,588 of record NZ_JBQEPY010000005.1, read on the forward strand.
AAGCGGTTCCACGTGTTGATCGTCGCGATCAGCATCGACAGGTCGAACAGTTCCTCGTCGGTGAAATGCGGCTTCACGGCCTCCCAGACGGCGTCGGGCACGTGGTTGTCGGCCACCAGCGTCAGCGCCTCGGTCCATTCCAGCGCCGCGCGTTCGCGCTCGGTGAAGAACGGCGTTTCGCGCCACACGACGACGGTCGCGAGACGGCGGTCGGTTTCGCCGTCCTTGCGTGCGTCGGTCGTGTGCATGTCGACGCAGAACGCGCAGCCGTTGATCTGCGACGCGCGCAGGCGGACGAGTTCGGCGAGCGGCTTCTCGATCGAGCTTTTCGCGATGAAGTCCTCGGCGTTGCGCATCACCTTGATGGCGTTCGGGCTGGCGGTATAGAAGTTCAGGCGCGGTTGCATGGCAGGTCCTTTTTCGGTTGGAGCGCACGGTGGCGCGACAGGACCCACTTTAGGGCGCAAGCTGGCCTGCTTGAATGGCCAATTTTGAGAAAATTCAGGTAACCAGTGCAGGGCCGCCGATGCTGCCCGAACCCAGCAGGCCGGCGAGCTTCGCAAGCGCCGTGTCGATGCGCAGCGCGTCGATCCCGCCATAGCCGAACAGCAGCCCCGCACTGACCGGCACGCCGATGTGGAATGCCGAGATGCCGTACAGGCCGATGTCCTGCGCGCGGGCGGCGCGGACGAGTGCCGCCTCGTCGAGCCCCGGCTTCAGGCGGGCGGCGAGGTGGATGCCGGCGGTCGGCACGATCGCGTCGAACCACGGCGCGAGTTCGCCGCGCAGATGCGCGATCAACATCTTGCGACGCGCGTCGTAGTGCTTCTGCACGCGCTTCAGGTGCCGTGCGAAGTCGCCTTCGAGCATGAAGCGGGCGAGCGCCGCCTGCGTCAGCGTGCAGGTGTGCCAGTCGACGATCTGCTTCGCCTTCGCCAGTGCGCCGCGCAGCGCGCGCGGCGGAATCGCGTAGCCGATCCGCAGCTCCGGAAAGATCGTCTTCGAGAAGGTGCCGACATATGCGACGAGGCCCGTGCGGTCGAGGCTCTTCAGCGACTCCACCGGCCGGCCCTCGAAGCGGAACTCGCCGTCGTAATCGTCCTCGATGATGACGGCGCGGCGGCGCTGCGCCCATTCGAGCAGCGCGACGCGCCGGTCCAGCGTCATCGGCATCCCGAGCGGGAACTGATGCGACGGCGTCACGTAGACGAGGCGCGCGTCGTCGGGCAACCGTTCCGTGACCAGGCCGTGCGCGTCGACCGGCACGCCGATCACCGTCGCACCGAGCGACGCGAACGCGGCACGCGCGGGCGGATAGCCGGGATCTTCGACCGCGACCACATCGCCGGGCCGCACGACGACGCGGGCGATCAGGTCGAGCGCCTGTTGCGCGCCTTGCGTGACGAGCACATCGTCCCAGCCGCACGCGACCGCGCGGCTGAACGCGACGTAACGCGCGATCGCCCCGCGCAACTGCGGATCGCCGGCCGGGTCGTGATACTGGGCGGGGCCGCGCATCTGCTGGCGCAGCGCGTGATGCAGGCAGCGCCGCCACGCGTCGAACGGGAACAGCGTCTTGTCGGTCACGCCGCCGCGGAAGTCGAAGCCGGGCGCATCGTGCTGTATGGGCATCGCGAGCGCGTCGGGCAGGTCGTTCCACAGCGCGCGGGCATCGACCGCGTCGACGCGCGGCGTGCCGTCGACGAGCGACGGCGCGGACATGGACGCGGCGTGCGGCACGCGCGCGAGGCCGTCGGCGACGAACGTGCCGTCGCCCGCGCGGGTATTCAGGTAGCCCTCGGCCACCAGGCGCTCGAACGCGTCGAGCGTCGTCTTGCGCGAGACGCCGAGCTGTTTCGCGAGGTCGCGCGTCGACGGCAGCCGCGCGCCGCCGGCGAGGCGCCCGTCGACGATCGCGGTGCGCAGTTGCCGGAAGATCTGCCCCGTCAGGTCGTGACGGCCTTCGATGCGGATCGCGATGTCCATCGCAGTGGTTACCTCGATTGCCATGATTTCGAGTCGACCAGCATACCGGAAGCCAGTCGCGGCGGCATGGTGCGGGCTGCGTGGCGGCGTGACGGAATGCCTGTACCGGCCGCCGGAGCGCAAGGAATCGCGCGGAAGCCGGCCGAACCGGCCGGGCGGGATACGCGCGTGACCGGCACGATCGGCACGACCGGCCCGCATCGCCCGATTGGACCTTGGCCCGCCGCTGCCTTACGATCCACGACAACCCCACACCGGAGCCACCCCATGCTGTCCGAAGACGAACTTGCGCTGCTCGACGCGATCCGCGCCACCGGCAGCCTGTCGCGGGCGGCCGCGCGGCTCGGCAAGGCGCCGTCGACGGTGTCGCACGCGGCGCGCCAGCTCGAAACGCGCTTCGACGCGCTGCTGTTCGACCGGCGCGGCTACCGGCTGCAGCTCACGCCGGCCGGACAGCTGCTGACCGACGAGGCGGCGCGGCTGGCGCTGGACGTCGCGCGGCTGACGCAGCGCGTGCGGCAGGTCGCGAGCGGCTGGGAGGACCGGCTGTGGATCGTCAGCGACGAGGTGCTGGAGTTCGACACGCTGTTGCCCGTCGTCCACGCGTTCGATGCGCTCGATTCGGGCGTGTCGTTGCGTTTCACGCACGAAGTGCTCGGCGGTACCTGGGAAGCGCTGCGCGACGGCCGTGCGGACCTGGTGGTCGGCGCGACCAACGAGCCGCCGGCGATTCCCGGCTTCAAGTGGTTCGAGCTGGGGGCGATCGAGTGGGTGTTCGCGGTATCGCCGCGCCATCCGCTGGCCGCCGTGAGCGGCGCATTGACGCGAGATGCGATCGGCGCGCACCGGGCGGTCGTCGTCGCCGATTCGTCGCGGCGCGCGGCCGGCCGCGCGTATGGCCTGCTCGGCGGGCAGGCCGTGCTGGCGGTGCCGTCGATGCGCGCGAAGATCCTCGCGCAGCGCGACGGGCTCGGCGTCGGCTGGGTGCCGCGCCGGCGCGTGGCGTCGCTGCTGGCGCGCGGCGAGCTCGTGGAAAGACAGACGGCCGATCCGCGCGAGCCGAACCGGCTGTATGTCGCGTGGCACGGCGACCGGGACGGCCGGGCGCTGCAATGGTGGCTCGAGCAATTGCGCGAACCGAGGCTCGCGCAGCGGCTGCTCGACGGGATCGACGTGGCCGGCTGACGCGGCGCGGAACAGCGCGACCGAACCCGCCCGCGCAAACACGTTCGACGATTTCGAACGTGTTCGTCGCGCCCGTCGTACGGCAAGGCCGGGCGCGGCGCGCATCCTGTGTCCACGGTCAACTCACCGGTTCACAGGAGAACATCATGCAACGCTTCGAAGGAAAGACGGTCCTCGTCACGGGCGGCAACAGCGGTATCGGCCTGGCGGCCGCCAGGGCATTCGCGGCCGAAGGCGCGCGGGTCATCATCACCGGGCGCGATGCGCAGACGCTCGAGGCCGCGCGGCAAACGCTCGGCGCGGATGCGCTCGCGATCCGCAACGAGGCCGGCAGCGTCGCGTCGGCCCGCGCGCTGGCCGATGCGATCGCGTCGGCGGGGGCGCGGCTCGACGCCGTGTTCATCAACGCGGGCGTCGCGAAACTCGCGCCGTTCGCCGACAGCGACGAGGCCATGTGGGATCTCGTGTTCAACACCAACGTGAAGGGCGCGTATTTCCAGATCCAGTCGCTGGTGCCGCTGCTGAACCGTGGCGCGTCGATCGTGATCAACGGCTCGATCAACGCGCACATCGGGATGCCCGGCTCGTCGGTGTACGCGGCGAGCAAGGCGGCCGTCAATTCGTTCGCGAAGACGCTGTCGACGGAACTGCTGCCGCACGGCGTGCGCGTGAACGTCGTGAGCCCGGGGCCCGTGCAGACGCCGCTCTACGGCAAGCTCGGGTTCGACGCGGCCACGCTCGACGAGACGGCCGACAAGATCAAGGGCCTCGTTCCGATCGGCCGGTTCGGCACGCCGGACGAGATCGCGTCGACGGTGCTGCACCTCAGCGCGCCGGAATCCGCGTTCATCGTCGGCGCGGAGATCATCGCGTCGGGCGGGATGGGCTTGCTCTGATCGGCGAGGCCCCGGCGGGGGCTGCAACCGCCCGGCGTTGCGCCGGGCGGACAGCCCCCGTCATCGGCGGACGGATTGCATCTATCGCGCCGCACAGGCGTCGTGCCTGTCGCCGCCGGCTTCGAGCTGCGTCACCGTGAGCCCGGAGAACGTCGCGCGGCCGTGCTCGGCGAATACGGCGACGCGGTCCGCGTCGGGCGGCGGGAAGATCAGGTCGGTGAGTGCCACGCGGCCGCTGTTCGCGAACACTTCGACCGAGCCGCGATCGACGACGATCTCGAGCCGCAGCCGTCCGTGCTCGAGCGGCAGGTCCACGATGTGTTCGCCGCTGAACGTGCCGGCGAAATTCGCTTCGCCGGAGCGGAAGCGGTCGAGCGTCAGCGTGCGCTTCACGGTGTCGTACACGATCCGGGTGCCGACCGAGCCGTCCGCCGAGCGCCGGACGATCAGGCCGGCACGCGCCGCGTGCCGCGGCTCGAGCGTGACCGTGATGCGCTGGACGGCGCCGCGCGTCGCGGGCGACAGCGCGCGTGTCGCGGAGTCGACCGCGAGGTCGCCTTCGTGTACGGCGGGCCGCCCGTCCGCCCATGCGTCGAACGCGGCGGCCGGCGCGACGACGAGCGTCGGTTCGCCGTCGATCGTTTTCAGCGAGAGTTCACGCGGCAGGGTCATCGCGCCGCGCCACGGCGCGGTCGGCACTTTCGCCGCGTAATCCCAGTTGCTCATCCACGCGATCGCGACCGGCCGTGAGCCGGGCGCGCCCGAGAAGGTGCCGGCTGCGTAGAAATCCGCGCCATGGTCGACCCAGTGGAATTGCGCGGGATCGGAACCGGCGGGGGCGACGCGATCCGGCGTAAACGTGCGGCCGTCGAAGTGGCCGACGAAATACATCGCGCCCGAGCCGCCGGCGATCGACCACGGGTTGACGTTGACGATCATGACCCACCGTGTTTGTGCGGGGTCGCCGTCGAGCGGCAGCGGCACGAGGTCGGGCATTTCCCACAGCGCGCCGTCGTGCGGCACGCCCGGCCGCGTGAAATCGCTCAGGAAATTCCAGTGGATCAGGTCGTCCGAGCGATAGAGCTTCACGACGTGCGCATCGGCGACGACCGTCGTCATCAGCCAGTAGCCGCCCGGCGCATACCACGACACTTTCGGATCGCGAAATTGCTTCGATTCCGGGTCGAGCGTCAGCACCGGATTGCGTGCGTAAGGTTGCCACGTCGCGCCGTGATCGAGGCTGTACGCGAGCGACTGCGCCTGAACGCCCGGCGCGTGGCCGGAGCCCGCCTTGTACACGCTCGTATAAAGCGCGACGAGCGGCGGGTGGCCGGGCGTGCCCAAGCCGGACGTATTGAGGGTGTCGGCGACGATCGAGCCGGAGAAGATTTCCTCCGTCGCGTTCGCGCGCATCGCGACCGGCTGCTCGTGCCAGTGGACGAGATCGGTGCTCGTCGCGTGGCCCCACGACATGTTGCCCCAGTCGTTGCCGAGCGGATTGTATTGGTAGAACAGGTGATAGCGTCCGTTGTCGTAGACGAGCCCGTTCGGATCGTTCATCCAGTTGCGCTGCGGCGTGTAATGGAGCGCGGGTCGCCATTGCGGGGTGCCGTCGTCAGCCGGCGCGTGGCAGGGCGCGGCAGCGACCTGGGTACAGGCCACGCAGGCGAGCAGCAACCGGGCGATCCGGGCGGAAAAGCGAAAAGACGTCGATATCATGCGGGGTGTCGTGCTTCGCCGTGCAAGGCGGGAAAGAAGGGCGCCTGCCGCTTTCGACGGCGGTGCGCGCAATGGATGGAAGGAAAAAGGTGGAGGCGCGCACGCGACACGCGCGATATGCGCCTCCCTAACCCCGTGCCTTTATCGATGATCGTTATTGTTGGTTATCCCGGCTTCACGGGTTGTGGCCGTCGCCCGTCGCGGGCAGGTTCGCCGGAATGTCGCCGTAGCCGCCGAGCCCGCCGCGGCCATACGTGCGATCGACCGCCGTCGATGTTCCGTTGATGCCGACCTTCACCGTTGGCGCGAGCGTGCCGCCGCGACGCGGGCCGATCGCATCGATGAACGACTCGACGAGGCCGCCCGGCATCACGTAGTGCGAATACGACTGGAATTCGCGCGGGTTCTGGTTGGGATCCTGCGAATACGGTGCACCGGCCGGCGCGGAGAAGTCGGTCGGGTTGCCGAGCACGAGGCCGCTGCCGCCGTTCAGCGGCAGGAAGTCGCTGCGGATGCCGTTGCCGACGAAACCGTACACGCCGTCCGGGCCGTCGACGCCGGCCGCCATCGTCGTGCGGTGGCTGATCGTGAACAGGTAGTACTTGCCGTCCTTCAGGTAGATCTGCGGGCGCTCGGTCTGGTCGTCGACGCAGTTCGCCGACAGGATCGGCGGCAGGAACTTCCATTCGGTCAATTGCGGGTTCGTCGCGACCGCCAGGCCGACATTGGCCTTTTGATACACTGCGCCCGAATTCATCACCGCGTTGAGATCTTCCTTGTACGGATCGTTCGGCGCGTAGCCGAGATCGGCCTCGGTGCAGGTGCGTGCGCCGCGCTGGCCGCCCGTATTGCCTTCGAAGACCATGTAGGTCTTGCCCGGGTGCGCGGGATCGGTGAACACGAACGGATCGCGGAACGAGAAGTAGGTGTTCTGCTGGCCGGTCTGGTAGTAGTTGCCGTCCGGTTGCAGCAGCGCCTTGTGATCGCCGAAGCCGGTGAACCACACGTGCTTGTCGTCGGCGTGGATGTTGCCGTCGGCGCGCGTGATGATCGCCTGCGGCGGCGTGATGTCCGCGCCGCCGGGCGCCGAGCGGTTGAACGACGTCGCGGTGTAGTACAGGCTGACGTTGCTGCCGTTCGTGAGGCGCGCGGAGCCGGACCATTCGGCGTTGTTGGTCATCGGTGCGGTGCCGAATACCCTGGCGCTCGCGCCGTCCGGGAACAGGTGGCCGCCCCAGGTCCAGCCGCCGTTGGCGGGGCGCTGCGACGCGGGGATGCCCGCGCGGCGATAGAAGAAGCCGATGCGGGCGTGGACGTGACGGTCGTCGAACGTGTAGCCCGCGTGCGGATCGGCGGTGAGCGAGAAGATCACCTCCCAGCCCTTGTAGCTGAGCTGGTTCGCGCGCAGGTCGGCCAGCGGCCACGTGTCCCATACCCACACGTTCGAGTTGATCAGCGGGAAATCCTGCGGGATGTCCGGCATCGTCAGCGCTTGCGGCAGCGAGTTCTTGTCGGCGCCGGCGGTGTGCGACTGCGCGACGATCTGGCGGATGTCCGCACGCGTCCAGCGCATCGTGAAGTTGCCTTCGGGATCGTAGGCCTGCTGCGTATGGGGCGTGGGCATGGGCGCGCCCGTGCCGCTGGACTGCGCGTGCGCGACGGACGCGAAGGCGGCAAGTGCGCCGCCAGCGAGGAGCAAACGTTTGGTCGTCGTCGGGCGGAAAAGGGGAAAGTATGTCATCTCGTCGTCGTTTCCTGGAAAGGTCAAAGTGAACGGCTGAGTGGGCATCGATGTCCAAACCGGTTTGGATGCTATTTCAAACCGGTTTGGAACGCAAAAGATATTTAATTGACGGTAATCGTTACCAATTGGAAATAATTACCCGGCCGGTGCATCCCTGTGTTCGGGCGGCCGGGCGGATCGGCGAATGCGAGGAGTGACGGTGAAGGTGAATCTGAAGGCGCTGTCGGACGCGCTCGGGCTGTCGCGGACGACGGTCAGCCGTGCGCTGAACGGCTACGACGACGTCAGCGAGGCGACGCGCGAACGCGTCGCGCGAGCTGCACGGGAAATGGGCTATGTGGCGGACCCGACCGCGCGCCGGCTGGCGACCGGTCGGGCCGACATGATCGGGATCGTTTATCCGTTCGGCGCGGGCGATCTCGGCGATCCGCGTTTCGGCGAGGTCGTCGCGGGCATCACCGAGCGGCTCGCGGAACGCAATCTCGATTTCATCATCGCGTCGGCGCGGCCGAACGCGGAACTGGACACCTATCGGCGCATCGTCGAAGGCAAACTCGTCGACGGCCTGATCGTCGCGCGAACGCTGGTCGACGATCCGCGCATCGCGTACCTGCAGGCGAGCGCGTTTCCGTACGTGGCCTACGGCCGGACCCGGATGGCCGAGCCGTACGCGTGGTTCGACTTCGACAACGAAGCGGGCGCGCGGGACGCGGTGCGCCGGCTGACGGGTTTCGGGCACCGGCGCATTGCGATGATCAGCGCGCCGCTTGCCCTGAATTTCGCCGCGCAGCGCCGTGCAGGTTATCTGTCGGCACTGCGCGAAGCCGGCATCGAGCCGGATCCGGCGCTGCTCGTCGAGTGCCCGTTCACGCACGACGGCGGGTTGCAGGCGGTGCGGGCGCTGCTCGCGCGCGCCGAGCGGCCGACGGCGCTGCTGGTCGACAACAATATCGCGGGCGGCGGCGCGTTTCGGGCGCTCGTGGACAGCGGGCTGCGCCTGGGCGAGGACATGTCGCTGATCGTCTACGACGGCGTGCCGCCGGGCCTCGCGCACCCGTATCGCGTGACGGCGGTCGTGCAGCCGACCGGCCACGCATCGGGGCGCTCGCTCGCGGAACTGATGCTGCGCCTGCTGGGCGACGGCGTGCGCGAGCACCGTCTCGAGGCGCCGGCAATCGAGGCGGGCGACACCGACGGTCCGTTGCGCGACCAGCCGGCGCGGTGAAGGCGAGGGGCGCGAGCACCTGCGGACACCGACGGATCGCGTCCCTCGAGAAAGGCCATGACGACGGCAGGGATGATTGCCCGACTACTAGACGACCGGTCTAATCCGCGACTATCATCCGTCCTCGTGAATGCGGCGACGTCCGTGGCGCAGGCAAGCAAGGCGCGAAAATGCCATCTCGCGCCGTGGTGCTGGTAGCGCGGCGAGACGCCGTCGTTTTATTTTCGAATGTTCTAGACGACTGGTCTAATAGGCGCATGCTGCATTCGGATACGCGGGTCGCACGATGACGCGTCACAGCTGACTAACGGACAGGCGCGGACAGGCGCGCCGCGCCGGCCGGTTTTCTGGATCATGCGGCCCCGTTTCCGTCAACTTTTCGAAGGAGTGTCCGATCATGAAGATTCTGGTTGTCCTGACCTCGCACGACACGCTCGGCGACACCGGCAAGAAGACCGGCTTCTGGCTCGAGGAACTGGCCGCGCCGTACTACGTGTTCAAGGATGCGGGCGTCGAGCTGACGCTCGCGTCGCCGAAGGGCGGCCAGCCGCCGCTCGACCCGAAAAGCAGCGATCCGGCCGCCCAGACCGACGCGACGCGCCGCTTCGAAGCCGATGCGGCGGCCAAGGCCGAACTGGCGTCGACGCGCAAGCTGGCCGACGTGTCCGTGGACGACTACGACGCCGTGTTCTACCCCGGCGGCCACGGCCCACTGTGGGATCTCGCCGAGGATCTGCATTCGATCGGCCTGATCGAGCGCGCGCTGGCGGCCGGCAAGCCGGTGGCGGCCGTCTGCCACGCGCCGGGCGTGCTGCGTCACGTGAAGAATCCGCAGACCGGCGAATCGGTCGTGCGCGGCAAGCGCGTGACGGGCTTCACCAACAGCGAGGAAGCGGCCGTCGAACTGACGGAAGTCGTGCCGTTCCTCGTCGAGGACATGCTGAAGACCAACGGCGCGCAATTCGAACGCAGCGCCGACTGGGCGCCGCATATCGTCACCGACGGGCTGCTGATCACGGGGCAGAACCCCGCGTCGTCGGCGCCCGCCGCCGAGGCGCTGCTCGCGCAACTCGGCCGCCGTTGAGCCGATGGCGCCGGCCGGGCCGGCGCCGCACCGTATCCGTCGTCGGGCGCAAGCCGTCCGGCGACGGCCCGAATCGTTCCGTCGTGCGCACCGCACGGCGCGTTTCCCGTCGTTTTGCAGAACCAAGCAAAGGAGCCGTGGATGTCTGCCCTGTTCGAACCGTTCAAACTCAAGGATGTCACGCTGCGCAACCGTATCGCGGTGCCGCCGATGTGCCAGTACGTCGCCGAGGACGGCGTCGTCAACGACTGGCATCACGTGCATCTGGCCGGCATCGCGCGCGGCGGCGCGGGCCTCGTGATCGCCGAGGCGACGGCCGTGTCGCCGGAAGGGCGCATCACGCCGGGTTGCGCGGGACTGTGGACCGATGCGCAGGCCGCAGCGTTCGCGCCGTCGGTCGCGGCGATCAAGGCGGCCGGCGCGGTGCCCGGCATCCAGATCGCGCATGCGGGCCGCAAGGCGAGCGCGAACCGCCCGTGGGAAGGCGACGACCATATCGCCGACGGCGATCCGCGCGGCTGGCAGACCATCGCCCCGTCGGCCGTGCCGTTCGGCGCGCACCTGCCGAAAGTGCCGCGTGAAATGACGCACGACGACATCGCCCGCGTGCAGGCCGATTTCGTCGCCTCGGCGAAGCGTGCGCGCGATCTCGGCTTCGAATGGCTCGAATTGCACTTTGCGCACGGTTATCTCGGCCAGAGCTTCTTCTCGGTGCATTCGAACCACCGCACCGACGAATATGGCGGCTCGGCCGAGAATCGCGGCCGCTTCCTCGTCGACACGCTCGCGGCCGTGCGCAAGGTCTGGCCCGAGCACCTGCCGCTGACCGCGCGCCTGGGCGTGATCGAATACGACGGCCGCGACGAAGAGACGCTCGCCGAGTCGATCGCGCTCACGCAGCGGATGAAGCGGGAAGGGCTCGACATGCTGAGCGTGTCGGTCGGCTTCTCGACGCCCGCCGCGCAGATTCCGTGGGGTCCGGCGTTCCTCGCGCCGATCGCCGAGCGCGTGCGCCGCGAGGCCGGGCTGCCGGTGTCGTCCGCATGGGGGATCGACACGCCGCAACTGGCGAACCGCGTGGTGGCCGAAGCGCAGCTCGATCTCGTGATGGTCGGGCGCGCGCACCTGGCCGATCCGCACTGGCCGTACTACGCGGCCAGGCAGCTCGGCGTCGAGCGTCCGTCGTGGACGCTGCCCGCGCCGTACGCGCACTGGCTCGAGCGCTACCGGATCGCCGACAAGGCGGCCTGAGCCGCCTTGACGACACGGCGCGCGCATCTTGCGCGTCGGCGATCCGGCGCCGATGGATAGAATGGCGGTTCATGCAGGCCGGTTGCCTGCGCGAACCGCCATTTTTCATTTCGACAGAGGTGCCATGGGCGCACACGTCCCGTCGTCTCACGACCCCGCCGCACGGCCGCGCGCGCAGCAGGTTGCCCGCGTCGTGCTGTATGCGGCGCTGCTGGTGCTCGCGCTGTGGATCATCCGCGACTTCATTCCCGCCATCGCATGGGCCTGCGTGATCGCCATCGCGATGTGGCCGCTGCTCAAATGCTTCGAATCGCACCGGCTGTTCCGTGACCGGCCGACGCTGATCGCGACCGTCATCACGGCCGCGATCTCGCTGCTCGTCGTGCTGCCGATCGCGGTCGCGGCCGTCCAGGCGATCGGGCAGGCGCACGACCTGCGCGAGTGGCTGAAGTCGGTCCAGGACAGCGGCATTCCGTTGCCGGACGTCGTCAGCCGGCTGCCTTACGGTTCGGCTCAGATCACCGAATGGTGGCAGGCCAATCTCGGCCATCCGCTGCATCCGGCCAGCGCGATGCACGGCGTCAACAGCGAGAAATTCCTCGCGTTCGGGCGGCAGTTCGGCACGAAGCTCGCGCATGTGCTGCTCGAGTTCGGCTTCATGCTCGTCACGCTGTTCGTGATCCTGCGTGCGGGCCACAAGCTGTCGGGCGCATTGCTGCAGGGCGCGCGGCGCGCGTTCGGGCACAACGGCGCGGAACTGATCGACCGGATGGTCAAGGCCGTGTACGGCACGGTGACGGGGCTCGTCGTCGTCGGGCTCGGCGAGGGTGCGCTGCTCGGCATCGCGTATGCGCTGGCCGGCGTCCCGCATGCGGCGCTGCTCGGCCTCGTCACGGCGATTGCCGCGATGCTGCCGTTCTGCGCGCCGATCGTGTTCTGCGGCGCGGCGCTCTGGCTGTTCGTGCAGGGTGCGACGGTGTGGGCCGTCGTAGTGGCCGTGCTCGGTTTCGTCGTCGTGTTCGTCGCCGAGCATTTCGTGCGGCCGGTGCTGATCGGCAGCTCGGCGCGGCTGCCGTTCCTGCTGGTGCTGTTCGGCATCCTCGGCGGCGCCGAGACGTTCGGCCTGATCGGGCTGTTCGTCGGCCCCGCGCTGATGACTGTGCTGACGATGCTGTGGGCCGAGTGGATCGCGTGACGATGCGCGACGTTATGCCGATTTGACGCATCGGCGCGGCGGGTTCGATGCGCGTGCAAGCATGTGGGGGCTGCAACGACCGGGCTTGCGCGCGGGCATGACATGCAGGGATTCGTATAAAGATCTCTACATTTCTTTTCGATCCGGACCCAAAGGTCGAGTAGCATGGGGCTTTCGATCACGCCGGCATGGCGCAGCAGATTTTCCCAAGCATGCGATTGATTTCGATGGCCCGTCCCGCAGCGACGCTGTCCCTGGCCGCCAGCTGCCTGATGTTGCACGGCTGCGCGTGGTTCGACTCGTGGCTGCCATTTTCGTATTCACGCACGCCGCTCGCGCGGGCCGCCTCGCGGCACGGCGCGACGCGCGCCGATGTCGTCCGCGCGGCCGGCAACCCGCGCAGCGTGTGGATGGTCCGCAACGGCAGCGGCGTCTGCTACAACTACTTCATCGAGCACGGCAACGATCACCGCGAATATTTCGTCGTGTTCGACAGGGCCGGCATCGTCACGCAACACGGCTTCGATTCGTGCATGAACGCCGACCGCAAGGGCACGCTCCAGCCGGGCAAGGCCGCTTCGCGCTAGCGCGGCGGCCGTGCCCGCCCGCCGTCACGCGATCGTGTCGACCACGCCGCCGTCCACCCGCAACGCGGCGCCCGTCGTCGCCGAAGCCTGCGGCGAGCACACGTAGACCACCAGGTTCGCGACTTCCTCGGGCGTCGCCGGCCGCTGGATGATCGAGCTCGAGCGGTGGTTGCGCACGAATTCCACGGCCACGTCTTCCACGCTGCGGCCGGTTTCGTCGGCCGTTTCCTTCAGCAGCGCCCGCACGCCGTCCGACATCGTCGGCCCCGGCAGCACCGAGTTGACGGTCACGTTGGTGCCGGCCGCGAGCTTCGCGAGGCCGCGTGCGATCGACAGCTGCGCGGTTTTCGTGAATCCGTAATGAATCATGTCGACCGGGATGTTCAGGCCCGATTCCGACGAAATGAACACGATGCGGCCGGCATTGCGTTCGATCATCCCCTTCAGGTAATGCCGTGCGAGCCGCACGCCGGACATCACGTTCATCTGGAAGTAATGTTCCCACTCGGCGTCGTCGATCTCGAAGAACGCCTTCAGGCCGTAGATGCCCGCGTTGTTGACGAGGATGTCGGCTGCGGGCGTGTGCTGCGTGATGCGGGCGACACCCGCGGCATCGGAGAGATCGGCCGCGATGCCGTCGAAGCCCGCGTCGGGGACGGCCGCGCGCAGGTGCGCGAGCGCGGACTGCACCGACGCATCGCTGCGGCCGTTGACGACGACGCGCGCACCGGCGCGCGCGAGCCCTTCGGCAATCGCGAGCCCGATGCCGGCGGTGGAGGCGGTGACAACCGCGGTCTTGCCTTTCAGATCGATATGCATGAGCGTGACGGAAGAGGAGTGAACGAAAACCGCCGCGGGCGCCGCGGCGGACGGAATTCAAAGCTTAGGCGAAACGGCGCAATCCCGTATCGAAGCGTGGCGATCCGGTTGCGCGGAGCCGCACAGTCTTGTACGGTGGGCGGTCGCCGTCCGAACCGGGAGCCCGCCGCGTGAGCCGTACCGCCAACCGATCCGTCGTACCGTCGCCGTTCTGGCGCGATGCCGCGCTGCCGTTCATCGAGGCGCGCACCGTCGACGACGGCCGCTCGATCTGCTACGCGAAGCACACGCACGACACGTTTTCGGTGGGCGCGATCGTCGGCGGCACGAGCACCTACGTGAACGGCGCGACGCACGAGCACGTCGGGCGCGGTGTGCTGGTGATCATCGATCCGGAACAGGTGCATGCGTGCAATCCGTACGGCCCCGACGCGTGGGCGTACCGGATGGTCTATGTCGACGTGCCGTGGCTCGCGCGGCTGCAGCATTCGCTGGGCCGCGATCCGAACCGCGATTTTCATGGCTTTTCGCCGAAGTTGACCGAACGGCGCGACCTGTTCGCGCAATTTGGCGGTTTCTACCGGACGCTCGTCGCGCCCGGCATCGATCCGCTCGGCAAGGAGAGCGCGGCGGTCGAATTCTTCACGGCGCTGCACGGCGCGCTCGACCGCGAACTGCCCGGCCCGCGCGCCGGGGACGACAACGCCAAGCTCGCGCGCGCGGCCGATTACATCGCCGCGCATTGCCGCGAGGGCGTGACGCTCGATGCGATCTGCGCGGCCGCCGATTTGTCGCCGTCGTACCTGATCCGCGCGTTCAACGCGCGCTACGGCATGACGCCGCATGCGTTCCTGATCGACCGCCGCGTGCAGTACGGCCGCACGGAGCTGCGCCGCGGCCGGCCGATCGCCGACGTCGCGCTCGACGCGGGCTTTGCCGACCAGGCGCATTTTCAGCGCGCGTTCCGGCGGATCGCGGCCGCGACGCCCGGCCAGTACCGCAGCGCGACGAGCTGAGCCACGAGTCGAGCCACGAGTCGAGCCACGAGTTGAACGGCGAGCCGGGCGGGGCGCGCCCTACACGTCCAGCAGAAACAGCGCGCTGCCCGCGAGCAGCAGCGCCATCAGCCGGTTGAACACGCGCATCCTCCGCGCGTTCGCGAGCCGGTGCCGCAGTGACGCGCCGGCATACCCCCAGCAAGCGATCGACGCGAAACAGATCACGAGATACAGCGCGGCGAACTGCCAGACCTGCGCGCGGTCGCCGTCGGCCGCGTACGCGCCCATCGCGGCCACGCACGCGAGCCACGCCTTCGGATTCAGCCACTGCATCGCCGCGCCGGACGCCGCCGACGGGCCGGCCACGTCCGGGTCGGCCGACAGCCGGCCGTCGTCGAGCGCGAGCCGCAGCGCCATGTACAGCAGGAACGCGATCCCCGACCACTGCGTGGCCGTCGTCAGCACGGGCCAGCGCGCGAGCGCCGCGTGCAGCCCGAGGCCGATCAGCAGGAACAGCGCGACGAAGCCGAGCGTCGCGCCGGCCGCATACCGCAGGCTTGCGCCGAGACCGTGGCGCGCGCCCGCACTGAGCGCGACGATGTTGACGGGACCGGGGGTGATCGACGACGCCAGCGCGAACGCGGCCATCGAAACCAGCATGCTCATTGAGTGCCTCCATGCGAATGTCAAAGTCGCATCGAGACTAAAGAAGCCGCGCGTGCCGGTATTGAAGAAAACTGCCCTCGGCGGCGCTGTCTGGATTCAGGCAACGCCGAACCGGGCACGGCGCTCACCGGTGCTCGACAGTCGTTGGACGCAGGCGTTGCAACCGAAGGCATCGAGTCTCACGTCACGGACGAGCGGCCGCCGCGAGCGCGTCGAACGCGTCGGCTTCCGGAAGCCGCAGCCACGACTCCGGGCCCGCGTCGATTTCCTCGACCGTCAGCAGGCACGCATCGAGTTCGCGACGCAACCGGTCGTGATCGACCGACTGCCCGATGAACACGATTTCCTGCCGACAATCCCCCGCAGGCTCCTCCCATTTTTTCAGCACGCCATCGCGGCGATAGTCGTCGTGCGGCCAGTCCGACTGCGGGATGAATCGCCACCATCGCCCAACGTAACCCCACTGGAACGCGCCGCCCGTCTGCACGAGCATGGCGATCTCGGGATAGCGGTGCGCAGCCCAGACATAACCCTTGCAGCGAAGCAGTCGGCCGTTGTCCCACGGGCGGCGCAGCCATGCGAGCAGGCGCGCCGGATGAAACGGCGAACGTTCACGATAGGTCCACGACGCGATCCCGTACGCATCCGATTCCGAGGGGCGTTCGTCGATCTGCATGCGCTGCATCCATCCCGGCGATTCGACGAGCGCCGGCAGATCGAAGCGCCGGGTATCGAGCACGTCTGACGGATCGACCTTGCCGTGCTGCATCGGCAGGATTCGCGCAGATGGATTCAGCGACGCAAGAAGCGCGCGCAGCCGGTCGAAACCCGCGTGGCCGATCCGGTCGAGACGGCTCACGAGGATCACGTTCGCGTATTCGACTTGCTCGAGCAGCAGGTCCGACAGTTTGCGCGGCGGACCGGAATTGCCGTCGTTCGCGAGCGCCGCGTCGTGCGCGACCGGTTCGGCCGACGCGATCATGTCCTCGAACGTCTCGCCGTCGACCACCGTGACGAGCGTGTCCAGCCGTGCCAGCTCGCTCAGGCTGAAACCGTCCCGATCGAGAAACGCAAACGTCTCCGCGACCGGCATCGGCTCCGAGATGCCGGTCGATTCGATCAGCAGATAATCGAAGCGGCGCTGCCGCGCGAGCGTGCTGATCTGCTCCAGCAGATCGGCGCGCAGCGTACAGCAGATGCAGCCGTTGCTCATCTCGACCAGTTCGTCCTCGCCTCGATGCAGCTCGACGTTGCGCCGCACATCGTCGGCGTCGATGTTCACTTCGCTCATGTCGTTGACGATCACGGCGACCTTCAGTCCCGCGCGATTGCGCAGGATGTGGTTCAGCAACGTCGTTTTCCCGGCGCCGAGGAAGCCGGACAGCACGGTGACCGGAATCCTCGAGCCAGGGGCGGCCGGCGCGCCTTGCTTCCCCGGCGTCGTCATGCGCTCTGCCCGGACGCGCGATCCAGGTAGCCTTCGAACAGGTCGACCACGACGTAGCCGTCGTCGGCGGCGTCGCCCCACAGATCCTTCACGCGGAACTCGACATGGTAGGTCGGCTGACGGGCGGCGCCGGTGTCGCCGTGGCCGATCGCGTCCGGGAAGGGCCACGATTCGGTCGTCCGGTGCAGCACGACGCCTTCCTTGCCGCGAACGTAGCCCGGCGCGCGGATGTGCCCGCTGACGTATTCGTCGCGAACGACGACACGCTCGCCGACCTCGAACCGCGTCGAGTCGGGCGGTGCCGCCCGGCCGCCGGACGTCGGCGGGTTCGCGAGCCGGAAATGCGAACCGAGCGCGCGGTCGAGTTCATCCTGCGTGAGCACGCCGGTTTCGACGAGCAATGTCGCCGTCGCGATCACGTAGCGCTCGTAGTAGCGCGTGCCGACATGCTGGCGTACGTCGATGCGTTCGACCGCGTGACGTACCTCGTCGACGCTGAATTTTTTCAGTTGGTCCACGCCGACGAACATCAGGCTGTACGCGAGATGTTCCCAGTCTTCCTTGAAGACCGGCTTGTAGCCGAGACTGTTGATCGTGTGCGGCACCGGGCCGAAACCCTGGAATCCGCCGAGGTCGTGAAAGCCGTCCATATGTGATCTCCGAGATGAAGGTCGAGAGCGAAACGGGGGGAGTCAGCGCGCGCGCGGCAGCGCCACGCCGATCAGCACATCCTTCGTGACGAGCGCGCGCAGTTGTTCCTCGGTCATGTGCTCGCTGCCGGCCGGCCGCACGGGCAGCACGAGATAGCGGCTTTCGGCGGTCGTATCCCAGACCTTCACGACGACGTCGTCGGGCAGGTCGGTGCCGAGCTCGCGCAGCACCGTGCGGCCCTCGCGGACGAGCCGCGCACGATATTCGAAGCCCTTGTACCACTCGGGCGGCAGCCCGAGCACCGGCCAGTTCGTGCACGAGCACAGGCTGCAGACGATCACGTTCTTCAGCGTGGGCGTGTCTTCGAGCGCGACGATGTACTCGCCCTGCGGGCCGGTGTAGCCGAACTGCGCGCACGCGGCCGTGCCGTCCTTCAGCAGCAGTTCGCGAAACGCCGGGTCGACCCACGCACGCGCGACGATGCGCGCGCCGTTGGCCGGATCCCAGGTCGTGGACATCAGCTCGGTCAGGCCTTCGATATAGCCGTCGGGGATCAGGTTCTTCTCTTTCATCACGCGAAACAGCGCCCAGGCACGTTCGCCGGGCGTCGAGGCTGTTTCCGCGGAAGGGGTCGCGCTCATCGTGGGGTTCCTTGTCGTGGTTCGGGTTGACCGCCGCCATCGCGTTGGTATTGCCGTGGCGGGGCGTGGACGCGTGGTGTCGGTCACGCTCGACGAGCAGGGTAAGAAGAGAAAAAGCGCGGTTCTTTGCCGGCACGGATCGGAAACTATGCTGAGACGGCCCCGTGGCGCGGCATGGAGCCGATGCGCGCGGATGCACGGAGATGGGCGGCAATCGGCGGGGCGCCCGGCACGAAAACAGCGGCAGCCGGCGCACGTTTTGCGACCGCTGCATGACATCGGAGGCGCAGGCCCGCCACAGCCAATTTCTTGTTCCGCCGGAAAACAGAACTGCGGATTTTGCCTTCCTATTCTCATCCTCAAGCGACGGCCGTTCGATGTCGCGAATCGCCGGCATCCCCGATGTAACGGCGGAACAACAGTCGGCCAGCATCCCGCGATTCCACCATCCGGCGACGGTTCCCGTTCGTCGTGCGTCGAGCGTGGCGGTGTCTGCGCAACCAGGTGAGGAGCATGATGGACAACGTCAACAGAATGAAACTGAAGCGAATCGCGCGCTGGATCGGTTTGTCGCTGATCGCCGTCGCATCGCATTACGCGGGCGCGGTCGAGGTCGATCCCGGCGACTATGAGCAGTATCCGGTCGGCGCGACGATCGGCGTGCTGTACTACAACTATTCCGCGACGAACGCCTACTACGCGAACGGCCACCGGACGTCGGATTTCGACCTGCAGTCGAATGTCGGCATCGCCCGCCTGCTGCATGTGTTCCAGCTCACCGACAGGCTCACGATCGATCCGCAGGTGTTGCTGCCGTTCGGTCATATCAGCAGCTTCGGCAACGCCGGCGCGCTTGGCAGTACGAACGGTGTCGGCGACGTGATCCTGACCGCACCGTTGAAATTCCGCCTGAACGAAGCGAAGGACGTCGTCGCCGCGACGGTCTACGTCTACGCGCCGACCGGGAGCTACGACCAGAACCGCGGTCTCAATCTCGGCGCCAACCGCTGGTCGCTCGATTTCCAGGCGGCCTACGTCAAGCACTTTTCGCCGCAGTGGGCACTCGATCTCGTCGGCGACGCGATCTGGTACGGCAACAACACGTCGTACGGCGCGAGCGGCGCGACGCTGCATCAGCGGATGAGCTACAGCGCACAGGCGATGGTGCGTTACATGCCCGATCCGGGCACGTCGCTCGGGATCGGCATCACGCAGCTCTGGGGCGGTGAAACGAGCGTCGACGGCACGGACAACAACGACGCGCTGCGCACGACGCGCCTGCGGATCACCGCGGCGAAGTTCGTGACGAAGGCCGACCAGGTGCAAATCCAGCTCGGCACCGACCTGAGCGTGCGCAACGGTCCGAAGAACAGTGTGCTCGCCGGCCTGCGTTACGCGCACATCTTCTGACCACCCGCATGCGCCGGATAAGGCCGGTGCATGTCGCTCCTTCCCCACGTCGATACCCGACACCCGATTCCCTTTCCAGAGAGGTCATGCATGGAATCCGCCATCGACAAACACCTGGTCTGCCCGCGGACGCTGTCGCGCCGCGTCGCCGATGACTACCAGCCGCCGTTCCCGATGTACGTCGCCCGGGCCGCCGAAGACCTGAGCCAGGTCGTGATGGGCTATTTCGGCGTGCAATACGGCGGCGCCGACAAGCGCGCGGCGGCACTGGCCGCTTTGCGCGGGATCGTCGCCGATTTCGGTGTGCAGGACGGCCCGAACAACTTCGATCTGACGCAACACACCGACGACCAGGGTTACGAGAACCTGATCGCCGTCGGCTACTGGCGCGATCCGGCCGCGTATGCGCGCTGGATTGCGTCGCCTGCACTCGTCGAATGGTGGGCCTCCGACGCACGCCTCGCGGACGGCATCGGCTACTTCCGGGAAATCGTCGCGCCGCGCGCCGAGCAGTTCGAGACGCTCTACGCGTTCACGAACGATTTCCCCGGCGTCGGCGCGATCATGGACGGCGTCAGCGGCGAGATCGAAGAGCACGGCTACTGGGGATCGATGCGCGACCGGTTCCCGATCTCGCAGACGGACTGGATGCGGGCGGACGGCGAGTTGCGCATCGTCGAGGGCGATCCGGCCCGCGGCGGCCGCGTGGTCGTGCTGGCGCACGACAACATCGCGCTGATTCGCTCCGGCCAGGACTGGCGCGCGGCCGAGCACGACGAGCGCCGACTGTATCTCGAGGAGATCGAGCCGACGCTGCGCAGCGGAATGGACTTCCTGCGCGACAACGGCACGGAGGTCGGCTGCTACAGCAACCGCTACGTGCGCTCGATCGATCTCGACGGCAACGTGCTCGACGAGAGCTACAACATCGGCCACTGGCGCTCGCTCGACCGCCTCGAGCGATGGGCCGAATCCCATCCGACGCACCTGCGGATCTTCGTCACGTTTTTCCGCGTCGTCACCGGGCTGTCGAAACTGCGGCTGTATCACGAGGTTTCCGTCTTCGACGCGAAGCATCAGGTTTACGAATACGTGAACTGCCATCCGCGCACCGGGATGATGCGCGACGCCGTCGCCATCGCCCGCTGAATCCCGCCGGCACCGCCGTGGCCGGCGGTGCCGCTTACCGAACTGGAGAACGTCGATGGCCATCAAACGCCCGACC
The DNA here is from genome assembly GCF_052045915.1 of Burkholderia sp. 22088. Classification (NCBI taxonomy): domain Bacteria; kingdom Pseudomonadati; phylum Pseudomonadota; class Betaproteobacteria; order Burkholderiales; family Burkholderiaceae; genus Burkholderia; species Burkholderia sp. 22088. The sequence continues at coordinate 213,317 of NZ_JBQEPY010000005.1, forward strand.
CGCGAACAACTGTCCGATATGGCAGCCGGCTTCGGCTTTCATCTCGATTCCCGGCAACTCGCCGAATACGACGATGCCTTGCAGGCGAACTTCGACGCCTACGATGCGATCGACGCGCTGCCCGACTATCTGCCCGTCGTCGCGTATCCGCGCACGCCCGGCTACCGCCCGGAAGGCGACGAGAACCGTTACGGCGCGTGGGCGCGCAAGAGCACGATCCACGGCGCCGCCGACGGCAAGCTGCGCGGCAGGACGGTGGTCGTGAAAGACAACATCTGCGTCGCCGGCGTACCGATGCGCAATGGCTCGACCACGTTCGAGGGCTATGTGCCCGATGTCGATGCGACCGTCGTCACGCGGGTGCTCGACGCCGGCGGCACGATCGCCGGCAAGTCGACCTGCGAGTACTACTGCTTTTCCGGCGGCTCGCACACGAGCGCGTCGGGGCCGGTGCACAATCCGCGCAAGGCAGGGCACTCGTCCGGCGGCTCGTCGTCGGGCAGCGGCGCGCTGGTCGCGAGCGGCGAGGTCGACATGGCGCTCGGCGGCGACCAGGGCGGCTCGGTGCGGATCCCGTCCGCCTATTGCGGCATCTACGGGATGAAGCCGACGCACGGGCTCGTGCCGTACACCGGCGCGATGCCGATCGAGGCAACCGTCGATCATCTGGGGCCGATGACGGGCAACGTGCTCGACAACGCGCTGCTGCTCGACGTGATCGCGGGCGACGACGGGCTCGATCCGCGCCAACGGACGTTGCCGCCGCGCGCCGACTATCTCGGCGCGATCCGCGACGGCATCGCGGGATTGCGGATCGGCATCCTGCGCGAGGCGTTCGGGCTCGCCAATTCGGAGAAGGTGGTCGACGAGGCCGTGCGGGCCGCCGCGCTCCGGTTGCGCAAGCTGGGCGCGCGCGTCGACGAAGTGTCGGTGCCGCTGCATGCGGCCGGCACCGCGATCTGGCTGCCGATTGCGGCCGAGGGCGCGACGCAGCAGATGATGAAGGGCAACAGCCATGGATTCAACTGGGGCGGCCTGTACGTGACCGGCATGATCGATCATCACGCGGGCTGGCGCGAGCGCGCCGACGAGTTGCCGGATACCGTGAAGGTGACGATGCTGCTGGGCGAATACTTCACGAGCCGGTATCGCGGGCGTTACTACGCGAAGTGCCAGAACCTCGCGCGACGCTTGCGATCGGCTTACGACGCGGCGCTGCAGTCGTATGACGTATTGCTGATGCCGACCGTACCGATGCGCGCGTCGAAGCTGCCGGAACCCGGTTGCGCGATGTCCGAGTCGCTGACGCGGGCGTTCGAGATGCTCGCGAATACCGCGCCGTTCGACGTGTCCGGGCATCCGGCAATGTCGCTGCCGTGCGGGGTAGCCGACGATCTGCCGATCGGGCTGCAACTGGTCGGGCGCCGTTTCGACGAGGCGACGCTCTACCGCGTTGCGTATGCGTATGAACAGTCGTCCGACTGGCGTCGGACGACGTGCGCATGACATGTCCGGAGCGGTAGCATGCCGCCGCCGCGCCGCGTGCCGGTTCGACCGGCCATGCGGCGTACGCGGTCATCGATTGGACAATGCGCTTTTGAACGGGCACGCTGTCGGCTGCGTGTTTGCTAACCCATGTGGGGCACGACCATGACGATGCGTCCTCTCCCGCGCGCCGCACGCGGCGACGCGCCCGGTCCGGCGTCCGGCAGCCCGCTGGACGAACGGACGAACGCGGCCATCGAGGTGCCGATCGACGGCTCGGTCAGCCAGCGTATCGAATTCTGGCGCGAGACGATTCTGCGCCTGTTCGCGGACGTGCAGATCGCGGCCGTGCAGAAAGCCGATTTCTTCGGCCGGGTGCGGCAGCGCAAGTGCGAAAAGATGCGAATCTCGGAAATCCACGCGAGCGAGCAGGCCGTGATCCGGCGTTATCGCCAGGCGCGCAGCGAGTACGAGGACAAGTATTTCGGGGTCTTGATGCTCGAGGGCAGCCAGTCGGTCGAACAGGACGGCAAGATCGTCACGCTGCATCCCGGGGATTTCGCGATCTACGATGCGACACGGCCTCACCACCTGCAGTTCGGCCAGTCGTGGCGCGAGATCGTCGTCAGCATTCCCCGCGCGACGCTGAACCAGCTCGTCGTCGGGATGGAGCACCGCACGGCGTGCCCGACGCAAACCGGGGACGGCGTCGGCAGCGTCATGCGTGCGTTCCTCGAGCAGATGTCGTCGCAGATCCGCAGTGTGACCGAGGACGAGATGCGGCAGTTGTCGGATACCGCGATCACGCTGATCGCGATGACGCTCGGGGGCATGCAACGCAACGACCTCGCGCAATCGAGGATGAAGGCGTTGACACTGACGCGTGTGAAGCGGCATGTGCTCGAGCACCTGCACGATCCGGAGCTGAACCCGATGATGATCGAGCGCTCGATCGGGATTTCGTCGCGGTACATCAACAAGCTCTTCGAGGCCGAGGAGACGTCGCTGATGCGTCACGTGTGGAACCTGCGGCTCGAACGGTGCGCGCAGGATCTCGCGAATCCGCAATGCGCGTCGCTGCGCGTGTCCGATGTCGCATTGCGCTGGGGATTCAACGACATGTCGCATTTCAGTCGCGTGTTTCGCGAGCGGTTTGCGATGTCGCCGCGGGCGTGGCGCGAGCAGGGCGGCAAGTCGCGCGCGTAATGCGTCCCGCGCCGCGTTCGTGGCCGGCAAGCGCCGATCGGAGGCGGCCGGACGTCGACAGGCGCAGCCGCCGTCAGTGCAGCGCCCGCGGCGCGTGCGCCGGCCGCGAATCGGTGGAGTCGACCACGCCGGTTGCATCGGTTGCATCTCCCGCGCGCAGCGGTCCGCCCGCGCAGGGTTCCGTCGACACCGAGAAGCCGAACGTGTTGACGCCGCCCGAACACGCGACGAATACGCTGCCGCCATGCATCTCGGCGACGGCCTTGACGATCGACAGCCCGAGCCCGTGGTTCTCCTTGCTGTTCGCGCGGGCTTCCTCGAGCCGGTAGAAGCGTTCGAACACGTGCGAGCGCTGCACCGGATCGATCGGCTCGCCGGGGTTCGACACGGCCATCTCGACGAGCGTGTCGCGGCGCGTGATCGTCACGTGCAACGTCGCGCCGGGCGACGAATGCTGGATCGCATTGATCAGCAGGTTCGTCATCGCGCGACGGAACAGCGACGGATCGACGGCCGCGCGCGCGTCGCCGTGCAGTTCGGCGTGCAACTGCGCCTCGTCGAGCGGGATCTCGAGGAAATCGAGCATGCGCCGCACCTCGTCGGCGAGCGACACGTCCTTCAGGTCGGTCGCCCGTTCGCCGCGGTCGCTGCGCGACAGGAACAGCATGTCGTTGATGATCACGCGCAGCCGCTCGAATTCCTCGAGGTTCGACTGCAGCGTCTGCCGCATCCGCTCGACGGTGCGGTCGCGGCTGGTCAGCGCGACCTGGGTCTGGCCGATCAGGATGCTGATCGGCGTGCGCAGTTCGTGCGCGACGTCCGCGTTGAACGCCTCGAGCCGCGCGTAGGTCTGCTGGATGCGATCGAGCGCGCCGTTGAACGATGTGGCGAGGTCGCGCAGCTCGGCCGGCAGCGCGTCGGTGTGCAGCCGCTGGCGGCGGTTCGCGAGGCTGATGGCCGATGCATCCTGCGACAGCCGGTCGAGCGGCGCGAGCCCGAAGCGGGCTACCGCGCGGCTCAGCAGCAGCGTGATGATCGTCGCGATCGCGATCAGCCCGGCGAGCGTCCAGCCGAAGCGGCGCAGCATCCGCTGCGTGCGCTCGCACGAGCTGGCAACGATCAGCCTCAGTGTCGGCCGCTCGCCGTTGCCGGCCACCGTGACGGTCTTCGTCATCACGTCGTAGCTGCTGTCGTTCAGCGCGTAGCGCTGGAATGCGCCGAACGGCGCGCCGACGGGCACGCCGTCGACGGGCTTGCCGAACCGGAAATCCGGATTCGTGCTGTCGACCTGGTAGCGCGTCGAGCCGTCGGGCGGTTCGAGATCGGCGAGCTTTTCCTGCATGAGGCGCCCGCGTTCGGACGTGAGCGCGTGCGACACGATCATCTCGGCGACCTTGGTGCGCGTATCGAGCGTCGCGCGCAGCTCGGCGAACAGCTGGCGCTCCATCATCACGAACAGCCCGCAGCCCACCAGCGTGAACACGAGCAGCGACACGATGCCGAACATCGCCGACAGCCGCAGGACGATCGAGCGTTTCATGCCGGCCTCTCGGTATCGCCGTCCTCGCGCGCCTCGAGCACGTAGCCCATGCCGCGGATCGTATGCAGCAGCTTGTCCGCGAACGGGCCGTCGAGTTTCGCGCGCAGCCGCTTGATCGCCGTCTCGACGACGTTCGCGTTGCTGTCGAAGTTCACGTCCCACACGAGTTCGGCGATGGTCGTCTTCGACAGCACCTCGCCGCTGCGCCGCGCGAGCACGCCGAGCAGCTGGAATTCCTGCGCGGTCAGGTCGAGCCGCGTGCCGTCGCGGGTCGCGCGGCGGCCGATCAGGTCGACCCGCAGGTCGCCGATCGAGATCAGCGTCGATTCCTGCACGCGCGCGCGGCGCGTCAGCGCGCGCAGCCGTTCGATCAGCTCGAGGAACGAGAACGGCTTGGTCAGGTAGTCGTCGGCGCCGCCGCGCAAGCCCCGCACGCGGTCGTCGACGCGGTCGCGCGCGGTCAGCATGATGACGGGCGTCTGCTTCTGCGCGCGCAACGCACGCAGCACGCCGAAGCCGTCGAGCTTCGGCAGCATCACGTCGAGCACGACCACGTCGTAGTCGAATTCGACGGCTTTCCACGCGCCGTCCTCGCCGTCGAGCGCGGTATCGACGACCCAGCCTTCTTCGGTCAGGCCGCTCTTGAGGTATTCGACGACTTTCGGTTCGTCTTCGACGATCAGGACTTTCATGTTCGAATCCGTTGTCCGCGTAATCCGGTTAAGGGCCCGGGGGCGCTGGCGCCGGTGCCGGGGCTGCGGCGACCTCGGCCGGCGCCGGGCCGCTTGCCGCCTGGCCGTCCCAGCCGCCGCCGAGCGCCTTCGCGAGAAACACGACGAGCGCCGCGCGCTGGCCCTGGATCTGCACGGCCTGCCGCTCGCTCGTCAGCAACTGCTGCTCGGCCGTCAGCACGTCGATGAACGGCGTCAGGCCGCCCGCGTAGCGATCCTGCGCGAGCGACACGAGCTTGCGCGCGTCGTCGACGGCCGCGGAGGCCTGCTGCGCGGCCTCCGCGAGCACCGACAACCCGGTGACCGCATTCTGCACCTCCTGGAACGCGGTGAGCACGGTCTGCCGGTAATTGGCCTGCGCGGCGACATAGCCGGCCTGCGCGAAATCGACGCCGGCCTTCAGCTTGCCGCCTTCGAACAGCGGCTGGCTGAGCGACCCGCCGACCGACCACAGCAACGCCGGGACGGTGAACAGGCCGGCGAAGCGCGTCGCGTCCCAGCCGATGTCGGGCGACAGCGTGATGCGCGGGAAATACGCGGCGCGCGCGACGCCGATCTGCGCATTCGCGGCGGCCATTGCGCGCTCGGCCGACGCGACGTCGGGGCGCCGCTGCAGCACGTCGCTCGGCAGGCCGGTCGGCAGCGCGGGCGCATTGATCGGCACGACGCGCGGCGCGATCGAGAAGGTGGGGGCCGGCGTGCCGACCAGTGTCGCGATCGCGGCTTCGACCTGCACGCGCTGCTGGAGCAGCAGCTGCGCCTGGGTGCGCGTCGCGTCGAGCTGCGCGCGCTGCTGCAGCAGGTCGAGGCCCGACACCGCGCCGAGGTCGTGCCGCGCGCTCACGTAGTCGAGCGCCTTCTGCTGCAGGTCGATCGAGCGCTTGACGACGTCGATCTCGGTGTCGAATTCGCGCAGCGCGAAATAGCTCGACGCGAGATCGGCGGTCAGCACCAGGCGCGCGTTCGCGAAATCGTCGCGCGCCTGTTCGGTGGTGGCCTGCGCCGATTCGACGCTGCGCCGCACGCGGCCGAACAGGTCGAGCTCGTAGCTCACGCTTGCGCCGACCTGGACGTCGTTCTGCACGGTCGACGCGCTCTGCGTCGCGTAGTTGGTCTGCGGCCGGTCGGCCGAGATCTTGAAGCGCTGGCCGCTCGCGTTCAGGCCGACGGCCGGATACTGCGCCGAGGCGACCGACGCGAGCGTCGCCTTCGCCTGGTCGTAGCGCGCGGCGACGGCCTTCAGGTTCTGGTTGTTGCGCAGCGCCTCCGCTTCCAGCGCGTCGAGCTGCGGATCGCCGAACGCGGTCCACCATGCCGGGTCGAGCGGCGCGCGGGCCGGCGCGGCCGGGTGCCAGTACGCATCGGCCGGATCGAACCGCCACGCGGCCGGCGTGGCGACGTCGGGCCGCCGGTAGTCGGGGCCGACCGTGCAGCCGGCGAGGGCGGCGGCGAGCGCAACGGCGGTGGCGGAGACGGCGGCGGGCCGCCGGCGGATGCGCATCGCGATCACGACTTCGCCTCCGCGGCGCTCGATGCCGGTTTCGCGGCCGGCGCCGAGACGATCACCTGATCGCCGTTGGCGAGCGCGTCGCTCGGGTTCGTGACGAGACGGTCGTTCGGCGTGAGCGGGCCGTCGACTTCGAGCGTCTGCCCGATCGTGCGCACGACCGTCACCTGTTTCAGGCGCACCTGGCCGTTCGCATCGACCGTCGCGACCGTCGGGCCTTCGGCGCGGAACAGCAGCGTATTGGCCGGCACCTGCAGGCGGCCGACCGGCGTCATCGGCAACGTGGCCTGCACGTAGGCGCCGGGCAGCAGTCGCCCGTCCGGGTTCGGCAGCGTGATCTCGATCTGCAGCGAGCGCGTCGCGACGTCGATCGCCTCGGACGTGCGCGTGATCGTCCCGTCGAACGTCCGGCCCGGCAGCTCGGCCTGCGCGACGCTCACGTGCTGGCCGACCTTCACCTGCTGCGCGTACGCCTGCGGCACCTGCACGTAGAGGCGCAGCCGGTCGGCCTGCACGACCGTGAACAGCGAACGCCCCGCGTTGCCGGAGCTGACGAGATCGCCGACGTCGACGTTGCGCTGCGTGACGATCCCGTCGATCGGCGCGACGATCCGCTGGAAGCCTTTCAGTTCGGTGAGGCGGCGCATGTTCGCGTCGGCCGCGGCGAGGTTCGCGGTGCCCTGGTTGAACGCGCCTTGCCGGTCGTCGAGTTCCTGCTGCGAGACGGCATCGCGCTGGCGCAACTGCTGCGCGCGGTCGAACGACGTCTTCGCGAGCGCGAGTGCGGCTTGCGCCTGCTGGCGCTGCGCGGTGGCCTGCGCGAGTTCCTGGTTCAGCTCGGGCGTGTCGAGTTCGGCGAGCACCTGGCCCTGCTTCACGTGCGCGCCGATGTCGGCCTGCCAGCGCAGCACGTAGCCGCTCGCGCGTGCGTAGATCGGCGCCTCGACGAAGCCGCGCAGCGTGCCCGGCAGCGACAGCTTGCCGCCGGTGGCCGCATCGACCGGATGCGCGATGGTCACGTACTGGCGCGTGTTCTGCTCGGCGACCGTGTCGAGCCGGTTGCGGTTCAGCACGTTGACGACGATCGTGCGCGCGGCGCCGGCGGCCAGCAGCACGCCGATCACGATCAGGACGATGCGTCCGCGTCGCGACACCGACGTGCGTGTCGGCAGGTGCATGCCGTGTTCGTCCACCTGGATGCCGACGGCGCTGTGATGTTTCTCTTCCATGAATTCAACCAATTCAACCGGGTAGTGGGACGAAAGGGGACGAAAGTCAGTGTCCGGCCTGGCGCGCGCGCCGGCGGGCCAGCCGCGCATGCACGCCGCCGAACACGAGCGGCACGAACAGCAGCGTCGAAACGGTCGCGAACAGCAGCCCGCCGATCACCGCGCGGCCCAGCGGCGCGTTCTGCTCGGCGCCTTCGCCGAGACCGAGCGCCATCGGCACCATCCCGATGATCATCGCGAGCGCCGTCATCAGCACCGGTCGGATCCGTGTCGCGCCGGCCTCCAGCGCGGCCGTGAGCGGCGGCGCGCCGGCTTCGAGACGCTGGCGCGCGAACGACACGACCAGGATGCTGTTCGCGGTCGCGACGCCCACCGTCATGATCGCGCCCGTCAGCGCGGGCACGCTCAGGTGCGTGCCGGTGATGAACAGCATCCACACGATGCCGGCGAGCGCGGCCGGCATCGCGCTGATGATGATCAGCGGGTCGAGCCACGACTGGAAATTGACGACGATCAGCAGGTAGACGAGCACGATCGCCATCGCGACGCCCGCGCCGAGGCCGAGGTACGACGTGCGCATCGTCTCGATCTGGCCGCGCATCGTCAGCTCGGTGCCGCGCGGCAGCGTCGCGCGCGCGTCCGACACGATGCGGTCGATCTCGCCCGCGACCGCGCCGAGGTCGCGGCCCTCGACGCTTACGTACACGTCGATCGCCGGGCGGATGTTGTAGTGCGTGATCACGGCCGGGTTCGCGGTGCTGCGCACCTGCACGAGGTTGCCGAGCAGTTGCAGCGGCATGCCGGTGCGGCCGCTCGCCGAGATCGGCGTGCCGAGCAGGTCGTCGACCGACGAGATGTTGTATTGCGGGGTCTGGATCTGCAGCGGGTACTGGACGCCGGTGCGCGGGTTGATCCAGAACGACGGCGTCGTCTGCGAGCTGCCGGACAGGGAGATCAGCATGTTCTGCGCGACGTTCTGCGCGGAGAGATTGAGCTGCTGCATGCGCGTACGGTCCATGTCGGCCAGCAGGGTCGGCTCGTCGTTGCGTTGCAGCACGTGCACGTCGACGGCGCCGGGGATTTGCCTGAACTTTTTCATCAGGCTGCTCGCGATAGTCATGTTACTCGCGAGATCGTTGCCGAGCACCTGCAGGTCGATCGCGGCCGGTTGGCCGAAGTTGAGGATCTGCGTGATGATGTCCGACGGCTGGAAGAAGAACTCGACGCCCGGGAAGCGCTCGGGCAGCACCGTGCGCAGTGCCTGCACGTAATGCTGGGTCGCGCGGTGGCCGGGCTTCAGCGCGATCAGCAGCTCGCCGTCGAGCGTGCCGATCGTGCCGGCGTTGCTGTACGACAGGTTGATGCCGCTCACCGGCAGGCCGAGGTTGTCGACGATCGCGCCGAGCTCGTCGGGCGGCACGGTTTCGCGGATCACGCGCTCGACCTGGTCGGCGAGGCGCGCGGTTTCCTCGATCCGGTAGCCGGTCGGCGCGCGCATGTGCAGGCGGATGTTGCCCGAATCGGTGTTCGGGAAGAAGTCGCGGCCGAGCACGAACACGAGGCCGGTCGACAGCACGCAGAAGCCGAGGAAGCACGTCGCGTAGAAGCGGCGGCGCACCAGCAGGATGCTGAGCAGCACGATGTACCACGCGCGCAGCCGCTCGAACGCTTCGTTGAACGCGTGATGGATGCGTGCGAAGCGCGACGTCGAACGATCCGGGCCGGCGCTCGCCTGCTGCGGGCGGAACAGCAGCATCGCGAGCGTCGGCACCAGCGTGCGCGACAGCACGTACGACGCGAGCATCGCGAACACGACGGCTTCCGCGAGCGGCACGAACAGGAAACGCGCGACGCCCGTGAGGAAGAACATCGGCACGAACACGATGCAGATGCACAGCGTCGACACGAACGCGGGCACCGCGATCTCGCCCGCGCCTTCGAGAATCGCGTCGTGCAGGTTCGTGCCGAGATGCAGGTGCCGCTCGATGTTCTCGATCGTCACCGTCGCATCGTCGACCAGGATCCCGACCGCGAGCGCGAGCCCGCCGAGCGTCATGATGTTGATGGTCTCGCCGAGCGCGGACAGCGCGATCAGCGACGTGAAGATCGACAGCGGAATCGAGATCGCGATGATCAGCGTGCTGCGCCAGTTGCCGAGGAACAGCAGGATCATCATCGCGGTCAGCACGGCGGCGATCAGCGCTTCGTGGATCACGCCCTGAACGGCCGCGTCGACGAACACCGACTGGTCGAACAGCGGCGTGATCGTGAGCCCTTCGGGCAGTGTCGGGATCACCTTCGGCAGCAGCGCCTTCAGGTCCGACACGACCTTGAGCGTCGACGCGTCGCCGCTTTTCAGGATCGAGATGAGCACGCCGCGCTGGCCGTTCTGGCGCACGACGTTGGTCTGCGGCGCGAAGCCGTCGCGTACCGATGCGACCTCGCGCAGATAGGTCGTCGCGCCGTTGACGGTCTGGACCGGCAGGTTGTTGATGTCGGCGACCGTATCGGCCGACGCGTTGGTGTCGATCCGGTATTCGGTCTGGCCCATCTTCGCGGTGCCGGTCGGCAGCACGAGGTTCTGCGCGTTGACCGCGTTGACGATGTCGGCGGACGTGAGCCCCTTCGCGAGCAGCGCCTGCGGATCGAGGTCGATCGCGACCACGCGCGTGCGGCCGCCGTACGGGAACGGGATCTGCACGCCCGGCACCGTGATCAGCTGCGGGCGCAGGAAGTTGAGCGCGATGTCGGCGAGCGACTGTTCGCTGAGCGTCTTGCTCGACAGCCCGAGCTGGATCACCGGGATGCTCGAGGCCGAATAGGTGATCACGAGCGGCGGCGTCGCGCCCTGCGGCATCTGCCGCACGATCGCCTGCGCGGACGAGACCGTCTGCGCGATCGCCGTCTGCACGTTCGCGCCCGGCTGCAGGAACACCTTCACGACCGCGATGCCGGGCAGCGACGTCGATTCGACGTGCTGGATGTTGTTGACGGTCGTCGTCAGGATCCGTTCATGCACGGACGTGATGCGGTTCGTCATCTCCGTCGCGGAGAAGCCGCTGTAATTCCAGATGACGCTGATCACGGGGATGTTGATCGCGGGCAGCACGTCGACCGGCGTGCGCATCAGCGCAAGCGGGGTGGCCAGCACGATCATGATGGCCATGACGATGAACGTGTAGGGGCGCCTGAGCGCAAGATTGACGATCCACATGGAGGCAGCGGGACAGGCGGTGATCAGGCGTCGGTGAAGGGAACCCGCATGATAGGCGTCGGCGTGGAACGGGTTACTGTCGCGAAACTGGCGGAATTGTCAGGTTGCGGCGGGGCGGCCCGGCGCCGATTCGGCAGAGGAAACGCCGCGCGGCGCGCCAGCCGCAAAACGGTCGCGATACCGGACGGGTCGGCTGCGCCTGCGGCGGTTCCGCTCATGGGCCCGCGCTCAGATCTGCTCCATCCCGACACGCGCGAGCGCACCGAGGTCGACGACGTCGATCTGGTTGTACGCGAGCCGCAGCACGCCGAGTTTCTCGAGCTGCTGCAGCGCCTGGTTGATCCGCTGCCGCGACACGCCGACGAGCATCCCCAGTTCCTCCTGCGAGATCGACAGCGACGGGCCGGTGTCCGGGTACAGGTCGGGATTGAACAGCTGCGCGAGCGACTGCGCGACGCGTGCGTCGACGTCCAGCAGCCGGCTGTTCTGGATCGACGCGATGAATTCGCCCATCCGGTTGTTCAACTGATGAATCACGAAGCGCGTGAACGGCAGGCTCGTGTCGAGCAGTGCGTGGAACGTGTCGACCGGCACGAACAGCACGGTCGAGCGCTGGATCGCGACGACCTCGTACTTGCGCAGCTCGCGCTTGATCACGCTGCCTTCGCCGAACCAGCCGCCGGACGGCACGCCGGAGAACGTGCAGCCGCGCCCGGACGCGTTGAAGATCGCGAGCTTCAGCAGCCCGCGATGCACGCCGATCCAGTATTCGGACGGCGCGAGCCGATGGGCGATCACGTCGCCGGCCTCGCACTGCTCGACGCGCGATTGCGCGAGCACGAGCGCCTGGTGTTCGGGCGCGAGCGTGCGGAACCACGCGCACTGGCCGAACAGCGTGGACAGCGCCGGCAGCGGGCCCGGTGCGGAAAGGGCGTCGGCCGGGTGGGCGGGCGCGTCGGGCGGGGCGGCGAGAGGGTCGTGCATGGGTGCGGGTTTGCGAGGATAGGGATAACGCGCAGCGCGGGAAAGGCACTCTGTCGTTTCGATGACAGACGGCTCACAATAGCGCCCGTTAGGCTGTCGGCAATTGAACCACATCAAAACGATCCGGGGTGGAAGCGCCCCGGTCGACAGAACACGGGAGACAGGATCATGACGCAGATGTTCGAGGCCGGACTCGGCCGCCGCGACGCCAATTACGTGCCGCTCACCCCGATCGACTTCCTGGTCAGGACGGCCGAAGTCTACGGCGAGCGCCTCGCGATCGTGCACGGCGACGTGCGGCGCACCTGGGGCGAGACCTACACGCGCGCGAAGCAGCTGGCGAGCGCGCTCGCGCGGCTCGGCGTCGGCCGCGGCGACACGGTCGCGGCGATGCTGCCGAACATCCCGGCGATGGTCGAGGCGCACTTCGGCGTGCCGATGGCCGGCGCCGTGCTGAACACGATCAACACGCGGCTCGACGTGTCGTCGGTGCTGTTCATGCTGCGCCACGGCGAGGCGAAGGTGCTGATCGTCGACACCGAATATGCGGAATTCGCGCATCGCGCGGCGCTCGAGGTGCCGGGCCTGAAGATCGTCAGCGTGGCCGATGCGATGCCGGCGGACCCCGCCCGCTTCGCGGGCGCGACCGACTACGAGGCGCTCGTGGCAAGCGGCGACGCCGACTACGCGTGGACTCCGCCCGCCGACGAATGGGACGCGATCGCGCTGAACTACACGTCCGGTACGACCGGCGATCCGAAGGGCGTCGTCTACCACCATCGCGGCGCGTATCTCGCGGCGATCAGCAACATCCTCGAATGGGACATGCCGAAGCACGCCGTCTACCTGTGGACGCTGCCGATGTTCCACTGCAACGGCTGGTGCTTCCCGTGGGCCGTCGCGGCGCGCGCGGGCGTGAACGTCTGCCTGCGCAAGTTCGACGCGAAGACGGTGTTCGACCTGATTCGCCGCGAACGCATCACACACTACTGCGGCGCGCCGATCGTACAGAGCGCGATCGCGAACGCGCCGGCCGAATTCCGCGCCGGCATCGACCACACGGTGCACGCGATGGTGGCGGGCGCGGCGCCCGCGCCGGCCGTGATCGCGAAGATGAAGGAGATCGGCTTCGACCTGCTGCACGTGTACGGGCTGACCGAGGTCTACGGCCCGGCGACCGTGTGCGCGAAGCAGGCGCATTGGGAGGAACTGCCCGATGAGGAGCGTGCGCGGCTCAATGCGCGCCAGGGCGTGCGCTACCACCTGGAAGCGGGCGCGACGGTGCTCGATCCCGACACGATGGCGCCGGTGCCGGCCGACGGCGAGACGCTCGGCGAGATCATGTTCCGCGGCAACATCTGCATGAAGGGCTACCTGAAGAACCCGAAGGCGACCGACGACGCGTTCCACGGCGGCTGGTTCCATACCGGCGATCTCGCGGTGCTGACGCCGGACGGCTATATCCGGATCAAGGATCGCAAGAAGGACATCATCATCTCGGGCGGCGAGAACATCTCGAGCATCGAGGTCGAGGATGCGCTGTACCGGCATCCGGCCGTGGCGGTCGCCGCCGTCGTCGCGATGCCCGACCCGAAATGGGGCGAGGTGCCGTGCGCGTTCGTCGAGCTGCGCGAAGGCGCGAGCGCGACCGAAGCGGAGATCGTCGCGCATTGCCGGCAGTTGCTCGCGGGCTTCAAGGTGCCGAAGGTCGTGCGCTTCGGCGAGCTGCCGAAGACGTCGACCGGCAAGATCCAGAAATTCCAGCTGCGCAACGCGGTCGGCTCGGACAAGGCGATCGACCTGGCGGGCGACAAGAAGTAGGCGAGCCGCCCGGCCCTGGCCGATCGTCCGTCGTCCGTCTCCGGTCACGCGTCCCGCTCGAGGCGGAACACGCTGACCGCATCGGCCAGCTGCGCGGCCTGGTCGCGCAGTGCGACGGCCGCGCGTTCGGCGTCCGAGATCAGCGAGGCATTCCGCTGCGTCGCGTCGCCGATCTGCGTGACGGCCAGGTTCACCTGTTCGATGCCGGTCGATTGTTCGCGCGACGCGGCGCTGATCTCGCCGATCAGCGTGCTGACCTGGTCGACGCGCGCGACGATGTCGCGCATCGTGCCGCGCGCGGCGTCCGCGATCCGGTAACCCTGTTCGACGGTCGTCGACGATTCTGCGCTCAGCGCGTCGATTTCCTTCACGGCAGCCGCGCTGCGCTGCGCGAGCGTGCGCACCTCGGCCGCGACCACCGCGAAGCCCTTGCCGTGTTCGCCCGCGCGCGCGGCCTCGACGGCCGCGTTCAGCGCCAGGATGTTGGTCTGGAACGCGATGCCCTCGATCGTGCCCGTGATCTCGGCGATCCGGCGTGTTGCGCGGCCGATGTCGTCCATCGTCGCGACCACGCGCTGCACCGCGGCGTCGCCGTTCGTCGCGGCGGCCGACGCGTGGGCGACCAGCGCGTTGGCCTGCGCCGCGTGCTCGGCGCTCTGCTGCACGGCGGCGGTGATCTGCTCCATGCTGGCCGCGGTCTGTTCGACGCTGCTCGCCTGCGTCGCGATCCGCGCGGCCATGTCGCCGCTGCCGGCCGCGATGTCGACCGTGCCGCGCGCGATGTCGGCCGAGCTGTTGCGCACCTGCTCGACGATCCGGGCGAGGCCGTCGCCGATCCCGTCGACGGCCTGCTCGAGCCGGCCGATCTCGTCGTTGCCGGCGTGGCCCGCGTTGCCGCGCATGGCTGCGTCATCGCGGATGCGCACGCTGAGATCGCCCGCCGCATAACGCTCGGAGGCGCGTGCCGCCGCATCGAGCGGCCGGCTCACGACACGGCGGACCACGATGACGAACAGCGTCGCGAACGCCGCGACGAGCAACGCGCCGATCATCAGGAAGCGGTTGCGGGTGGCGCGCATGCCGGCGAGCAGTTCGTCGTCGAGCGCGATGCCGCCGACGAGCCACTGCCACTGCGGAATCGTCGTGAACGACACGAATTTCGCGGTGGGCCCGCTGTCGTGCGCGGCCGGGTCGGTCGACGTGTACGCGAGCTGTCCCGCGCCGGCCGCGAGCATCTGCGCGTAGGGCGCGCGCGTATCGTCGGCAGGCGCGCCGGCCGCATCGGGATGCACGACGAAGGTGCCGCGCGACGGGCCCTGCGATGCGTCGAGCACGAAGTAGTAGCCGTTGCTGCCGATCTTCAGCGAGCGGATGCCGTCCTCGACGAGCTTGAGCTCGGCGCTGATGTCGAGGCCGACGAACAGCGCGCCGATCACGCGGCCGGTCGCATCGGTCACCGGCTTGTATTGCGTGACGTACGGCCGCCCGAACAGCTTCGCGAGGCCCGTGTACACGCGTCCGGCGACGAGCGGGGCGTACGCGGGGCCCGCACGGTCGAGCTTCGTGCCGACGGCGCGCGCGCCGTCCTGCTTCTTCAGCGATGTCGTGATGCGCACGAAATCGTCGCCGTCGCGCGCGAAGATCGTCGCGATCGCGCCGCTTTTCTTCAGGAACTGGTCGGGAATCGAATAGTCGAGGTCGAGCGGCTGGCCGCCCGCGAGGAGCGTCGGCGCGGCGACGCCGCCGATGTCGACGGTGCGCGCCGGGTCGATCGAGAACTCGGCCGGCAGGAAGCTCGCGAACAGCGACATCGAGCGATCGGCTTCGGCGGTCAGCGCCTTGTCGAACAGGTCGACCATCGCGCGGATCGACTGCTCGTTGTCGGCGATCCGCAGGTGCGCCTCTTCGGCGAGTTGTCGGCCGGCGAAATGGGCGAGCGTCCATGCGAACACGGTAAACAGCAGGGCGACGAGCGCGCACGCCAGCGCGGCAAGACGCGCGCCGACGCTCACCCGGCCCAATTGGGTCAATCTCATGAAACTTCCTGAGTGGGGAGGGAGAGGGGCGGAACGCACGCGTCACCGCTGATCGACCTTAATACGGCAGCAGCGGCGAATTCTTTAGCGGCGCGTCGTCGATGGCGACGCCGGCAGGTGCGGCGGGAGCGCGGGTGTCAGTGCGTGACGAGCCACGCGACGGCCAGGTAACGGCCGACCTTCGCGATCGTCACGATCGCGAGAAAGCTCGGCAGCGGCTCGCGCAGCACGCCGGCGATCATCGTCAGCGGATCGCCGATCACGGGCGCCCAGCTGAGCAGCAGCGACCAGCGGCCATAACGCGCATACCAGCGCTCGGCGCGTGCGAGCGCGGCGGGCTTGACGGGAAACCAGCGGCGCGCGCGGAAGTGCTCGATGCCGCGCCCGAGCGCCCAGTTGATCGCGGAGCCGGCGACGTTGCCGACGCTCGCGACGAGCACCAGCGCCCATACGGGTTCGCGCCCGGCGAGCAGCAGGCCGGCGAGCACGGCTTCGGACTGGAGCGGGAACAGGGTCGCGGCGACCATCGACACGGCGAACAGGCCGCCGTAAGTGAGCAATTCGGACATCGCGCGATTGTACCGGGCGCATGCCGGCCGCCGCGGGTCATGCGGTCACGAGGCCATGCGGTCTGCGGTCTGCGGTCACGCGGTCACGCGGTCACGGGCCCGACAGGTCATGCGGCATCGGCCGTGCCGAACAGCAGGTGCGAGATCATCGATTTGTCGACCGGTTCGTCGTTGAGCGTGCTCGCGAGCAGTTCGCCCGCGAGCTGCTGCGGCGAAAACACCATGTCGGGCTTCAGCAGGCGCAGCCGTTCGAGGTTGCGCTGCTGGTTCACGAGCGCGACCGTGCGCACCGACGGCGCGATCTCGCGGATCGCGAGGATGATGAACGCGTTCTCGGCGTCGTCGGAGCGCAGCGCGAGCACCGCGCGCGCGGTCGCCGCGCCGGCGCTTTCCAGCACCGCATGGTCGGTCGCGTCGCCGACGATCAGGTCGGTCGCCGCCGCGTAGTTGTGCTCGACGCCGGCCGGCACGACGACGGTCACCGCGTAGCCGCGCTTGCGCAGCCCGTCGTGTACCGCATGCGCGACGGGCGTAGCGCCGACGATCAGGAAATGATGCTTGCGGATCACGTTCGAAATGCCTCCCTTGACGATCCGTTTCAGATTGCCGCCGATCACGGGGCCGACGACCGCGCTGATCGACGTCGCGAACACCGTGATGCCGAGCACGATCACCGAGGCGGTGAACAGGCGCGCGGTCGGCGCGTGCGGAACGATGTCGCCGTAGCCGACCGTCGACATCGACACGATCGAGAAATAGACGGCGGTGGCGAGGTCGTGGACGGGCGGCGTGAATTCGTCGCCGAGATACAGCACGCCGAAGGTGGCGTAGATCAGCAGCGACACGATGCTCAGCAACGCGAACAGGCTGCTCGCGGCGACGCTCGCGCGGTCGAAATGCCGCCAGTAATAAAGCAGCGCGACGACCAGCACGGCCGTGTAGGCGAACACGCCGTGGCTCGGATAACCGCCGAGCGCGCTGAGCGCGGCGGCCGCGACCAGCAGCAGGATCGACAGCACCCACGCGACGCGCGCACGCAGCAAGATGCCGATGGCCATGGTCGCGAGGCCGGCCGCGATCACGACCTGCGGCAGCACGACGAGCCCCGCGTTGTCGACGAGGTTCAGCGCATCGGCAAGCCACGCACCGTGGCGGCCGAGCTTCGCGTTGTCGACGACCGGGCGCAGCACCATCAGTGCATCGAGCGCGAGGAGAAGGGCGAGATACCAATGCAGGCCGATCGGCGCGAACAGGCGCCGCAGGCGGGTAGTGACGTGCTTCATTCAGTCGCCCGGCAGGCCGGGCATGTCCAACGAACCAGGCGCTACCCTAAAGCATTCCGCGATCGGCTGCTTTTTCGCGGGGCCCGGCGGCGGTGGCGACGACGCGCGCAGCGGCGGCCGTTCAGTTCCAGCCGGCCATGATCGCGCCCATCCCGACGAGCAGCCCGCCCGTGACGCGGTTCATCGCGCGCATCCGCGCGGGCCGCTGCAGCGCGCGGCTCAGCCGGTGCGAGAACAGCGCCATCGACGCGACGCCGCCCGCGAACAGCACCGCGAAGGTCGCCGAGAGCAGCAGGAACTGCTGGTTCAGGCTCCAGTCGGCGTCCGGGACGATGAACTGCGGGAAGAACGACGGGAAGAACAGCAGCGTTTTCGGATTCAGCCCCGAGGTCGCCAGGCCGCGCCAGAACAGCGCGCGGTGCGAGTCGGTCTCCGGCGTTGCCGCCCCGGCGGGCCCGGCCGTAGCGGACGCGCCGGCCGGCGTGCGGCTGAGCCATTGCTTGCAGCCGAGCCAGACGAGGTAGGCTGCGCCGGCCCAGCGCAGCACGGTCAGCGCGCGCTCGTCGAGATGCACGAGCGAATTCAGGCACAGCGCGGTCAGCGCGAGTTGCAGCAGCACGGCGAGCGTGCCGCCCCAGACGCACGGCAGCGCGCGGCGCCATCCGGCGCGCAGTGCGTGGTTCATGGTGAGGAGGTTGACGGGGCCGGGAGCGTAGACGAGAACGGCGGAAGCAGCGAGAAACGAGAGGTAAAGCCTGAACGACATGACGGGTAGGGCAGGAACAGGAACACGGGCGCCGAAGCCGCGCGGCCGGATAGGCGCGCGGGCGGCGGGGAATCGCATGCCTGCTGGCCGGCACCGCAACTCGTGATTGCGGCCGTGCGTCCCGCTGCGAAGGGGTTGTCGCGGGGAGCGTGCCGGACAACAGGCATGGGGAAAATATATCAAGGGGCCGGATTAAAAGGCTTCCGCATTTCCACACAAACCGACACAAATCCGGAATGTCGTTCAGATAGAATCGCGCTTTTCAGTAGAAGATTCTTCCTGCCATGGCCACACGTGAACGCTCGCCGAAAACGCTCGACAGCCAGGACCGCAAGATCCTGGGTGCACTGCAGAAAAATGCGCGCCTGTCGAACGCCGAACTGGCCGAACAGATCGGCATGTCGACCACCGCGTGCTGGAACCGCACCCGGCAACTCGAGGTGGACGGCTACATCGACGGTTATGTCGCGCTCGTCAACCAGCGGAAGCTGGGTTATGCGGACATCGTGATCCTCGAAGTCACGCTCGACCGCCACGAGGACGACGCGCTCGCCCGCTTCGGCGAGGAGCTCGCCGCGCTGCCCGAGGTGCTCGAGGCGTATCTGGTGTCGGGCGAGTACGACTACTGGATCAAGGTCGCGGTGGACGGCACGGCCGGCTACGAGCGCTTCCTGCGCGAAAAGCTGTACAAGATTTCGAGCATCCGTCACAGCCGCTCGATGTTTGCGCTGCGCTGCATGAAGGACGTGCCGTCGATTCAGGTGTGAGGAAGGCAGGGGTGAGATGCGGCCGTCGTTGAAACGACGGCGCTTGTGGCTGCGCGTATGCGCGGAGAAAGCCGGCAATCGGGCGGGGGAGAAGCCGCGCGGCGCGGTTCGGTACCGCCGCCGGCAACGCGGATGAATCTTCCGTCCGCGATGGTCCGGCCTTCCCACGTGCTGGCTGGATAACGGCTGTCCGCCCGGGCAACCGTCAGACAGAACCGCGCCGAAGCCGATTCGATACCGCGTCGACGCGGATTGGCGCCGGCATCGGCTTCAAAGCGACCTCGACACGCTCCCGGCACCGGGAGCGCATTCAACCGGGGCAACTCTTGCCGGTTTCCACATTGTTTGCCGCCCCAGGCGTTGCCGGATGCCGCGGCCTTGTGGCGCGCATCCGGGCAAGCGGATCAGGACGGCATCGTGCGGCCGGCTGTTGGCCGGTCGTACCGCTCAGCGCGGCAGGCGTGCGTGTGCTTCAGCGATGACTTCGCAGGTCTCGAGGTGGAGTGCCCAAGCTTCTGCAATCAGCTCGCCCACACGTGCGAGCCAGCCAGCGGATTCGGTGGAACGGTCGGAGACATTAGACGTTTGCATGACGAAGCCCCATATAGGTGGCGAGTTAGGGATAACCCTAATCATAGCGAAACGCCTCCGCCTTGTGAAATGCGATTTCGTTATATGAGAATTACTGACAATTTGTGTTGCTGCTTCGCAACATGAATATCGGGTGCCTTGGCACGGTCGTGCGGGCGCGACGAGGCCGTGCCGGCACGGCCTCGCATCGAACAAGAGAGGGGGATTCGGGCGCTGCGGAGGATGGCGGAAGCGGGCGTCGGCTTACGGGCCGATCCACCCGAACCGCCACGACAGCCGCCGCGTCGCGGCGAGCAACGCCTGCGCGAGATCGCTGTCCGGCCCGCGCGGGAAGCCGCGCGACGAACCGATGATCGCGATCACGAGCCGGATGCTGCCGGTGTGATCGAACACGGGCGCGGCGACCGTCCCGATGCCCGGCACCGGCGCGTCGAACGCGAAATCGAGCGCGTCCGCGCGGATCGTCGCGAGCCGCGCCCGGAATGCGTCGTCGGTCGGCGGGGCGATGCGGCCCGCGAGGCGCACGGGCTCGTCGGCGAGCAGGTCGGCCAGCACGTCGTCGGACATGCCGGCCGCGAAAATCCGGCCGATCGCCGTATTGACGAGCGACATCACGGTGCCGACCTGGAGGCTCACGTGCTGCGGTCGCGCCGATTCCTCGAGGCGGATCACCGTCGGGCCGAGCGGCCCGAGCGTCGCGGCCGCCACGCTCATGTCGGTCGCGCCGGCCAGCGCGACGATCTCGGCTTCAGCGTCGCGCGTCGGCGACACGCGCTGCATCGCGATCAGGCCGAGCGCCTGCCCGAGCGGGCCGCCGCCGAAGCAGCCGGTGTCGTCGCGGCTCAGCAGGCCGATCTTCTGCAGGCTGACGAGATGCGGAAAAGCCTTCGCGGCCGGCATCCCGGCCGCCGCCGCGAGATCGCGCAGCGGCAGCGCGCGGCCCGCCGACACCAGCGCGAGCAGCAGCTCGCCGGTGCTGTCGAGCGCGTTGATCCCGCGCTGCGCCTTCGCATCGTCGGCCAGCGCGGGCGGCACGCGCGGAGCGGCCGGGGCTGCGCCGGGTGCGGGCGGGGGGGCATCGTGCGCCGCGCCGAGCGATGCGCTCGCCTGCCGCGCCGCGTCGCGCAGTGCCGCCGCGATCGGGCCGTCCCACGCGACGTCGATCGAGCCTGTCGAACCGATCACCGTCAACGCGAGCTGCAGCGCACCCGCCGCGTCGAACACCGGCACGCACATCGCGCTGACGCCGGGGCTCGGCAGGTCGACGCCGCGCTCGATCCCGCGTGCGCGGATCGCGTCGAGCTCGGCCTGCGGCACGCCGGTGTCCGGCACGGGCTGCTCGCCGCCTGCAAGCGTGTCGGCCGCGCCGGCCTGGCTGGCGGCCATCGCGCGGAGTTGCGCGGGGTCGCCGAACGCGCGGAACACGCGGCCGGTGGCCGTCGTGTCGAGCGACATCACCGAACCGACATGCAGGTTCACGTGCAGCGGATAACCGCCGTGCTCGATGCGCACGATCGTCGGCCCGAGCGCGCCCGGCACCGACAGCGCGACGCTCAGGCCGACCGCTTCCGCGAGCCGTGCCGCGTGCGGCAGCGTCGCGCGATAGGCCGGCTGGCGCTCGATCGACATCAGCCCGAGCCGCAGCGACAACGGGCCCGGCTCGTAGTTGCCGGTGAGCGCGTCGCGCTTCACGAGCGCGAGCCGGGTCAGGCTGACGAGATAGGTGTGCGCCTGCGCGGTCGACAGGTCGGCCGCCGCGGCCAGCTCGGACAGCCCGAGCGGCTTGCGCCGGCGCGCGAGCGCGTCGAGCAGCCGGCCGCCGACCTCGACACTCTGGATCCCGCGCTGCGCCTTGGGCGGCGCATCGTCTGCGCTGACTTCGTGGTTCTGCACGCGATGATTCTTCCGTTGACGAAACCCCGCATGGTATCCGACGCCATTTATCGCGCCAGCCCGCAGGTTTACCCGTATTAAACAATAGCAAGCGACTTTGCCATTGACAAATATTCGGTGCGGGAAGATGATCCGCTCACTCCCCTCAACACATGGCTCGCAGCCACGGAACGCAACATGGCCAAAGCATTCGCCTCCCAAGCCGATCTGGAAGAGAAGAAAGTCACCTGGACGAAGCTGTCCGAGAACGCGTACGCGTACACCGCCGAAGGCGATCCGAACTCGGGCGTGATCATCGGCGACGACAGCGTGCTGATCGTCGACACGACCGCGACGCCCGCGATGGCGCAGGACCTGATCGCGAAGATCCGCAGCGTGACCGACAAGCCGATCAAGCACGTCGTGCTGTCGCACTACCACGCGGTGCGCGTGCTCGGCGCGTCCGCGTATTTCGACGAAGGCGCGCAGCACGTGATCGCCAGCCGCGGCACGTACGAGATGATCGTCGAGCGCGGCGAGGCCGACATGAAGTCGGAGATCGAGCGCTTCCCGCGCCTGTTCGCCGGTGTCGAGACGGTGCCCGGCCTGACCTGGCCGACGCTCGTGTTCGAGCGCGAGATCACGCTGTTCCTCGGCAAGCTCGAGGTGAAGATCATGCACGTCGGCTCGGGCCACACGAAGGGCGACACGATCGTCTGGATCCCGTCGCAGAAAGTGCTGTTCTCGGGCGACCTCGTCGAATACGACGCCGCGTGCTACTGCGGCGATGCGCAGCTCGAACAGTGGCCGGCCACCCTCGAGGCGCTGCGCGCGCTGAACGCCGAGAAGCTGGTGCCGGGCCGTGGCCCCGCGCTGCTGAACCCGGCCGAAGTGAACAAGGGCCTCGACTACACGAAGGATTTCGTCACGACGCTGCTCGCGCAGGGCCGCAAGGCCGTCGAGCAGAAGCTCGACCTGAAGGCATCGATGGCGCTCACGCGCGAAGCGATGGACCCGAAGTTCGGCCACGTGTTCATCTACGAGCACTGCCTGCCGTTCGACGTGTCGCGTGCGTTCGACGAAGCGAGCGGCATCACGCATCCGCGCATCTGGACCGCGCAGCGCGACAAGGAAATGTGGGCCGCGCTGCAGGACTGAGCGGCTTGCACAGGCGGGGTGTCCGACAGGGCGCTCCGCCTTTTTTCTGAAGCGGCGACCGGCCGCGGCGTTCCGCCGTCTTGCCGTCCGCCGTGATCCGAGCTCACTAGAAAGCAGGGCGCACGTACGCCCTGGGAGACGGCTGCGCGCCCGAATCGCGCAGCCTGTTTGGAGAGAGACATGCCCCAATCGCTTCATGCCGAAGCGACGCTCGCGCACGCGAGCGCTTCGGCTTCCGCATCCGCCGCCACGGACGACGCGCTGCTGTTCCGCAAGATCGCATGGCGGATCGTGCCGTTCCTGTTCCTCTGCTACGTCGTATCGTTCCTCGACCGCATCAACATCGGCTTTGCGCAGTTGCAGATGAAGCACGATCTCGGCTTCAGCGACGCGATGTACGGCCTCGGCGCCGCGGTGTTCTACGTCGGCTACGTGTTCTGCGAAGTGCCGAGCAACATGCTGCTCGCGCGTTTCGGCGCGCGCCGCACCTTCACGCGGATCATGCTGCTGTGGGGCATCGCGTCGACCGGGATGATGTTCGTGTCGCAGCCGTCGCATTTCTATGTGCTGCGGTTCCTGCTCGGCGTGTTCGAAGCCGGCTTCTTTCCCGGCATCGTGCTGTACCTCACTTACTGGTTCCCCGCGAACCGGCGCGCGGCCGCGATCTCGGTGTTCTTCGCGGGCGTCGCGGTGGCCGGCGTGCTCGGCGGCCTGATGTCGGGCTGGATCATGCGCGACATGGGCGGCGTGCTCGGCCTGCACGGCTGGCAGTGGATGTTCGCGATCGAAGGCGCGCCGGCGATCCTGCTCGCGTTCGCCGCGTTCACGTTCCTGGTCGACCGGCCGCAGGATGCCGCGTGGCTCACGGCCGATGAAAAGGCGCGGGTCGCCGCGCTGTGCGCCGACAGCCGCGGCCACGGCCACGCGCACGACGGGCGCAGCCTCGTGGCCGCGCTCGCCAATCCGCGCGTGTACCTGTTCGCGTTCATCTATTTCTCGCTGACCTGCGCGTCGCTGACGCTCAACTTCTGGATGCCGCTGATGATCCGCGATTTCGGCGTGACCGACGTCGTGGCCGTGAGCCTGTACACGGTCGTGCCGAACGCGGTCGGCGCGGTGGGGCTGGTCCTGATCGCGCGCCGTTCGGACCGGACCGGCGAGCGCCGCAAGCACTTCGCGTGCTGCACGATCGGCGGCGGGATCGCGCTCGCCGCGCTGACGCTGCACCTGCACAGCTTCGCGGCGATGCTCGCGTGCCTGTCGATCGCGGCGACGCTGATCTTCGCCGCGCTGCCGATCTTCTGGGCCGTGCCGACCCGCTACCTGTCGGGCAACGCGGCCGCGGCCGGGATCGCGCTGATCAGCAGCATCGGGATCACGAGCGGCATCGTCAGCCCGTGGGTGATCGGGATGATCCGCACGCGCACCGGCAGCATGGATCTCGCCGTGTATCTGCTGGCCGCGTTGCTGGTGGCGAGCGGCGTCGCGCTGATGCTCGGCGTGAAGGGCGAAGCCGCGCCGCGCGACTGAACGCGCAACGGCCGGTCGCCGCGCGCGGGCGGCGGCGACCGGCGCCCCATGTTCGCCCCGCAACCGAATCCATCGAGGAGACGATCGATGTCAGCCCCTCTTCAAGCCGATGCCGCGCGTGCCGTCGCGTCCGGCGCCGCTGCACCGGACGACGACGCGCTGTACCGGCGCATCGGCATGCGGATCGTGCCGTTCCTGTTCATCTGCTACATCGTGTCGATCCTCGATCGCAGCAACATCGGCTTCGCGCAGTTGCAGATGCGGCAAGATCTCGGCCTGACCGACGCGATGTACAGCCTCGGCGCCGTGCTGTTCTTCGTCGGTTACGTGCTGTTCGAGGTGCCGAGCAACGCCTTGCTGCGCCGCTTCGGTGCGCGCCGCACGTTCGCGCGGATCATGTGCCTGTGGGGCGCGGTGTCGGTCGCGATGATCACCGTCGACAGCGCGAAGCACTTCTACGTGCTGCGCTTCCTGCTCGGGCTGTTCGAGGCCGGGTTCTTTCCGGGCGTGGTGTTCTACCTGACGTACTGGTATCCGGCGCGGCGGCGTGCGTCGGTGCTGTCGATCTTCTACGCGGGCGTCGCGGTGGCGGGGATGGTCGGCGGGCTGCTGTCGGGCTGGCTGATGCGCGGGATGTCGGGCGTGCTCGGGCTGCACGGCTGGCAATGGATGTTCGCGATCGAGGGCGCGCCCGCGATCCTGCTCGGCGTGATCGCGTGGTTCTGGCTGTGCGATCGCCCCGAGCAGGCGCGCTGGCTGTCCGACGCCGATCGCCAGCGGCTTGCGGCCGACCTGGCCGCCGACCGCGCCGGTGCCGCCGGTGCCGCCGGTGTCGATACGCCGGCGCCGCATTCGCTGCGGCAGGTGCTGGCCGAACCGCGCACGTACCTGTTCGCGTTCATCTATTTCTCGCTGACCACCGCGCTCTTGATGCTGCTGTTCTGGATGCCGCTGATGATCCGCGAATTCGGCATCCACGACGTCGTGCAGATCAGCCTGCTGTCGGTCGTGCCGAATGCGATCGGCGCGGCCGGCCTGATCGCGATCGCGCGGCGTTCCGACCGCAAGCGCGAGCGGCGCCGGCACTTCGCGGCATGCGCGTTCGGCGGCGCGGTGGCGCTTGCGCTGCTGACGCTGCACCTGCCGAGCATCGTCGCGATGATGGCGCTGCTGTCGGTCGCGGCGATGCTGATCTTCGCTGCGCATCCGGTGTTCTGGGCCGTGCCGTCCGCGTATTTCTCCGGCGCGGGCGCGGCCGGCGGGATCGCGCTGATCAGCAGCATCGGCGTGTCGAGCGGCATGATCACCCCCTGGCTCGTCGGGCTGATCCGCACGCGAACCGGCAGCATGGATCCGGCGATGCTGATGATCGCCGCGCTGTTGGCCGCGTGCGCGGTCGCGATGCTGCTGGGGGTGCGGGCGGTGCCGCGTGCGGAGGCGGCGTGACGCCGGCGGCTGCGGTGCGATTCAGTGGAAGGACAGAAACAGCCCGGGCAGGACGAGCAGGCCGTGCAGCACCAGCGCCCCGTAGATCACGCCGCCGCGCGCCTGCAGGTCGATCGACAGGCAGGCGATTGCCGCGATGACGCCGATGGCCGAGAGGCCTGCCGCCCAGAACAGTGCGGTAATCAGCACGCGAACGCCGGCGTACGGATCGTCCATCGAACTGGCGAACACGTAGCCGATCAGAAGCGCCAGCAACTCGACGAGCGCGACGACGAGCAGACCTGTCGCGATTCGCGCGGTTCGTTTGGCATTGTCCATGGCAAGTCGTGGTGAGGGGAGCAAGGGGCGCAAGTCTACACGATCGGTTTCGAACCGATCGCGCGACGGGGGCGGGGAAACCGGGCGGCGGACGTGGCGCGGATGTCGCCCGGCATGCAGTCGCGCCGTCGCGTCGGCTACGCCCGATACACCTCGATCCGGTTGCGGCCGCGTTCCTTCGCGAGATAGAGCGCCTTGTCGGCGCGTGACAGCGGCTGGTACGCGCCGAAGTCCGACGCCCGCATCGCGTCGATGCCGATGCTGACGGTCAGCGTGACCTGCTGGTCCTCGTGCATTAGCCGCGCCTCTGTCGCGCGTTGCTGCACGCGCTGCGCGAATGCCAGCGCGGTGTCGAGATCCGCCTTCGGCAGCACGACCGCGAATTCCTCGCCGCCGACCCGGCCGACGATCCCGTCGGGCCCGGTTTCCGCGAGCAGCAGCCGTGCGAAATGCCGGAGCGCGCGATCGCCGACCGGGTGGCCCCAGCGGTCGTTCAGCGCCTTGAAGTGATCGAGATCGAGCATCAGCACCGCGGCGGCCAGGCCGGTCGTGCGCACGTTGCGCAGCGCGGCTTCGCTTTGCCGCATGAACGCGTGGCGGTTCGACAGTTGAGTCAGGTGATCGGTCGTGGCCATCCGGTGCAGCTCGGCCTCGATGTGCTTGCGGTCGGTCGCGTCGGTGATGAAGCCGTGCCACACGGTGCCGCCGTCGGCCGTGCGCTGTGGGCGTGCATCGCCTTCACGCCAGCGCAGGCCCTGGCCGGGCAGCAGCACGCGATATTCGAGGCGCCACGGGGTCAGCCGCACCGACGAGTCGTGCAGCGACAGCCGATAGGCGACCAGGTCGGCCGGATGAATCCGCGTCTCGACCGCTTCCGCACTGTGGGCGACCTGCTCGGGCGTCAGTTCATAGATGTCGCTGACACCCGCGCTCGCGTAGGTAAAGAAGCGGTGCCCGTCGGCCGTTTGCCGCAGTTGGAACACGAGCCCGGGAACCTGGTCGGTGAGATCCGTGACGAGCGCGGCCGAGTCGCGCAACCGCGTGGCGAGCTCGCGCAGCGCGGTGATGTCGGTGGTCGTGCCGACCATCCGGAGCGCGCGGCCGTAGGCGTCGCGGGTGATCACCTTGCCGCGGCTGCAGATCCATTTGTAGGTGCCGTCCTTGCAACGGATGCGGTGCTCGACCGCGTAGCGGTCGGTGCGGCGCTCGAAGTGCGCGAGCATCGCGGCTTTCACGTCGTCGACGTCGTCCGGATGCAGCCGTTCGTACGCATCCTCGATCCGGGTGCCGAGCTCGTGCGGCGCGTAGCCGAGCAATGCCTTCCAGGCCGGCGAGTAATGTATCTCGCCGGTTTCCACGTTGCGATCCCACACACCGGTGCCGCTTTCGGTGAGCGCGAGCGTGGTCAGCGTGCTGTGTTCCTCGACGATGTCGAGCCGTTCGCGCAACGCGGCGGCTTCGATCGCGCGGCAAAGCGCGCTTGCCGCCAGCATGGCGAGGTCGCGGAGCAGCGTGCGTTGCGTGGCGTCGAGCGTGCGTTGCGCATCGTCGACGACGCACAGCATGCCCAGTGTCGCGCCATCGGGCGCGGCCAGTTCGCAGGCCGCGACGATCCGCGGCGCGTGAGGCGGGCCGCCGCCGCATTGCCCGTTCGCATTCGCGTTCGTGTCGTCCGGCACGAGCCGCGCATCGGCGGCCGGATCCGGCTCGACCCGGGGTGGCAAGCCATCGGCGAAAAGGGGATCGGGCAGCGCGCCGTCGACGGCGAGCACGCGTGGCGCATCGGCATCCGCGTGCGCAATGAACGCGCCGGCGGCACCGAAATGCGCCCGCGCGACACGACAGACGGTGGCCAGTTCCGGCACGGGCGGGAGCGCGGGCTGAAGGTCGGCCGAACCGCGCGCGGAGGCCGGCGCGTCGCCGGTCTCGGTGATGAACATACGGACCCGCATGGTCGAGTTTGCAACGGACGATTGCCCTCGTGATCGGACGAATGCCGGTCGGACGAGGCCGCTTGGGGACTGCAATCGCAGAGCTTACTGTTGCGCGGAATGCGTGGCAAGCGAACCGGAATCGTCTGTCGGTATGCGCCATTTGCGCCGATCGGGAAAGAATCCGGTGCATGTTTCGGCAGACGAATCCACCGATCGGCACGTGCCGGGAAGCGTGCCGCGGAACCCGGGATGATCGTCGGCGATGCGCTGCATGTCACCGGGTTCCGCGGCGCGTCCCGGAGGGCGACGCGCTTGCTGCCTTCGACCTGCGGGATGTCGGGCGGTCAGCGTGCCGTCGCGTAGCGCGGCGCGGGCGTATCGGCCGACAGGTGCGGGGCCATCGTGCGGCGCGCGGCCTCGTAGGCGGCCCATTCGTCACCCGCATGCAGCGACGGGATCGTCACGAGTTCGCCGCGCTCGAAGCCGATCAGCGCCGCGTCGACGAGGTCGGACGCCGACATCACGATTTCCTTCGGCAGATGCTCGAGCGGCAGGCCGCCCGTCTGCCAGAAATCGGTGGCGGTTGCGCCGGGCAGCACGGCCTGCACCTGCACGCCCTTGTCGGCGAGTTCGTGATGCAGCGACTGGCTGAACGCGAGCACGAACGCCTTCGTGCCGCCGTACACGCCGTTCAGCGTTTCCGGCGAGATCGCGACGATCGATGAAATGTTGATCACCGCACCGCGGCCGCGGGCGACGAAGCCGGGCACCGCCGCGTAGGTGAGGCGCGTGAGCGACGTCACGTTCAGGTCGATCATCCGGGTCATCGCGTCGACGTCGCTGTCGAGCAGCGGCGCGTGCGTGCCGACGCCCGCATTGTTCACGAGCAGCGTGATGCTCGCATCCTGCTTCAGCTTCGCCTCGACGGCGGCGAGGGCCGCGCGGTCGTTGAGGTCGGCGTCGACGATCTCGACGCTGCGCTGCGTGTCGTTCGTGATGCGATCGGCGAGGGCGGCCAGCCGGTCGCGGTTGCGGGCGACCAGGATCAGGTCGTAACCGCGGCGCGCGAGGCGGTCCGCGTAGACGGCGCCGATGCCCGACGAGGCGCCGGTAATGAGGGCGGTACCGCGATGTGCTTGCGTCATGATGTGCTCCGTTTCGATGGGATTGGCCGGATGGCGTGAAGCCATTCTGGCCGTGAATCGCTGTGACACAAATGACGTAGATGGGTATGATTCAGGACATCGGGCCAACTCACTGGCCGGGGAAGGGAGAACGCACATGCACCGCATCGGCTTTCTGATCAGCGACGGCTTCCAGATCATGGCGCTCGCCGCGCAGTCGGTGTTCGAGTACGCGAACATGGGCATGAGCGAGCCGTTCTACGTGATGGGCAACTATTCGGTCGACGGTGGCGACGTGCGCTCGTCGCTCGGGTTGCCGGTCGCCACGCACGCGCTGCGCGGGCAGCTTGCCGTCGATACGTGGATCGTCGCGGGCGTCAACGATCCGGTCGCGTCGCCGGCGCCGCCCGGCGTCGTCGCGTTCCTGCGCCGCGCCAACGCGCGCGCGCGGCGGATCGCCGGCATCTGCACGGGCGCGTTCGTGCTGGCCGAGGCCGGGCTGCTCGCGCAGCGCCGCGCGACGACGCACTGGGCGTTCGGCCGCGACCTGCAGCGGGACTACCCGGAGATTCGCGTCGAGGAAGACCGGATCTACATCGTCGACGGCTCGATCTGGACGTCGGCCGGGATGACGGCCGGCCTCGACCTCGCGCTCGCGATGGTGGAAAAGGACCTGGGCGCGGATGTCGCCCGGTCGGTCGCGCACAAGCTCGTGATGCACCAGCGGCGGGCCGGCGGGCAGTCGCAGCATTCGGAAATGCTGGATCTCGCGCCGAAATCCGACCGGATCCAGAACGCGCTGAACTACGCGCGGCAGCATCTCGGCCGCGCGCTGACCGTCGAGGATCTCGCCGAAGCGGTGCACCTGAGCCCGCGCCAGTTCAGCCGCGTGTTCACGCTCGAGACGGGGCAGTCGCCCGCGAAGGCGATCGAGCGGCTGCGGCTGGAGTCCGCGCGGCTGATGATCGAGCAGAGCCGCCATTCGCTCGACGTGATTGCGAAGGAAAACGGCTTTCGCGACCGGCGGCACATGCGCGAGGCGTTCGTGCGCGGGTTCGGCGTGCCGCCGCAGGCGGTGCGGCGCGACGCGCGGTCGGATGAGCGGTCGGATGAGCGGGAGGCGGGCTGACGCGTGTGCCCGAGCTGCTCTGCGCGCGCCGGGAAAATCGCGCAGAATCTCGTCGACCCGCTTCGCGAGGAGACCCGATGCACACCGCCCCGTTCGACATTGCGATTCCCGATCACGCGCTCGATGACCTGCGCCGGCGCCTGCGCGCCACGCGCGCACCGACGCTGACACCCGCGGAGCCGTGGCAGCAGGGCGTCGACGGCGCCTGGTTGCGCGAACTGACCGCGTACTGGGCCGAACGCTTCGACTGGCGTGCGGCGGAGCGTGCGCTGAACCGGCTGCCGCAGTTCGTCGCAGACGCAGGCGGGCAGCGCGTGCATTTCATCCATCGACGCGGCGTCGGGCCGAAGCCTTATCCGCTCGTCATCACGCACGGCTGGCCCGGCTCCGTCTTCGAATTCGACGCGCTGATCGATCGCCTCTGCGACCCGGCGGCGTTCGGCGGCGATCCGGACGACGCGTTCGACGTCGTCGTGCCGTCGCTGCCCGGCTTCCTGTTCTCGCCGGCGCCCGCGGCACCCGGCATGTCGGCGTTTCAGGTCGCGGACCGCTGGGCGGCACTGATGTCCGGTCTCGGATATCGCCGCTTCGGCGCGCAAGGCGGCGATCTCGGCGCAGGCGTGTCGATTGCGCTCGGCGCGCGGCATGCCGACGTGGTGGACGGCCTCCATCTGAACTTCCTGCCCGGCAGCTACGAGCCGCCGACCGACGCGGCCTTGCCGCTGACCGACGAGGAACGGGCGTTCGTGACGCAGCGCGGCGAGTGGGCCGTGCTGGAAGGCGGATACGCGCACGTCCACATGACGAAGCCGCAGACGCTCGCCGTCGCGCTCAACGATTCGCCGGCCGGGCTGGCCGCGTGGATCGCCGAGAAATTCCGAGCGTGGAGCGATTGCGACGGCGACCTGGCGCGGCGGTTTTCGCACGACACGCTGCTGACCGGCATCTCGTTGTACTGGTTCACCGGCTGCATCGGCTCGTCGATGCAGATGTATTGGGAAAACCGGCTGCAGCCCATGCGCTTCGCGGCCGGGCAGCGCGTGGCGGTGCCCGTCGGGTTTGCGCGTTTTCCGAAGGAAATCGGCCGCCCGCCGCGCAGCTGGCTCGAACGGGTGTTCGACGTCGTGCAGTGGACCGACATGCCGAGTGGCGGCCATTTTGCCGCGATGGAGGAGCCGGATCTGCTGGCCGACGATGTCCGGCGGTTTTTCCGGCGGTTTCGGTAACGCGCGGGCAGGCCGGGGACGTTGGCGAAGGGCGCCGGCTGCCATCCGCACATCAGCGCGAGCCCGCACCGCACGGATCGCGACCCGGCGATGCCGCCTGTCTTACCGTGTGACGAACGGCGCGGCGTCGTCCGGCGCCGTGCGCGCATGCTTGCGCTGGCGCAGCAGCGCGACGCGGCAGTTCTCGCGCGCGGTTTCGCGGCCTTCGTCGTCGAGCAGCACCAGATCGCCGCGCATCACGTTCAGCGTGATCACGTCCTCGCCCGGCGCGCCGAGCGTTTCCGGCGTATGCACCGAGCCGGCCGGTTCGAGCACCGTCGAGCCGGCGCGCGCAATCCAGTCGTATTCGAGGTAGCGCCACGCACCCTGCAGCGTATGGACGAATACCTCGCCGTCGTGGCGATGGCGCGGCAGCGTGCCGCCGGCCGGCATCTTCAGCAGCGCGGTGAGCGTGTCCTCGGCCGCGTTGATGTGCAGGTACTTGATTGCGAGCCCGGGCAGGTCGGCGCTCATCGGCAGCCACGGCAGCGCGTCGCCGGGCAGGCACGAGATCGGCGGCAGGTCGGTGGAGAGCGGAGCGGACGGCTGCGTCATGGCGGGAAGCGGAGCGGAAATGGGGAGCCCGCATTATCGCAGAGCCGGCTTGCGCGGCCGAACGCGACGTTTCGCATCGGCTCGAGCGCACGCGAAGGGACGATCCTTACAAGGTGAAATATGCAGCTAAACTGTACAGTTTGACTGTATACCTGCTATCTTGAATTCATGAACCCGCCTTTATCTCCCTCCGACGCGCTCCCACTGGCCGGTCTCGCCGGCGAACTCCGCATCTCGGTCGGCAAGCTGATGCGGCGAATGCGGGAGCAGATCCACCCGAACGACCTCACGTCATCGCAGAAATCGGTGCTGTTGCGGCTCGACCGCGACGGCCCCGCGACCGTATCGGCCCTGGCGCGCGCCGAAAGCGTGCGCCCGCAGTCGATGCGCGTGACGGTCGCGACGCTCGAGACGCTGGGCGCCGTCAGCGGCGAGCCCGATCCGTCCGACGGCCGGCAGACGCTGATCGCGGTCACGCCCGGTTTCCGCAAGGTGCTGCAGGCGAACCGCGCGGCCAAGGATGACTGGCTGTTCCGCGCGCTGCACGCGCAACTGTCGGCGGCCGAGCAGGCCGAACTCGCGTCCGCCGTGAAGCTGCTGCAGCGGCTCGCCGAATTCCAGGAAACGCCGCGCCCTTGAACCGCATCGACCCGCTTGCCGAAAGGACAACCCGAACATGAACCTCCCGCATCTCGTCGCGTATTTCTTCGGCGGCGCGTTTCTCGCGAACGTCGTGCCGCATCTCGTCAGCGGGTTGCGCGGCGAGCCGTTCCAGACCCCGTTCGCGAATCCGCCCGGGCGCGGGTTGTCGTCGTCCACCGTGAATGTCGTGTGGGGCGTCGCGAACCTCGTGATGGCTTATGTGCTGGTGTGCCGAGTGGGTGATTTCGACCTCCGGGTCACGGCCGATGCAGCGGCGTTCGGTCTCGGCATCCTCGCGCTCGGCCTGTTTCTCGCGTGGCACTTCGGCGAGCTGCACGGCGGCAACGAGCCCGACCGGGAGCGGCCATGAGCGTGCCGGCGGCGGGCGTGTTCCGTTCGCTTCGCAGTTTCAACTATCGTGTGTGGGCGATCGGTTCGCTGGTGTCGAACATCGGTACGTGGGTCCAGCGCACCGCGCAGGACTGGCTGGTTCTCACGCAGCTCACGCATCACGACGCATCGGCCGTCGGCACGGTGATGGCGTTGCAGTTCGGGCCGCAGTTGCTGCTGTTGCCGTGGACCGGCTACGCGGCCGACCGCTTCGACCAGCGCAAGCTGCTGATGGTGACGCAGGCGCTGATGGGCGTGCTGGCGCTGGTGCTCGGCGCGCTGACGGTCACGGGTGTCGCGCGGCTCGAGCATGTCTACGTGTTCGCGTTCCTGTTCGGCTGCGCGGCGGCGTTCGACGCGCCCGTGCGGCAGACCTTCGTCGCGGAACTGGTCGGCGATCGCGAACTCGCGAACGCGGTCGCGCTCAATTCGACGTCGTTCAACGCCGCGCGGATGATCGGCCCGGCGGCGGCGGGTTTCATGATCGCGTCGGTCGGCACGGGCTGGGCGTTTGTCGCCAACGGGCTCAGCTTCTTCGCGGTGCTGGTGTCGTTGTTGCTGCTCCGCGAGGACGAACTGCGCGCGAACCTGCGGGCGGGCCGCTCGCGCGGCGGCCTGCTCGACGGGTTCCGCTACGTGTGGCGGCGCGACGACCTGAAGGCGATCCTCGTGATGCTGTTCCTGATCGGCACGTTCGGGCTCAATTTCCAGCTGTTCATCTCGACGATGGCGGCCAGCGTGTTCCACGTCGATGCGCGCGGGTTCGGCGTGCTGTCGTCGATGATGGCGGTCGGCACGGTGTCGGGTGCGCTGCTCGCCGCGCGCCGCGAGCAGCCGCGCTTCCGGCATCTGTGGTTCGGCGCGGCGCTGTTCGGGCTCGGCTGCACGCTCGCCGCGCTGGCGCCGGGCTATTGGCTGTTCGCCGCCGCGCTGGTGCTGACCGGGATCGCCGCGATCACCTTCATGAACTCGACCAACAGCCTGATGCAGTTGTCCACCGAGCCGGCGATGCGCGGCCGCGTGATGGCGCTGCGCCTCGCGGTCGCGCTCGGCGGCACGCCGATCGGCGCGCCGGTGGCCGGCTGGGTCGCGAACCATCTCGGCCCGCGCTGGGCGCTCGGCGTCGGCGCGATGTCCGGTTTTGGCGCGGCGCTCGTCGCGACGCATTTCGTGAAGCGCAGCCGCGCGCAAGCGCAAGCCGACCGCGCGCGCGACCGGTTCGACGGCGTGTGACCGGGGCGACCGGGCGGGGCGCTGGTGCCGCCGCCGCGCTTGTCGGTCCCTTCATTGCCGGCACGCTGCCGCACGACGGGCGGCCGGGAGCCCGATCCTTTGCGTGATTCGCCTACGCCGCCGGCCGTGCCGTCGCCGCGTGCGCGGCTTCCAGACACGACTGGAACAGCAGCGCGGCCCGCGACGGCCGCGGCGAGCGCCGCAGCAGGCTCACGAACCGGCACCGGTAATTGAACCGGTGCGGCGCGATCGGCTGCATCAGCCCCTTGTTTTCAAAACTTTCCGCGTAATGGTCGGGCAGGAAGCCGAGATAACGACCGGACAGGATCAGCGTCGCGATCGACTCCTGATCCGACGCGGTCGCGCTGCGCGTGAGCTTCGCGCGGTGGCTCAGCTCCATGTTCGGCGAATGGAAGCCGAGCCCCGCGAATGCGTGATTGCGGATCGTCGTCCACGTGAGCTTGCCGTGCGGCGCGTCGTAAAGCGGATGCTGGCGGCCGCAGTACAGCAGCATCCGTTCGTCGAACAGCTCCGAATACACGAGGCTGCCGGAGTTGCGGTGCGCGGGAATGATCCCGACCTGGTAGCTGCCGTCGATGATCCCGCGCTCGACCTCGTTGATCGACGCGACATGCAGGTTCAGCGCGACGTCGGGCGCTTCGTCGGCGAACTGGCGGATTGCGTCGCCGAGGCGAGCGTTCGCGTTGGTGGCCGTCTTGTCGAACACCGCGACGTGCAATTCGCCGCCCATCCGGTCGTGAATGCCGTCTATCCTGCTTCTAAATGCTTCCATCGACGCGAGCAGCCGCAGCGTCTCCTCGTATACGGTCTGCCCCTCGGGCGTCAGCGTGAAGCCCGCGCGGCCGCGCCGGCACAGCACGAGGCCGACGCGCGTTTCCAGGTCCTTCACGTGCCGGCTGATCGTCGAGATGCCGATATTCAGTTCCAGTTCGGCCGCCGCCATCCCGCCGCACTGCACGACGCCCTTGAAGACCCGCAGCAGGCGGAGATCCATGTCGCTGAGCTGCCCGAGCAGCGCGCGGCTCTTCGGTTTCTTTGCTTGCATAGTTGCGCAAGTGAACATTGATATTGCGATATTGAAGAGACTAATTGGCCTCCCGACAATGCGCAACATCATCACAAGAAGGAGGGGCGCGCCGCGCCGACCGACATGACCGACATCACCACCGCCGCGCAGCAGGACGACACGACCATCCGCACCGACGCCGCGTGGCTCGACGCGCACTGGATGCCGTTCACGGCCAACCGCCAGTTCAAGGCCGACCCGCGCATGATCGTGTCGGGCAAGGGCGCGTATTACACGGACGCCGAAGGCCGCAAGATCTTCGACGGCCTGTCGGGCCTCTGGTGCACGGGCCTCGGCCACGGCCGCACGGAAATCGTCGAAGCCGTGAGCCGCCAGGTCGCGCAGCTCGACTACGCGCCGGCATTCCAGTTCGGCCACCCGAAATCGTTCGAGCTCGCCAACAAGATCAAGGAACTGACGCCGGCCGGCCTCGACTACGTGTTCTTCACGGGGTCGGGCTCGGAAGCGGCCGACACCTCGCTGAAGCTGGCCCGCGCGTACTGGCGCGCGAAGGGCAAGGGCACGAAGACGCGCCTGATCGGCCGCGAGAAGGGTTATCACGGCGTGAACTTCGGCGGTATCTCGGTCGGCGGGATCGGGCCGAACCGCAAGCTGTTCGGCCAGGGCCTCGACGCCGACTTCCTGCCGCACACGCAACTCGCCGAAAACAAGTTCTCGCGCGGGATGCCCGAGCACGGCGCCGAGCTGGCCGACCGCCTGCTCGACCTGATCGCGCTGCACGACGCGTCGAACATCGCGGCCGTGATCGTCGAGCCGTTCTCCGGTTCGGCGGGCGTGGTCGTGCCGCCGAAGGGCTATTTGAAGCGCCTGCGCGACATCTGTACCGCGCACGACATCCTGCTGATTTTCGACGAAGTCATCACGGGCTTCGGCCGTGCCGGCGCGATGACGGGCGCCGACGCGTTCGGCGTGGTGCCGGACATCCTGAACTTCGCGAAGCAGGTGACGAACGGCGCGCAGCCGCTCGGCGGCGTGGTCGCGACGAAGGAAATCTACGACACGTTCATGGCAGCAGGCGGCCCCGAGTACATGCTCGAGTTTCCGCACGGCTACACGTATTCGGCGCATCCGGTCGCATGCGCGGCCGGCGTCGCGGCGCTCGACCTGCTGGTGAAGGAAGACGCGGTGGCCCGCGTGCGCGATCTCGCGCCGCATTTCGAGGCGGCCGTGCACGGGCTGAAGGGCCAGCGCCATATCGCGGACATCCGCAACTACGGGCTGGCTGCCGGCCTGACGATCGCGGCCCTGCCGGGCGAGCCGGCACGGCGCCCGTACGAGATCGCGATGCGCTGCTGGGCGAAGGGCTTCTACGTGCGCTACGGCGGCGACACGATCCAGCTGGCGCCCCCGTTCATCTCGGAGAAGCGCGAGATCGACAACCTGGTCAACGCGCTGTCCGACGCACTGAACGAAGTGGACTGAGCCGCGGCGCGCACCGACCGACAACCGCATTCACGAAAGAGCCTCAACGATGAAACACGACAGCAATGTGACCTCCACCGTCGGCCACCTGATCGACGGCAAGCGCGTCGACGGCGGCAGCCGCGTCCAGCCGGTGTTCGACCCGGCGACC
Organism: Burkholderia sp. 22088; assembly: GCF_052045915.1. Lineage (NCBI taxonomy): Bacteria > Pseudomonadati > Pseudomonadota > Betaproteobacteria > Burkholderiales > Burkholderiaceae > Burkholderia > Burkholderia sp. 22088. The sequence continues at coordinate 250,323 of NZ_JBQEPY010000005.1, forward strand.
GGCGAATCGCACAAGAGCGTCGCGCTCGCCGACAAGCTGACCGTCGAAGCCGCGATCGCGTCCGCGCAGGCCGCGTTCCCGGCCTGGCGCAACACGCCGCCGCTGAAGCGCGCCCGCGTGATGAGCCGCTTCAAGACGCTGCTCGAGGAACACGCCGACGAGCTGTGCGCGCTGATCACGGCCGAGCACGGCAAGGTGCTCGCCGATGCGATGGGCGAACTGCAGCGCGGGATCGAAAACGTCGAATACGCGACCTACGTGCCCGAGCTGCTGAAGGGCGAGCACAGCAAGAACGTCGGCCCCGCGATCGATTCGTGGAGCGAGTTCCAGGCGCTCGGCGTCGCGGCCGGCATTACGCCGTTCAACTTCCCGGTGATGGTGCCGCTGTGGATGTGGCCGATGGCCGTCGCGTGCGGCAACACGTTCGTGCTGAAGCCGTCCGAGCGCACGCCGTCGTCGACGCTGCGCATGGCCGAGCTCGCGCTCGAAGCGGGCCTGCCGCCGGGCGTGCTGAACGTCGTGAACGGCGACAAGGAAGCGGTCGACACGCTGCTGACCGACCCGCGCGTGAAGGCCGTGAGCTTCGTCGGCTCGACGCCGATCGCCGAATACATCTATTCGACCGGCTGCGCGCACGGCAAGCGCGTGCAGGCGCTCGGCGGCGCGAAGAACTTCGCGGTCGTGATGCCGGACGCCGACATCGGCAACGCGGTGAACGCGCTGATGGGCGCCGCGTACGGGTCGTGCGGCGAGCGCTGCATGGCGATTCCGCTGGTCGTCGCGATCGGTGACGAGACGGGCGACAAGGTCGTCGCGGGCCTGAAGGCCGAGATCGAGAAGATGAAGGTCGGCCCGGGCAACGGCGCGGGCGTCGACATGGGCCCGCTCGTCACGCAGCAGCATTTCGAGAAGGTGACGGGCTTCGTCGACGCGGGCGTGGCGGCGGGCGCGACGCTCGTCGTCGACGGCCGCGGCGTGAAGGTCGACGGCCACGACGGCGGCTACTACCTCGGCCCGTGCCTGTTCGACAACGTGAAGCCCGGCATGCCGATCTACCAGCACGAGATCTTCGGGCCCGTGCTCGGCGTGATTCGCCTGAAGTCGCTCGACGAGGCGATGGCGCTGATCGACGCGCACGAGTACGGCAACGGCACGTGCCTGTTCACGCGCGATGGTGAGGCCGCGCGCTACTTCAGCGACAACATCCAGATCGGCATGGTCGGCATCAACGTGCCGCTGCCGGTGCCGGTTGCCTACCACTCGTTCGGCGGCTGGAAGCGTTCGCTGTTCGGCGACCTGCATGCGTATGGCCCGGACGCCGTGCGCTTTTACACGAAGCGCAAGACGATCACACAGCGCTGGCCGTCGGCCGGCGTGCGCGAAGGAACGGTGTTCAGCTTCCCGTCGAACCGCTGATGCGCTACCCGGCCGCATGAATCGCCCGCCTGCGGGCGGACGATGCAACGCGGCCGGCGCGATCGCGAGCAGGCCCGCCCGGATCGACAATCCGGGCGGGCTTTTTTACGTCCTCGTGGCGGGCGCGGAAGGCGGCGGAACGACGCTTACGGCGCGACCACGTGCCACATGTCCTTGAAGTTGTCGCCGTTGCGGTCGCCCTGTTTCATGTCCTTCGAGAAGAAGTACAGCGGCTTGCCCTTGTATGCCCATTGCGGGCTTCCGTCGTCGCGCTTGACGATCGTGTAGGGCCCGACCGGAACGTCGGTCGCGCTGGCCTTGTAGGGCGGCCAGAAGGATTCGCACTGGCCCGTGCACGCGCTGGTGCCGGCGTTGGCCTTGTCCTTGTCGAACGTGTAGACGGTCATCCCGTTCGCGGCGACGAGCGAACCGTTTTCGACTTTCGTGATCGAGCCTTGAGCCGACGCCGATGCGGATGCAATGGCGAGCAGGGCGGAGCTGACGAGCAGCGCGGCTTTCATGAGGGCCTCCTGTAATCCGGTGGGCGGCCGCGATCGTGCACGGGCGAGCGTGCGCCGGATCGCGGTGAATGGTGCCGGAGCGCGGGGCCGTCGCCGCCGGTGCGAGCGACGCAGGGTCGAATGGCGGCAAACGGAGCGCTCCATTCACGATAGGCGGTTTTTGGCGGGGCTGCGAGAACATCGGGGGCATATCGGTAGCGGCCGCCCGTCTGCGTCACGGAACCGGGGCGTGATCGCCGCCGCGCGCCGCTCCGGTATTCGGCATCCGTCCCCGAGTGCGCGTCGCGCACACCCATGGATCAGCGTTTCGCTCGATTGGTCAGCGCGACGCCCGCGATCACGAGCGCACCGCCCGCCAGCATCGACGGCGACAGCGGTTCGCCGAGCAGCGCGACCGACAGCAGCACGCCGAACACGGGCACCAGGTTGGTGAACACGGCCGCGCGGGCCGGCCCGAGTTCGCGGATGCCCTGCGAATACCAGACGAACGCGACCACCGTGCCGATCGCGCCGAGATAGAGCATCGACGCGACGGCCTGCCATGTCAGCGCCGTGCCGCTGCCGGCGGGCGAGCCGAACAGGTGCGCAATGACCAGCAGCGCGAGGCCCCACAGCGCCGCGTACGTCGTGGCCGCCAGCGGCGACAGCCCGTCGAGCGCGCGCCGGCCGATCACGGTGTAGGCGGCCCAGCTCAGCACCGCGCACAGCATGAAGCGTTCGCCGGCACCGAACGTGTTGCCGAGATCGGTCAGCACCTGCAGCAATTCGCCGCGGCTGATCACGACCAGCGCGCCGAACAGCGCGACGGCGATGCCGGCCCAGCGCGACAGCGACAGGCGTTCCCCGCGCACGACGATCGACAGCAGCACGGCGGTGGCGACCGGGTTCAACGCGACGAACAGCGCGGTGCGGCCCGCCGGCATCCGCGCGAGCGCCGCGAAAAAACACACGTTGTACAGGAAGATGCCGGTCGCGCCGAGGCCGAAGGTCGTCACGACCTGGCGGCCGCTCAGCTTCGGCAGCCCGCCTTCGATCTTCCACGTCAGCGCGACCAGCATCAGCGCGGCGATCGCGAAGCGGCCGGTGGCCGCCGAGGTCGCGGACATCGTCGCGGCGAGGATCCGGCCCGCGATGAACGTCCCGCCCCAGAACAGCGCGACGAGCGTGAGCTTCACGTAGACGGCCGCGTGCGGCCGGGTGGCGGCGATGGCGGCGGGCGGGGCGGGAGCATTCATGTGACGGGGTTTCTCGGTGAGCGCCTGCGGCAACGCGCGAACGAGCACGCGCGGCCGGTTATGCCGAATCGCGCGATGGCCGGCGTGCAGGCTGGATTCAGGGGGAAATGGGCGGTCGTTGCGTCGTCAGCGAAACGCGGGTGCCGACGCGAGCGCGGTCAGCACGACGGGCATCGCGAGCGCCGCCGCGATCGTCTGGAACGCGGTGATGCCGGCCATCAGCGGCGCGTCGCCGCCGAGCTGGCGCGCCATGATGTAGGACGCCGACGACGTCGGCAGCGCCTGGAACAGCAGCGCGACCGTCAGCGCCGCATCGCCGAGTCCGAACAGGCGGCCGGCGGCGAGCGTGATGAGCGGCATCGCCATGAACTTGAACGCCGACGCGACGCAGACCGGCTGCAGCCACGCACGCGCCGCATCGAATTTCAGTGCCGCGCCCACGCACAGCAGGCCGAGCGGCATCGACGCGACGCCGAGCGCGCGCACGGCCGGCTCGACGGCCGCCGGGAACGTGACGCCGCCGGCCTGCATCGCGATCCCGAGCGCGCACGCGACGACGAGCGGATTCGACAGGATCTGGCGCACGAGGGCTGCCGCGCCGAGCCACGTGTCGCCGTAGCGCGCGAATACGAGCACGCACATCAGGTTGACGGTCGGGACGATCGCCGCGACGCACACGGCCGCGAGCGCGATGCCTTTTGCGCCGAACAACCCGGCCGCGAGTGCCGTGCCGACATAGTTGTTGAAGCGCACGGCACCCTGGAACACCGACGTGAAGCCGGCGCCGTCGACCCGCACGAACGGGCGAACCAGCAGGAGAAGCGCCGCGGCGAGTGCGGTCGAACCGACCAGCGCCGCCGCGAGCGGTAAAACGGGCAGTGCCTGCAGCCGCGCGTTCGCGAGGCCGTCCGCGAACAGCGCGGGCAGCAGCACGTAGTAGCACAGCCGCTCGGCCTGCGGCCAGAAGGCGTCGGCGATGAAGCCCGTGCGCCGCAGGCCGTGGCCGCACGCGACCAGCAGCGCGACCGGCGCCAGCGCGAGCAGGATCGGGCCGATCATCGGGGCGCCTTTACTCGAGGCGGGATGACCGTGCAGGCCGCCGTGAGCGGCTGGCACGCAAAACGGCGGAACGAGGCGGGCATCCATCCGGCGGGCAACATGGCGACACGCAAGCGAAAGAGTGACGATGCCGCCAAGTTAACACGCGCAAACAACAGGAATAATGGTTAATTATCGGGTGTTCAATGAGAAATTCTCATCGATGACGCGGTGACTTCGGCCGCCAGCGCACGTGCGAAACGTTCGGCCGGACGCGACTGGTGTTCGAGCAGGACGACCGCGCGCCCCATCTGCGGCTGGCCGAACGGCAAGCGCGTGGCGGGCGGCAGGCGCGCGAGCGTCGAATCGGGGAGTGCGACGATCGCCGCGCCGAGCCCTCGCGCGACCATGCGCGCGATCGTTTCCGCGCTGTCCAGCACCATCTCCTCGCGCACCCGCACGCCGATGCGGCGCAGTTCGGCGGCGATCATGCGGCCGGCCCACGCCTGCGCATCGAAGCGGATGAACGGCAGCGCGCCGAGCAGCGTGCCCGCGTCGCGTTCCGTCTGGTCCGGCGGCGCGAGCAGCCAGAAGCGATCCTCGTACAGCGTGGTCCACGTGAGTTCCGCCGGATGCGGGCGCACGGGGCGTGTCGTGATCGCCGCATCGAGTTCGCCGGCCGCGACACGGTTCGCCAGTTCGGCCGACATGCCGGCCGACACGTGCACGCGCAGCCCCGGATGCGCTGCGCGCAGCGCGAGCAGCGCGTCGGGCAGCGGGCCCGACAGCGCGGTCTGGATCGCGCCGATCCGCAGGCGGCCGACGAGCTTCTTCTCGTCGCTGAGCGCATCGGGAATCCGGTCGACCATCGCGAGCACCTGCTCGGCCTGCGCGAGCAGGATGTTGCCGGCCTCGGTAAGCACCGGCTGCCGGCGCGAGCGATCGAACAACTGCACGTTGTATTCGCTTTCGAGCGTCTTGATCTGCAGGCTCACCGCCGATTGCGTGAGGCCGATGGCTTCGCCGGCGCGCGCGAAAGTCCGGTATCGGGCGATGGCGACCAGCGTTCTGAAGGCGCGGAGTGACATAAGCGGGCTGAGGTGGGAAGAGGCAGCCGTGTGCGAAACGTAGCCCGGCCGGCGCATTGGCAATGCGACGGGGGGAACGGTTCGCAAGGCAGCCGCCAGGGTTCGCGACATCATGCCCGCGCGTCCCGAATCGGGCAACCGGCCCACATGACGAGCGCCGCATGTCGCCGACGCGTCGCGCCGGGTCGGGCATTCTTTAAAATGACATAGTTCTATTGTTAGAATGTTTTGATCGGACAAGCGCGCTGCCTGAAGCGAGGCGGGCGCGGGTTCCGGCGCGTCGAGACCGAAGTGGAAAGAGGAGCAGGGGCATGACCAAGGTGGCATATCCGGGTTTGTCGTCGCAGCGTCTGAAGGCGCTCGACATGCGGCTGAACGAACGGTACGTGGCGTCCGGGCGCTTGCCGGGGGCGGTGACGATGATCCATCGCCGTGGCGAGCTGGCGCACGTGAACGTCGTCGGCTCCATGGACGTCGAGCGCGCGAAGCCGATGCGCGAGGACGCGATTTTCCGCATCTATTCGATGACCAAGCCGATCACGAGCGTCGCGTTCATGACGCTGGTCGAGCAGGGGCGGGTGGCGCTCGACGATCCCGTGTCGAGCGTGATCCCGGCATGGAAGGATCTGGGCGTCGCCGTGGCCGGCGCACGGAGCCTCGGCGGGTTCCAGACCCGGCCGGTCGGGCGCGAGATGCTGATGGTCGATCTGCTGCGCCACACGGCGGGGTTGTCGTATTTCTTCCAGGCCAGGACGAACGTCGATGCCGCGTACCGCGAACTCGCGATCGGCGAACCGGGCAACCCGGGCGGTCTCGACGGCATGATCGCGGATCTGTCCGGGCTGCCGCTCGACTACTCGCCTGGCGAAGCGTGGAATTATTCGGTCGCGACGCACGTGCTCGGCTATCTCGTCGAGAAGATCTCCGGGCAGCCGTTTGCCGACTACCTGAAGCAGGTGCTGTTCGATCCCATCGGCATGCCCGACACCGGTTTCTTCGTGCCGGACGCGCAGGCCGAGCGCCTGTGCGCGTGTTATTGCCCGGGCCCGGATGGCGGTCTCGTGCTGCAGGACGACCCGGCATCCAGCGCGTTTCGCCGGCCGCCGGCGCTGGCTTCGGGCGGCAGCGGGCTCGTGTCGACGGCCGGCGATTACCTGCGCTTCTGCCGGATGCTGCTGAACCGCGGTTCGATCGACGGGCACCGGATCCTGAGCCCGAAGACCGTCGAACTGATGACGATCAACCATCTGCCGGGCGGCCGGACGCTCGACCGGATGTCGCGCTCCACGTTCAGCGAGGCCGTGTATCCGGGGCTCGGGTTCGGGCTCGGCTTCGCCGTGACGCAGGACCTTGCCGCGACGATGCAGCCAGGCAGCGTCGGCGATTACTTCTGGGGCGGTGGCGCCAGCACCGCTTTCTGGATCGACCCGGCCGAGGACCTGATCGTGGTGTTCATGACGCAGCTTCTGCCGTCGACGACATACCGGATTCGCCGCGATCTGCGGCATTGGGTCTACGGGGCGATGTGCGACGGCGAGGGCGACGCGGCGGCTTGAAGGGCCGGCGGGTCAGGCCGCCGGCTTGCGCGTGCCTTTCCGACCACCGGCGCGCGGTGACGGGATCAAGTCGGCGCTCCGGTCGTTGCCGTCGAGATCGTGGGTGATGTCGAGCACGAAACGGTCGGCGCGATACAGGTAGAGCCCCGCATGGACGATGCAGCCGTCGCCGTCGGTCCACCAGCGGCGCATGCGAATCAGCATGTCGGCCATGCTGAAGTCGGCACCGTCCGACGCGAGCAGGTCGGCCGTCTCCTGGTCCGCATAGGCGGCCGTGATTTCCTGGCGGGCCTTCGCGAGCGGAAGACGGTTGTATTGACGGACGAGATAGCCGACCTTGCGCCGCGCGTCGCTGCCCTTCGGAAACCGGTCGTAGGTTTCCCGCGCGACGTAGCTGTCCATCACGCCGTAAGGCGCGCCGTCGTGCAGCTGAAGCGTGCGGATCCGCATGTAGGCGGCGCGCATGGGTTGGCCCGTCTGCAACGCGGCGGGCAGCGCGGTCACGGCTTCGCGCAGCAGCACGCGCAGGGTCTGGCCGGGTGCGAGTTGCAGCGGATCGTTGATCGCGGCGCGCAGCGCCGGGTTATCCGGGGGAGAGACGACATCGGCCGTGACGAACGTGCCGCGCCCGCGGGCACTGCTCACGAGCCCTTCGGCGCTCAGTTCGGCCAGCGCCTGGCGCACCGTGATCGTGCCCGCCTGATAGAACGCGCACAGCTCGGGAATCGGCGGCAACTGGTCGCCGCGCTTCCATTCGCCTTGATGGATTCGTCCGCGAAGCAGGCTGGCAATCCGCGCATAAAGGGCGACCCCTTTGCGTTCGGCGGGCGACGACGGGTTCAATCACGGGCTCCTGGAATGATGCGGGTGGCGGGTTGACCGGGCGGGGCAGGCATGGCGCCTGTTAATGCCCAACATTCTACTCTTGGAATGTATGGCCCATTCGCGCGGCCGGGGCCGTGAAGCCGCCGTGCGTCACACCCACAGCCGGTACATCCAGAACGATTCGTCGTCGATGAAGCGCTGCGTGAATTCGCTCGGCGAGAATCCCGTGATGCGCTTGACCTCGCGGCTCAGGTGCGCCTGGTCGGCGAATCCTTCGTCGAGCGCGAGCGTCGCCCAGTTGAACGCGGTGCCGGCTTCGAACCGGTCGCGCGCCGCGAAGAACGCGCTTTCCGTCCTGACGAGCGCCTGCCATTCGCGCAGCGATCGGCCGCTGTAGGTCTTGATGCGCCGTTCGACCTGGCGCGGGCTGTGCGTGCCGCGCCACTCGCGCGCCTGCAGCGCGAGACGCTCGACCCAACTGCGCCCCGCATTGCGAAGCGAAGCCAGCGGCGTCGCGGGCCGCAGCGTCCGCCAGCGAGGCGCGAGATGGCGATCGATCGCCGCCAGCACGTCCGCGTCGCCATCCGCGCCGAGCAGTGCATCGAGCAGCGGGTGCCAGTCGCGGCCGAGGCACGCGTGTGCGTCGAGCACGCGGTCGTGGACGTCCGGCAGCGCGATGCCGAACAACGTCCGAGCGGCGTCGGCGGTGAAACAGATCATGCCGATCAGCCCGCCTGTCGGCGACCACGCGACGGTGGGGGCCGAATGGCTGCCCGACAGCGTCGCCGCCGCGCCGAAGGGGCGCCATCGCGGGCCGTCTGGGGCGGGTTCGATGAAGCCCACGTCGAGACCCCGGTACCACGACACGCAGACGAGCGGCGTGGCCGGAAAATGCGAAAGCCGTTGCGCGTCGCTCGACGCGACGCCGCGCGTGTCGGACAGAACGATCGCGACCACCGCGCCCTGCAGCGCGGCAGGCGCGGGATGCAGCCGCGCATGCGGCAGCGGCCCGCCGCCCGCGACGCGAGGGGCGCGGGCAAGCGGATCGGGGCATGACGGCGGAATCGATGGCGGGCCGGAGAACATGACGCCGCAGTATAGGGACGGGGCCCACGCGTGTCGATGTCGTTTGCGTTCAAGACCGCCGCCGCGCCGATGCGGAGAATCCGGCACATGAACACACGATCCTCTTCCCCATGTCCATTCCACGCGGGCACCGCTGCGCCGGCGCCCGTGCTTCACCCGCCCGGCGTATGGCCGCCGGGGCCGCTCGCCGGCCTGACGGGTTGGGGGTTGCTGCGCACGATGTCGCGCGACCTGATCGGCGCGCTTGGCGACTGGCAGCGCACCTACGGCGACGTCGTGCACTTGCGCGTGTGGCCCGAGCATGCCGTGGTCGTGACCGATCCAGCGCTCGTGCGCGAGCTGCTGGTCACGCACCACGATGCGCTCGGGCGCTGGGAGCGCGCCATCCGCGTCTTCGCGGAGGTCCACGGCCAAAGCGTGCTGGTCGCCGAGGGCGATGCGTGGCGCGACAAGCGGCAGGCGCTGCAGCCCGGCTTCATGCCGAAGCCGGTTCAGGCGTTCGTTCCGGCGATCGCGGCGACGGCCGGTCACGCCCTCGCGCAATGGCCCGCGCATGATCCGGAGTGGCCGATCGAAAGCGCGCTGACGTCGCTGGCGATGGACGTGATCATGCGCACGATGTTCTCCGATACGATCGGCGACGATGCGCGCGCGGCCGAGGAGGCGGTGCGCGTGGTGAGCGCCGCGGCGAACGCGGCGTTTTACCAGCCGGTGAACACGCCGAGCTGGGTGCCGTGGAAGCGCCGCACGGCACGCGCGATGGCGGTGCTGAACGGGGTGATCGACCGGCAGCTGCATGCGCGCCTCGACCGGCCCGAGCGTACCTGGCCCGACGATCTGCTGTCACGCCTGTTGCGGCTGCATCGGGCCGATGCGCGGAAATGGCCGCTGCGGGCCGTGCACGACGAATGCGTGACGGCGTTCCTGGCCGGCCACGAGACGACCGCCGGGGCGCTGACCTGGTGGGCATGGTGCATGGCCGCGAATCCGGCCGTGCAAGCCTCCGCGCGCGACGAGGTGTCCCGCGTGCTGGGCGGTCGTGCGCCGTCGGCCGAGACGCGCGCGTCATTGCGTTACCTGTCGCAGACGCTCGACGAAACGCTGCGCCTGTACCCGTCCGCGCCGATCCTGATCAGCCGTCGCGCAGCGCGGCCGATCGCGCTGGGCGCGTGGCAGTTTCCCGCGCGCACGCTGTTCATGCTGCCGCTGCAACTGATGCAGCGCGATCCTCGATGGTTCCCCGAGCCCGATACGTTCCGCCCCGAACGCTTCGCCGACGATGCGCCGACGCTGCCTCGCGGTGCCTGGATGCCGTTCGGCACGGGCCCGCGCGTGTGCCTCGGGCAGCATCTGGCGATGACGGAGATGACGGTCGTGGCCGCCATGGTCCTGCAGCGCTACGTGCTGTCGGTGCCGCCCGGCATGGCGCCGCCGTGCGCGGTGCTGAACGTGACGCTGCGACCGCAGCACGCGTTGCATCTGGCGATCGCGCCGACGGAGCTGGCGGCCGATACGGTCTCCGAATGACGGAGGCACGAGCGGCCGATTCGACGGGGCCTGCATCGCGCGAGCGCATGCCGTGCGCGCGATGCGGTGTCGTCGAATCGTCGGAACGTGAAGGCGTGCCGGCAACCGTTTTCGGCGCCACTGGCGCGGCATCGCGCAGCACCTATGCTTGAAGAGCCCAGGCCGGGTGACGCCCAAGGAGGATGGTCATGCGCATGCTTCTCAACATACGAATCCCTCACGAGCCGTTCAACACGCTGGTGCGGGACGGCAGCGTCGGCGACGTGATCTCGCGAATACTCGAAGCGGTCAAGCCGGAGGCCGTGTATTTCACGGAGCAGGGCGGCGGTCGCGGGGCGGTCGCGATCGTCAACGTGGATGACCCGTCGCAGATCCCCGCGCTCGCGGAGCCGTGGTTCCTGATGTTGAATGCCGACTGCGAGTTCCGCGTGGTGATGTTGCCGGACGATCTCCGGAACGCCGGGCTCGCGCAACTCGGCGCGAAGTGGCGGTAGCGGGGAGCCGCGCATGCGCATGCCGCTGCCCGAAAGCCGGGTGAGCGGCATCGCGCGGCGTTCGCGTGCCGGCTATCGCGCAGCCGGCGGCGGCTCGACGTTCGCCGCCTGCCTGTCCTTCGGTCGCAACAGCAACAGCAGGCCGCTCAGCGCCGCCGCTGCAACGCATACGAAAAAGAACCGTTCGTTCCATTGAATCTCGCATGTCGGATGCTGTGCCGCCGGCATTCCCGGCCGTGGCGCCGGGTTCCCGCAGGAACGTGAAGACCGCCGGTTGCCATCCGTCCGGATCGGGAAGGTCATCCGGCCGCGTCTTCCCCCAGCGCCTGGATGAAGCGCGAGAACAGCTCGGGCTGCGATGAAATCCCGAGCTTCGCGTACAGGTGCCGCCGGTGCACCTTCACCGTTTCCGGCGAAATCGCGAGCCGCTCGGCGATCGCCTTCGACGAGTTGCCGCGCAGCACCATTCTCGCGATCGACATCTCGCGATCGGTCAGCACGCCCGCGCCGAAGCGGGCGAGTGCCTGCTCGACCCGCGCGCCGAGATCGGCGTCGGGCGTCGCGCGTGCGGCGTCGCCCACCAGCCGCCAGTGCTGCCGGATCGCCGCGAGCACCCACGGCATCGCGGCCGTCAGCTTGCCGAGCGGCTCGACGTCGAAACGCGTGCTCGCGCCCAGCGACAGCGACAGCAGCATGTCGGCGCTCGGCCGCACGAGGATCTGGATCTCGTCGTCGCCCACCGCATCGCGGAAATAGCTGAGGAAATACTCGCTCTGCCGGAACAGGTCGGGTGCGACTTCCTCGAGCCGGTAACAGCCGTCTGCGAGCCCGTCGTGCGCGGCCTGCAGGAACGGGTCGAGCAGATACACGCCGTTCAGGTAGAGCGGCACGGGCGACGCGGCATCGGTGCCGCCCGTGTCGTATTCCTCGAGCACGAGCGGCACCCCGTCGGGGCCGATCGCGGTCGCGAGCGCGTTGTCGAACGGCGCCATTTCATTGAGCAGCAGCACCAGGAAGCGCCAGAAGCGCGGCTGGCCGAGGTGATCGATTGCGCGGCCGAGCGCCTGGTGCATCGCGATTTCGGAAAAGAGACGATCCATACCACCACCGGAAGGGCGTAACACGAAGGGGGAATAGCGGTCCTGAAATTGGCTTCCTAGACTGCCACGCAATCAGTCGGGCCCGAGTATGGGCGTTCAAAAAAGTGCAGCACAGGAGAACGAGATGGCGATGATGTCGGAATCGACGGGCACGCTGCAAGCGGCGCCTGCAACGGAGGACGCGCCGCGCGCGCTGTCGCAGACGCTCAGCGTGCGCGACGCGGTGATGATCACCGTATCGGGCGTGACGCCCGCGAGCTCGATCTTCGTGATCGCGCCGTTCGCGATCCAGCAGGCCGGCAGCGGTGCCGTGCTGTCGTTCCTGCTCGGCGGCGTGCTCGCGCTCGCGTTCGCGCTCTGCTACGCGGAACTCAGCGCCGCGCACCGCAGCGCGGGCGGCGAGTATGTGATGGCCAAGCGCGTGTTCGGCACGCTGCCCGGCTACCTCACCTTCATCACGGTGCTGTCCGTCAGCGTGTTTATCCCGGCCGTGCTCGCGAGCGGCGCCGCGCCATACCTGAACAATGCGCTCGGCACGCACTTCAGCAACCAGTCGGTCGCGTTGACGATCGTGCTGCTCAGCTACCTGCTCGGCATGCTGAACATCAAGACGAACGCGTGGATCACGGGCGCGTTCCTGGTGGTCGAGATCGGCGTGCTGATGCTGATCGCGGGCCTCGGCTTCGGTTCCCCGCATCGCGGTGCCGACGCGCTGGTCGCGCCGGTCGTCGCGAGCGGCAACGCACTCGTGCCCGCGACGCTGGCCGCGATCGTTCCGGCGATCGGCACGGCGATCTTCTGCTACAACGGCTTCGGATCGGCCGCGTATCTCGCGGAAGACCTGCGCGGCGGCAACCGCAACGTCGCGAAGGCGGTGATCTACTCGCTGCTCGTGATCCTCGTCGTCGAACTGATTCCGCTCACCGCGATCGTGCTCGGCGCACCGTCGCTGACCGAGCTGACGAAGAGTGCCGACCCGATCGGCTATGTCGTGCGTTCGCTCAGCAACCCGGCGGTGTCGCGCGTGGTCAGCGGCGGGATCTTCCTGTCGGTGTTCAACGCGATCATCGCGATCGTGATCACGATGGGCCGGCTGCTGTACAGCAGCGGCCGGCACGCGCTCTGGTCGCGCACCTGCAACCGCGCCTTCTCGACGATCCACCCGCGTCTCGAATCGCCGTGGCTCGCGACCCTCGCGCTCGCGGTGCCGTCGGCGGGGCTCGTGTTCGTGTCGAGCCTCGACGAGCTGACCGCGTTCACGGTCGACCTGCTGCTGCTGATCTACCTGGTCGTCGGGCTGGCCGCGCTCGCGAGCCGGTTCGTGCGCCGCGACGTCGAGCATCATTACCGGATGCCGTTGTGGCCCGTGACGCCGCTCGTCGCGGTGGCGGGCGCCGCGTACACGCTCTACACGACGCTGGCCACGGCCACGAAACCGACCGACCTCATCATCATCGCCGGCCTGCTGATTGCCGCGCTCGCGATGTACGCGGTCTGGGCACGCCACAGCGAAGCGTTCCGCGCGCTCTGAGCGACGGATCGAAGCCTTGCCGTACTGAAACACCGAAACACCGAACCATTGAAAGACGGGAGGAATTGCATCATGCGCACGAGGGATCTCGGCATCCGCATCGGACTCGGCACGCCGGGCCGCTTCAACGCGATCACGGACGTTCCGGGCGTGCGGGTCGGACATTGCACGCTGAACGAGGAGAACGGCGACGCATCGATCCGCACCGGCGTCACCGTCATCGAGCCGCGCGCGGGCGCCGCGCACGATTCGCCCTGTTTCGCGGGCGTGCACGTGCTGAACGGCAACGGCGATGCGACGGGGCTCGAATGGATCCGCGAAGCCGGCCTGCTCACCACGCCGATCGCCTATACGAACACGCACAGCGTCGGCGCGGTGCGCGATGCACTCGTCGCGAACGAACGCGAAGCGGCGGCGGGCCGCGTGTACTGGTGCATGCCGGTCGTGATGGAAACCTACGACGGCCTGCTGAACGACATCTGGGGGCAGCACGTGAGCGCCGCGCACGTGCAGCGCGCGCTGGCCGCCGCGCAGACGGGGCCGGTTGCCGAAGGCGGCGTGGGCGGCGGCACGGGCATGATCTGCCACGAGTTCAAGGGCGGCATCGGCACCGCGTCGCGCGTGCTCGCGGCCGATGCGGGCGGCTGGACCGTCGGCGCGCTCGTCCAGGCGAACTACGGCGTGCGCGAGATGCTGCGCGTGGCCGGCTACCCGGTCGGCGAAGTGCTGCGGCACGTGCCATCGCCGTTCCGCGCGCCGGACGCGCAGGGCGAGGCCGGGATGGGCTCGATCGTCGTGACGATCGCGACCGACGCGCCGTTGCTGCCTCATCAATGCACGCGGCTCGCGCAGCGTGCCAGTGTCGGGCTCGCGCGGGTCGGCGGCGGCACGGAGGATTCGAGCGGCGACATCTTCCTTGCGTTCGCGACGGGCAACGACGGCCTGCCGGCGGCGAACTACGGCAGCAAGGGTGCGCCAACCACCGGCGTGAAGATGGTCAACAACGACCATATTTCCGCGCTGTTCGTCGCGGCGGCGGAAGCGGTGGAGGAAGCGATCGTGAACGCGCTCGTCGCGGGCGGCGACGTCGAGTCGCGCGGTGCGCGGGTCGAAGGGCTGGGGCAGGCGCGCTTGCTGGATGCGTTGCGCGAGGTGGGCTGGCGGCCGGGGCGCGGCGCCTGAAACGGCATGCGCCGCTTCAATCGAAGCGGCGTGGGTTGGAGCGGCGATGCGGCGATCGGCCGGGCCGCCGCTCGCCCGCGCAGGTCATGCGGGCGGTGCGGGCCTGGCCGTGACGACGCGGCGTCATGCTCAGCTGCCGAAGTAGATGTTGCAGAAGCTGACGGGGCCGACGCAGGCGTTCGGGTCGTCCTGCTTCGATTGCGCACGATCGACGCGGCCGGCGGCCTTCACGGCTTCGACGCGGTTCGCCTGTTGCGGTGCGTCGTCTGCCGGTGCCGGCTGTGCGTGAGCGACAGCAGCGGTGAGCGACAGGGCAACGAGGGCGAGGTGCAGCGGCTTCATTTTTGTTTCTCCTGGGTGAGTGCCAGTCTCGCTGGCAGTGAGGAAACTATAGGCTCGCACTGCTTAAAGATTAATCACCGCGCCTGTAGAGCATATTTCCATCCGGAACAAGGATCCCGTTGCGCACGCACCGATCGTCAAGGGCGTCGATGGCATCGATGGGATCAATGGCGATGCCGGTTGAACGGCGCGTCCTTGTCCAGCAGCGCGCTGCGCATGAAGTGCAGACAGCCGACGATGCGCTGCATGCGGTGCCGCTCGTTGGGCACCGCATACCACGCCTGCAGCGCGTGTTGCGCGGCGCGGATCGCGAGATTCACCGATTTCAGCGTGCGTGCGTGATGGCCGGGCGTCGGATCGTCGAAGAAGCGCGGCAGCTCGTGCAGCACCGCGTCGATCGAGCCGGTCCAGCGCAGCGTCTGCGGCGGCTTCGATGCGCGGAACGCGTTCATTTCGTCGCGCAGGTCGATCACCGCGTGGCCGACTTCGAGCGTCGACAGCATCCAGCGCAGCGCGTCGCGATGCTGCCGCGTGCGCCGCACGAGCAGCGTGCGCAGTTGCGCCATCAGGTCGTGGGTACTCGACTGGAAGCGCTGCGCGAGGCCGTCCGGCGCGCCTTCGCACGCCAGCGTGACCTGGCGGCGCAGGTCGTGCGCGATGCGGCCCGTGAGCCACGGCATGTGAGTCGGGAACACGACCGCGAACACGAGCGAGCACGCGAGCATCGCGATGACGACGGCCAGGCCGTTGTTGATCAGCACCTCGGGCGTATACGCGATCACGTTGTCCGGCCCCGCGAGCAGGCAGAAGAACACCGCGAAGCCGATCCCGTAACCGGACAATCCCGGCCGCATCGCGAGAAACGCGCCGACGCCGAGCACCGGCGCGAGCGCCGCGCACAGCAGCGGAAAGCCTTCGATGTTCGGATACACGTAGCACAGGAACAGGTAGCCGACGGCGGTCGCGAACGCCGCGCCGACGCTCATCTGCGCCACGAACTTCGGCGCGCGCGGCGACGTCGAGCTGAGCGCGCAAGCGATCGCGGTGGCGGTCACGGCAAGCGGGCCGCTTGGCCACTCGGAGGCGATCCAGAACACGCTCATCGCACCGACGGCGACGACCGTGCGCAGGAACGCGAAGCCGACGAAGAACGTATTGGTCTTCACCGCGTAATGCGTGACCGAGCGCTCGAACGCATGGTCGTCCTGGTCGAGCGACGCATAGGTGTCGGCGTAGCCGAGGTATTCGCCGATGAAGCGGTACAGCAGCTCGATCGCGGTATCGAAGTCGAGCAGGCCGCCGGGCGCATGTTCCTCGATGCTTCGCCGCGAGGCGCGCGCGGCTTTCGGCAACGCGCTGTGGAAGCGGCGCAGATCGACCAGCGCACCGGCGGCCGGCGCGATGCCGCGCTGCCGCTCGTCGCGCAGCGCGGCGAAACGCTGCGCGAGCGCATCGACATGCGGCGCGAGCGCATCGAGCACCGCGTCCGAGCCGTTCGCGCGCAGCCGCTTGACGAGCTGGTGCAGCGCATGCAGCCGTGTGCACGCGTTCATGAACTCGCTGTTCAGCCGCGCGAGCCGGCGGCTGCGCGCGCGAATGTGCGGGTCCTCGAACGACGCGAACGCGCGGTTGGCCTCGAAGCCGACGATGTCGTCGACGAAATCCGCGAAGCGCCGCTCGAAGTCGGCGCGCGCGACGTCGCCCGCGAGTGCGCCGGCCGTGAACGCCGCGAACGTCGCATGGCGGGTGCCCAGCGAGCGCATCAGCGCCTTCGCGGAGCTGAGCGGCAGGATCAGCGCGCTGACCGCGCCCGAGCAGGCGATGCCGAGCGCGACTTCCGCGGCACGCGTGAGCGCGGACTGGAACAGCGTCTGCGGCGTCATCACGGCCGGCAGGCCGATCAGCGCGGCCGTATAGCCGGCGAGTACGAAGCCGTACCAGCGGAAGTGGCGGTTGCGCACCGCGAGTGCGATGCAGCTGCCGATCCACAGCGTGATGCCGGCCATGTACAGCTCGGGCTGCTGCGCGAACAGCCCGCCGAGCGCGAGCGCGGCGACGAGACCGGCCGCCGTGCCGAGCACGCGGTAGAAACTCTTCGCGAACACCATCCCCGACAGCGGCTGCATCAGCACGAACACGGTCGTCATCGCGGTGCGCGGCTGCGACATCTCCAGGCGCATCGCGATGCCCATCGCGAGCAGCGCCGCGAACACGGTTTTCGCGAGGTGCAGCCAGATCAGCCCGTCGCTCGCGGCCCAGTCGCGTGCCGCGTCGCCGAGTGGATCGAGCCATGTCCTCCATCGTGCCGGTTCGATGGAAGGTCGCTCGATCGCAGGTTGTGGCTTCATGAAAAGAGGGGGCCGGTACGGGGCCGGGCACGGTGCCACGGCACGTCCGAACGGGTTCGTTCGACTGGTGAGGCGCCGATTGTAGGAGCGCGGCGCCCGCGCATTAACGCAGCTGCGGGGAAACGATAGTTGCAGCCGGAGTAACAATCTGTCGCATCCAGTGGAGGAAAATAGCGGCTCCGCTACAGGTTGCTCACAGGAATGGATACCCTACAAAACATGCGGGTGTTTTCGCGTGTCGTCGAGACGGGCAGTTTCACTGCCGCCGCGCAATCGCTGAATTCGACGACGGGCGCGATGTCGCGCGCGGTGTCGGAGCTCGAGGCGCGCCTGCGTACCCGTCTGATGAATCGTTCGACACGCCGTCTCGCGCTCACGTCGGCCGGCGAAAGCTATCTGCGGCGCTGCCGCCAGATCCTCGCCGACGTCGACCGCGCGGAGGAAGAGGCGAGCTGCGCGCACGAACGGCCGGCCGGTGTGCTGCGCATGCACAGCTTCGCGAGCGTCGGCCATCACTATGTATTGCCCGCGCTGACGCGCTACCACGCGCAGTTTCCGGACGTGTCGATCGAGCTGTCGCTGTCGCAGCGCATGCCCGACCTGTTCGACGGGACGAGCGACATGGCCGTCGTGACTGCATCGTCGCTTCCCGATTCGGAACTCGTGTCGCACCTGCTCGGCTCGACCTTCAGCATCCTGTGCGCGTCGCCCGACTACGTGAAGCGCCACGGCGCGCCGGCCCGTCCGCAGGATCTCGCCGCGCACGCGTGCCTGACGCTGTGCACGCCGGCGTTCCCGACGCACGAATGGGTGCTCGAAGGGCCCGAAGGCGTCGAGCAGATCCACGTCGCGGGGCCGGTGCAGACCAATACGGCCGAATCGCTCGCGCTCGCGATCCGCGACGGCATCGGGATCGGCATGCTGCCGCTTTACTCGGCGATCGACGCGCTGCGCGACGGCACGCTCGTGCGCGTGCTGCCCGCGCACATCCTGCAGAAGATGAACGTGTACGCGCTGTATCCGTCGCGCCGCTTCGTCGATGCGAAGGTGCGGACGTGGGTCGAGATGCTGCGTGCCCAGGTGCCGGGGATGATCGCGCGCGACGTCGAGATGCTGAACGCGATCGACCGCGAACCGCAGGCCGCCTGAGCGGCCGACGCGTATCGGCGTATCGCCGGCTTCTTCTCTTCAGCCGGCTTCTTCTCTTCACGCGAATTTCGCCAACCTCGCCAACGCGACTCGCCGCGCCCACGGTACATCGTCTCCGTGGGCGCGGCGCATCGTCATGACGTTACAGCGCGGGCTTTGCCGCCGTGCCCGATTCCGTTGCCGGCTCGCCGGCCGGGCCGTATGCGGCGCGCGCGGCCTTCTGTTGCGCGAGGCGCTTTTCGTGGAGCCGCTCCTGTGCCGCCAGGATGTCGTCCGGATAGTTGATGGATTCGCCGCGCGCCGGGTTGTAGCCGACCGATTCGAGGTCGCTCAGCTCCTGCAGCACTTGCGCGCGCGTGACGGGCGACTTTGCCGACTGGGCGAACGACAGGGCCGGTGCAGCGAGCAGGACGGCAGCGGCGGCGGTAACGACGAGCGATTTCACGAGGTTCTCCTGGGTACGGGGTGGGTGGCCGGCGCGACGCGCGATGCGTGCCCCCGACCTTCGCTGGCAGTCTACGCAGCGCTCGCGCGCGTAAAAACCCCGATTCCAGGCAGGCTGCCTTCCAGATGGAACAACATTGATGCGCCGCCCGCCGCGAACGAACCCGCACGCGAACGCAGGTGCGTGACCGACGGGCGGCGATGCATCGCGTCGATCAGAAGCGCGTGCGCATGCCGATCGTGCCGACGATCTGGTTCGCGGTGCTCGATGCGCCGCCCGAGCCGTCGATGAACGCCCGGTAGCCGCGGCCCGATGCGTGCTGATACATCGCTTCCGCGTAGACGTCCGTGCGGCGCGACAGCTTGTAGACGGCCTGCAGGTCGACCTGGTGCCACTTCGGATCGGTGCCGTGCCTGCTGTTGGGGTTCGACACGCTGGCGTCCGTATACACGTAGGCCGCGCCGAGGCTGACGGCCGGCGTCACCGCATAGCGCACGTTCACGTCGTAGTTGTTGAACGCGACCTGGCCGGTCGAGCCGAACGAGCCCGTGTTGTCGTACTGCGAGCGCGTATAGACGAAGCCGACGGTGGCCGGGCCGAACCCGTAGCTGATGCCGCCGCCGTACGAACGCATGCGGTCCGAGCCGATCGACCAGCCGCCCTGGTTCAGGCTCTTCGCTTCGGCCGCGTCGGTCGCGCCCGGGCTCGCGCTCGTCGAGCCCTTCGTGCCGTTCATCTGCAGGTACGCGCCGGCCAGCTTCAGCGGGCCGTTCGTGTAGCTCGCCGCGACGCTGTATGCGCGGTTCGCGCCGAAGCTGGTCGCGTTCGAGAACGCGTACATCGCGCCGACCTTGAAGCCCGCATACGTCTCGCTCGTGTACTTGACCGCGTTGTTGATGCGCAGCGAGTGGTTCAGGTTGTCGTTGTCGAACGGGTGCGCGAAGCTCGTGTCGCCGAGGTCGCCGGCCGTGGCGGACAGCGGCGCGACGAAATCGACCATCGTGTCGTACTGGCGGCCGAGCGTCAGCGTGCCATAGCCGCTCTGGCTCAGGCCGACGTACGCGTGGCGGCCGAACAGCTTGCCGTCCTGCCCGAGCCCGCCGTTGTTCACGTTGAAGCCGTTCTCGAGCACGAACAGCGCCTTCAGGCCGCTGCCGAGATCCTCGGTGCCGCGAAACCCGACGCGGCTGCCGTTGACGGTGCCGCTGTTCAGGCGCCACAGCGACGCGCCGTTGGCGTTGTTGGTGTAGACGATGCCGGCATCGATCAGGCCGTACAGCGTGACCGAGCTCTGTGCGTGAGCGAGCGGGGCGAACAGCGTGGCGGTGCATGCGCCGGCGACGAGGGTTTTTTTCAAGTGAGGCTCCTGCGTGTGGAAGGGGAACGAAAGTTCGGCGCAAGTATAGGAACGCAACCCGCGCGCAAGGCCGCCGGGGGCCGCGAGCGCACCTTTCCGGATCAGGCAAGAGTCGTTCACAAAACTGACACGACGTGCGGTGCGCGCGTGACGGTGGTGGTTTTTGCACGGTCGCACGCGGGCGGTATCCCTCCGTCGCGGGCGTGCTGTCGCGTCGGTGCAACATGGGCGGGGCGCGGCACGGCGATGGATCGGTGCGACTGGCGCGCGGAGAACGGCTCGCCTGCGTCCACGCCCACGACCGGCATCACCCGCGTTCAAGGGCGGGCGCGTGCACACATTCCAGGCTCGTCAACCGGATCGCGCGACCTGCCGACTCGAAGCACGCGGCCGTTCTCACGAATACGCCGCAACGGGAAGGCGATCCTGCGGCGTGAACCGGAACGCATCACGTATCCGGTATCCGGATTGAAGCGGACGGTGAACTTCGGGCTGCCTCGACCCGCCGGTCTTCATGTATTCATCGAATGCATGAGTCGATTCGAAAAATACGTTTGTCTCATGATTGTCGCCGGCCTACGATGCGGTCCTGACGACGGCGCGAGTGGCGCGCCGTCCTTTTCGAACCCATTCGCGAACCCCATGCGCCCCGATCTCCCGTCCGCTCCCGCATCCCTTTCGCCGGCCGCCAGCCCGTTCGCGCGCATGGCCGTCGTCACGATCCTGACCGGCGTCGGCGCGGGCCTCGGTGGCATGCTGCTCGCGCTGCTGCTGCATGCGATCCAGCACGTCGCGTTCGGCTACAGCATCGCGCACGTGATCGGCACCGAGAGCTTCCTCACCGGCGTGACCGGCGCCGATCCGCTGCGCCGGCTCGCGGTGCTGATCGTCTGCGGGATCGTCGCCGGCGGCGGCTGGTGGGCGCTGTACCGGTATGGCCGGCCGCTCGTCAGCATCCGCCGCGCGGTGCGCGCGGCCGATCCGCGGATGCCGGTCGTCAGCACGACGATTCACGCGCTGCTGCAGATCGTCACCGTCGCGCTCGGCTCGCCGCTCGGCCGCGAAGTCGCCCCGCGCGAGATTGGATCGCTGCTGGCGGGGCAGCTTGCGCATCGTGCGGGGCTCACCCCCGACGATTGCCGGCTGATGGTCGCGTGCGGTGCGGGCGCGGGCCTCGCGGCCGTCTATAACGTGCCGCTCGGCGGCGCGATCTTCGTGCTCGAGGTGCTGCTCGGCACGTTCGAACTGCGTGCGCTGGTCGTGGCGGTCGCGACGTCGGCGATCGCCGCGGCCGTCGCGTGGATCGGCCTCGGCAACGAACACCAGTACACGGTGCCGCCGTTCGTGCTGAGCACGCCGCTGGTGGCATGGTCGATCGTCTGCGGGCCGCTGTTCGGCGTCGCCGCATACGGCTTCGTGCGGCTCACGACGCGCGCCCGGGCGAACGCGCCGAAAGACGGGCGGCTGCCCGTGCTCGCGCTGATCAACTTCGCGGTGATCGGCGTGCTCGCGATGCGGTTTCCGCAACTGCTCGGCAACGGCAAGGGCCCGGCATCGCTGGGTTTCGACGGCACGCTGACGATCGGCCTCGCCGCCGCGCTGCTCGTGCTGAAGGTGCTGATCGAGGCCGGCAGCCTGCGGGCCGGCGCGGAAGGTGGCCTGCTGACACCGGGCCTCGCGAACGGTGCGCTGCTCGGCGTCGTGCTCGGCGGGCTGTGGAGCCTCGTGTGGCCGGGTGCGTCGATCGGCGCTTGCGCGCTCGTCGGCGCGACCGCGTTTCTCGCCGCGTCGATGCAGATGCCGATCACGGCGGTCGTGCTGCTGCTCGAGTTCACGCGCGCGGATCACGACAGTCTCGTGCCGATGCTGCTTGCCGTGACCGGGTCGCTCGTCGCGTATCGGGTGGCGCAACGGTGGAGCGAGGGGCGGGCGAAGGCGATGGAGGTGGTCAAGGAGCGTGCGGTGGCGACGCGTTAATGCGTCCATGCAGCCAGGAGGCGAACGACGTTTGCTCTTTTGTCGCCAACGGGTCACTGAAAATTGACGATTTGTATCCGTTCCCAGGCAAGCCATTGCCGCGAGGATCCGTGCTGCACGACGACGCTGTCACGATCGGAGGTGCAAGCGCGGGGCCGCATTAAAGGAACGATAACCGGTCGACCGCTTGCGTCGGAATGCACGCTTGCAACAGCCTTTGCTTCCATGGGGCGGTTGTCCCTCCCGAGTCGTTCACGATAGCCTTTTCCGCTCGTTCAAATGTCGGGCGCGCCATTCCAGGAGCAGGCTGGGTACTCCTGGCAACGGATATATCGCTGATCACTTATCGCACGATCGGCACGTACAACAGCATCGTGAAGCCCGAGGATCGTTTGTATGGCTGACGCCTGGAAAAACCTCGAAGCGTTCATTGCGACCGATATCGGCAAGCTTCCAGTCGATCGGATCGAGCTCACGCGGGACACGGATCTCCATCACGATCTCGACATGGAGCCCGACCACATCGATGCGTTCGTCCGGCGATGGGCCGTGATGTTTGACGTCGACTTGTCCATGTTCGACATCCACGATTACTACCCGTCGGCGAAGCTCGGCATCGGTTCGTTCCTTGCCACGGTCGTCAGATCGCCGTTCAGCAACAAGGCGCGCGAAATCCTGGGCGGCCGGTCGCTCACACTCGGCATGATGGTCGAGGCGATGGAGCGCGGGCGCTGGGAGGCGTGACGAACGCGGTGCGTTGATCGAGGCTGCGAAGCGACGTAAGGGCTGCCTGTCATTTATCCCCGTTTTCCTGTCGATACGACCGCGCGATCGCGGCCCCCCGCATTCCAAAGCGTGTCCGCCGGTTCTATGCAAGAATCCGCGCGTTTCCGCGCATCCACCCACAACGACACGCGCGGACGTCCCTATCAGGAAACGAGGAGCTCAAGTTGATCCAGCGCATTTCCCGCTTTTTCACGCAGGTGGTTCACCGCGTGTTGCCCGACCCGTTGATTTTCGCGATCCTGCTGACGATCGTCACGTTCGCGCTCGCGTTCGGCCTCACGCCGAATACGCCCGCGCAACTCACGACGATGTGGGGTTCGGGTTTCTGGAACCTGCTCGCGTTCTCGATGCAGATGGTGATGATTCTCGTCACCGGTCACGCACTCGCGAGTTCGCCGCCCGTGAAGCGCATGCTCGTCGCGCTCGCGAGCACCGCGCGTACGCCGGGGCAGGGCGTGATGCTCGTCGCGTTCGTCGGCGCGCTCGCGTGCGCGATCAACTGGGGCTTCGGCCTCGTGCTCGGCGCGATGCTCGCGCGCGAAGTGGCGCGTCGCGTGGCCGGCAGCGATTACCGGCTGCTCGTCGCGTCCGCGTACATGGGCTTCCTGAGCTGGCACGGCGGATTGTCGGGTTCGGTCCCGCTCGTCGCGGCCACGAAGGGCAACCCGATGGAAAAGACCATCGGGCTGATTCCCGTTTCGCAGACGATCTTCACTGGCTACAACGCGTTCATCACGATCGGCCTGATCGTGATGCTGCCGTTCCTCGCGCGCCTGATGATGCCGAAGCCGGGCGACGTGGTCAGCGTCGATCCGGCGTTGCTGGCCGAACCGCCGAGCGTCGAGCGCCAGCTCGGGCCCGACGCGACGTTCGCGGAGCGGATGGAGGAGAGCCGTGCGTTGTCGGTGTTCGTCGCGGCGCTGTGTGCGGCGTTCCTCGTGCTGAAGTTCGTGCAGAAGGGTTTCGCACTCGACATCGACACCGTGAACCTCGCGTTCCTCGCGGCCGGCATCCTGCTGCACCGTACGCCGATGGCCTATGCGCGCGCGGTGGCCGGCGCGGCGCGCGGCGCGTCGGGGATCATGATCCAGTTCCCGTTCTACGCCGGCATCCAGGCGCTGATGGATCATTCGGGGCTCGCGGGCGTGATCACGAAGTGGTTCGTCGATATCGCGAACGTGCATACGTTCCCGCTGCTCGCGTTCCTGAGTTCCGCCGTGATCAATTTCGCGGTGCCGTCGGGCGGCGGCCACTGGGTCGTGCAGGGCCCGTTCGTGATGCCGGCGGCTCAGGCGCTCGGTGCCGATCTCGGCAAGGCGGCGATGGCGATCGCGTACGGCGAGGCCTGGACCAACATGGCGCAGCCGTTCTGGGCGCTGCCCGCGCTGGCGATTGCCGGGCTCGGGGTGCGCGACATCATGGGGTACTGCGTGACGACGCTGCTGTTCTCGGGCGTCGTGTTCGTCGCGGGGATGTATCTGTTCTGACGGCGTGAGGCGGGCGGGGCGCAGCCCGTCTCACGCCGGTCTGGTTCCAGCCTGCCTTTCAGCCGCGCGACCGCACGTCGGCGCGCTCGTGCCCGTGACGCAACGCGAGGCTCGCGAATGCCGCGACGACGAGCGCGGCCGCCAGCAGCGTCAGCCCGTTCTTTGCATTGCCGGTCGCCTGTTCGATCGCGCCGACGACGGTGGGCCCGACGAAGCCGCCGAGCAGCCCGCACGTGTTCACGAGCCCGAGCCCGCCGGCCAGCGCACTGCCGGCGAGCCGCGACGCCGGAAACGTGAACACGATCGACTGCACGACGAAGAACATCGACGCGGACACGCACACGCAAAGCAGGCCCGCCAACGGTGACGCATGCGCGGCGCCGACCATCCCGGCCGCCATGATCGCGAGCCCCGCGCACAGCATCCGCCGCGAATGACGCGACTCGCGTGCGAAGCGCGGCAGCGTCCCGGCCCCGAGCGCGGCGGCGAGCCAGGGCAGCGACGTCAGCAACCCGACCGCGACCGGCGACAGACGTCCCGACGCGCCGATGATCCCCGGCAGGAAGAAGATCACCGTGTAGATGGTCAACTGGTGGCAGAAGTACACGAAGATCGCGAGCCAGATCTGCGGGTCGCGCAATGCGGCGCCGAACGCGTGGCCGCCGTGCGCGGCGACGCCCGCATCCTGTTCGGCGGCCAGCTTGCGCTCGAGCGCGCGGCCGGTTTCCGGGGCGAGCCACGGCGCGGCGCTCGGGCGGTCCGGCAAGCGTGTCCACACGACGAACGCGAGCAGGATCGCCGGAATGCCTTCGACGACAAACAACCATTGCCAGCCGTGGAAACCGAGCGTGCCGTCGAGCTCGATCAGCGCACCGGCCAGCGGCCCGCCGACGATATTCGCAATGCACACGCCGAGCAGGAAATAGCCGGTGGCGCGCGCACGCTCTTCCCGGCCGAACCAGTACGTCAGATACAGCATCACGCCGGGAAACAGGCCGGCTTCGGCCACGCCGAGCAGCAGGCGCATCACGTAGAACGACGTCTCGCCGCGGACGAACGCCATCGCGATCGACAGCGCGCCCCACGTGATCATGATCCGCGTGATCCAGAAGCGCGCGCCGACGCGATGCATGATCAGGTTGCTCGGGATCTCGAAGAGCGCGTAGGTGAGAAAGAACAGCCCCGCGCCGAGCCCGTACGCGGCCGATGAGATGCCGAGATCGACGCCCATCGAATGTTTGGCGAACGCGATGTTGGTGCGGTCGAGAAAGCTGATCACATACGCGGCGATCAGCAGCGGCATGAGTTTGCGGAACAGCAGCCGGTTCAGCGACGCGTTCGCGTCGGTCGCGGTGGACGACAGGGCCTGAGCGTGATGAGTGGACATGCGGACGACTCCGGTAAGGGCGAACCGGCGCGCACGGCAAGCACGGCGCGCCGCGTTCGGCAAATGCCGCTGCGCGGCAGGCAGCGGATGGGCAGTCGACGGAGCCGCGCCGGCGGCGCTCGAACGGAGCGGGGCGATGAAGGGCGTCCTGGCGCCGGCCGGTTCGGGCCGGCGCCTTGTCACTGCGCTTGCGGATTCTGGTGTTGGGGCGACCCGGCGATCAGAAATTCACGGCGTCGCCGCCCTTGAGCGCGAGCATCGCGCGCGCCTCGGCCGGCGTTGCGATCTCGAGCGACAGGCCCTCGAGCACCTGACGCATTTTCAGGACTTGCGCGGCGCTCGATTCCGCGAGCTTGCCGGGCGCGATCCACAGCGAATCCTCGAGCCCGACGCGCACGTTCGCGCCTTGCGCGGCGCCGATCGTCGCGAGCGGAATCTGGTTGCGGCCCGCGCCGAGGATCGACCACACGTAATCGCTGCCGAACAGGCGGTCGGCCGTCCGGCGCATGTGCATCAGGTCTTCCGGGTGCGCGCCGATCCCGCCGAGCAGGCCGAACACGCTTTGCACGAAGAACGGCGGTTTCGCGAGCCCGCGATCGACGAAGTGCGCGAGGTTATACAGATGCGAGATGTCGTAGCACTCGAATTCGAACCGCGTGCCGTTCGCGCCGCAGCGCGTGAGGATCGTCTCGATGTCCGCGAACGTATTCTTGAACACGAGATCGCGGCTTTTCTCGAGATGTTCGCGCTCCCACGGATGCTTCAGCTCGCGGAAGCGCTCGAGCATCGGGTACAGCCCGAAGTTCATCGAGCCCATGTTCAACGACGCGACCTCGGGCTGGAAATGCAGCGCGGGCTGCAGCCGTTCGTCGACCGTCATGTGCGGGCTGCCGCCCGACGTGAGGTTGATCACCGCGTCGGTCTGCGCCTTGATGCGCGGCAGGAATTCGGCGAACACGGCTGGATCCTGTGTCGGCTTGCCGTCGGACGGGTTGCGTGCGTGCAGGTGCAGGATCGCCGCGCCGGCCCGTGCGGCCGCCACCGCGGCCGTTTCGATTTCGTGCGGCGTGACAGGCAGGTACGGCGACATCGACGGCGTATGGATCGCGCCGGTCGGCGCACAGGTGATGATGACTTTGCGAGCGTTTGCCACGGATGGATTCCTTTCGATGAACGATGCAGGACGCGTCAGAGCACTTCGACGTTGCCGCAGACGGAGATCGCCTGGCCGGTGATGCCATGCCCGCCCGGCGAGCACAGGAACAGCGCGGTCGCGGCGATCTCGGCCGGATCGGTCATGCGCCGCAGCGAGATCTTCTCGAGATAGCGCTTCTCCATGTCGTCGTAGCCGATGCCGAGCTGCTGCGCGCGCGCCTCGATCACGCGGCGCATCCGCGGGCCGCGCACGATGCCGGGCTGGATCGCGTTCACGCGGATGCCGAGCGGCCCGAGTTCGATCGCGAGGCTCTTCACGAGGCCGACCACCGCCCATTTGGTGGCCGCATACGGCGTGCGGAACGCATAGCCGAGCCGGCCGGCGACCGACGACAGTGCAATGATCGCGCCGCCGTGTTTCGACTCGCGCAGCAGCGGCACCGCGCGGCGCGCGAACTGGAATTGCGCGTTCAGGTTGATCGCGACGGTTTGTTCCCACTGCACGGGGTCGATTTCGTCGATGCCGCCGGTCGGGCCGGCGATACCCGCGTTGTTGACCAGCACGTCGAGGCCGCCGAGCGTGGTCGATACGTCGGCGAACACGCGCTCCACGGCGGCCGGGTCGGATACATCGGCCAGCGTCGCGCTGATCGCGCCGGCCGCGGCGCGCGGCGGCCGGTCGGCGAGCGCCGCGATCGCGGCTTGCGAGGCGTCGCACACGTGCACGCGCGCGCCGCATTCGGCGAACGCGTCGGCGATTTCGAGACCGATGCCCGACGCGCCGCCCGTCACGAGGACGCGCAGGCCGTCATAGGGTTTCAGCAGGTCGGAAGCTGTCATGCCGGGTTGTCTCCATCGTTGGTGTAGTCGGATTGCGGCCGCTCGCGATTCGGCGGGTCGAGGCGGGCGGCGGCTACGGTTTCGCGTTCACGGTCCGCGGCGTCTGTTCGGCTCGCAGCGTCTCGGCGAGATCGTGCGCGGCGCCGCCGATGTCGAGCGCGATGCCGGCCCGCACGCCCGCGCCGTCGCGTCGCTCGAGTGCATCGACGATGGCACGGTGCGCATCCATCGAACGCCGCATGTGCGGGATGTCGAGCGCGACCATGTTGAGGAACGGGCCGACGCGCATCCACAGGTTCTCGACGATCGCGAGCGTGTTTTCGCTGGCGCCGTGCGCGTAGATCGCGCTGTGGAACGCGAAATTGCTTTGCAGGTAGGCGCGCGAGCGGCCGGCCTCGACGTGTGCCTGCATCGTTTCGCAGGTCTTGCGCACGACCGCGATCTGCGCGTCGGTCATCCGCTCGCACGCGCGCTCGGCGATGCAGCCTTCGAGGGCGATCCGCACGTCGCGCAGTTCGTCGAGCATGTCGAGCGTCATCGGCGGAACGACGAGCGCCCGGTTCGGGCCGTCGACCAGCGCGCGCTCAGCGCGCAACCGCGTGAGCGCGGCACGCACCGGCATCGTCGACGAGCCGACTGCCTCGGCGACGCTGCGCAGGCTCAGCGCCTGGCCGGGCGCGAAGCGGCCGCTCATCAGCGCTTCGCGCAGTTGCTGATAGACCTTGTCGGCCATCGTTTCCTGTTCGATGGCTTTCAGTGCGGGCGGGACGATACGAGGCGGCAAGGCGGGGTTCTCCTGGGATTGATCTGCGATCTGTGATCACACTTGCGATGTGCGAAGTTTTGTCGATCGGTGCGGCGGAGTCAAGATGAACGGGATCGGGGAAAACGAGGGGGTGGGTGGACGAAGAGGCTGTCGGCGACAGTCGGCCATACTTTTCCCCGTCGGGGTTTGATCCGATCCTCGAGGTCCGGCCGCGGAGGGCGACGGACGCGAGCATCCGGGGCGCGATCATGGTTACTTCAACGAACCGGGCGCGCGGTATCGTTCCGATCGCGCAAACTTCTGGAGCCTGTCATGAGGGGAGTCCGGATCGCTGCCGTGTTGGCGTGCATCGCGTTTCAACCCGCGATGGTCGTGGCGAAGGACAGCGCACAAACATCGCCCGAGGCCGGCTCACGGACTTACCTCCAGAACTTCAAGGACAGGGTGCTCGCGGAGTGCCTGGCTACCGCTTACAAGCAGGAGGCCGGCGTGAGCAGGGACATCGGCAGCAGCATCAGCGCGTTGCGCGACTGGACCTACTACGACATGGAGTGTGCGCCGGATGTCATTCACGCGCTGGTCGCGAAGTATCTGGCCCGTGACTATCGAAATCCGGTTGTCGAATCGGAAGTCGGGGACGCGAAGTTCGACTTCCTGAAGTGCCTCGATCTGTATCACGGCAAGGAACTGGACGCTGTCGCGAAGCCGCTCGTGTTGCATCCGAACCGGACTTATCGGAGCGAGGCTTCGCGGAAGCCGCAGTAGCGATCAAACGCCGTTGCGCACAGCCGGGGCGCACGGTCTCCCGCCTCACGAACCCTACTCGAGCGTCCGGATCGAGTTGCTGATCCCGCGCGCGCAGTCGATCACCGCCGGCGCGAGCTTGCGGCGCGCGTCGTCGAACGTCCAGCGGCTCGTCGG
Source organism: Burkholderia sp. 22088 (assembly GCF_052045915.1). NCBI lineage: Bacteria > Pseudomonadati > Pseudomonadota > Betaproteobacteria > Burkholderiales > Burkholderiaceae > Burkholderia > Burkholderia sp. 22088. The sequence goes on from NZ_JBQEPY010000005.1 coordinate 279,882, forward strand.
CGCGACCACGTGCACGGCCGCGACCGGCTGCCCCTGACTGCCGAGCACGGGCGCGGCAATCGACATGTCGCCGATGAACAGTTCTTCCTGGTTGGTCGCATAGCCTTCGCGCCGCGCGTTGTCGAGCAATGCGACGAGATCGTCGAGCGCCGTGACGGTGCGCGGCGTATGCGGCGTGCGCACCATGTCGTCGAGCCGCGCGCGTGCTTCTTCCGGCGCCAATGCGCTCAGGAACGCGCGCCCGGAACCGGTGCAGTACATCGGGATGCGGCTGCCGATCGGCATGTGAATCGGCACGAACTTGGTCGACACGAAACGCGCGACGTACACCATTTCGTCCTCGTCCGGCTCGGTGAGGTTGGTGGTTTCGCCGGTCAGGTTCGTGAGCTCGGACAGGAACGGATTCGCGACGTCGATCAACGTGTCGGCGGCGAGATAGTTGAAGCCGATCCGCATCACGTGCGGCGTGAGCTGGTAACGCCGCGTGACCGGATGCTTGCGGATGTAGCCGAGCTTCTCGAGCGTATAGACCATCCGCTGCGCGGAGCTTTTCGTCATCCCCGCCGCGTCGGCCACTTCCGCCAGCGTCATCGTGCGCCGTTTCGCGCTGAACGCGCGCAGCACGTTCAGCCCTTTTTCCAGCGACTGGTTGAACAGCAGATCGTTTGCTTGGTCGGGCGACGTTTCCATGGCGAGGAGCGGAATCGATTCGATATCGCATCATAGCGTATCGAATATCGATACGCAAAAATCTATTTGCGATGTTTTTGATTCGTTTTAAGATCGGGTCATCGTCGCAGTGTCGATCAGCGACCGGCCGGCGCCCGGATTATTCGAGAAGGAGTCACCATGGTTCCGTTCATCAAGCGGTTCGGCGCACTGGCCGCCGGTTTCGCCACCTGTATTGCCCTCTCCACGGCATCGGCGGGTGCCGTTGCGGCCGAGCCGACGCTGAAGGTCGGCGCGACGGCCACCGGCGTGCCGTTCACGTTTCTCGACGTCAAGAGCAATTCGATCCAGGGGATGATGGTCGATGCGATCACGGCAGCCGGGAAGTCGGCCGGGTTTCGCGTCGACGTGCAGCAGACCGTGTTCTCGGCGCTGATCCCGTCGCTCACCACGCAGAAGATCGACATCATCTCGGCCGCGATGCTGAAGACGCCGGCGCGCCAGCAGGTCGTCGATTTCTCCGACACCGTCTACTCATTCGGCGAAGGCCTGATCGTGAAGGCCGACGACCCGGGCCGCTATACGTCGATGGACGATTTCAAGGACCAGGTGGTCGGCGCGCAGGTCGACACGGCGTTCGTCGATGCGCTCAACAAGAAGGGCATCTTCAAGGAAGTCCGGACCTACGATTCGATCGCCGATATCATGCGCGACGTCGCGCTCGGGCGCATCAAGGCCGGCTTCGCCGACCAGCCGATCGTCGCGTACCAGATCGAACACGGCGTCAATCGCCAGGTGCGGCTCGTGCCGGAATACCAGAGCGTCGTGAAGGGGCAGGTGTGCTTCATCGTGCGCAAGGGTGACACTGCGACGCTCGAACAGCTCAACGGCGCGATCCGCAAGATGAAGAGCGACGGCACGCTGCAGCAGATCCTGCAGAAGTGGCACATGAGCTGAGCGTCGGCATTCGATTCCCGACCGGCATCGCCCGCGCGTCGCGGGCATTCCCGGCGGCGGGCCGTCCGGCCGTCGCATAGGAGGCCTCATGTTTTTCCAGAATGCGATCGATTTCCTGCCGATCCTGCTGAAGGGCGCGGTGGTCACGATCGAGATCACCGCATGCGCGTTCGTGCTCAGCTCGGTGCTCGGGCTGATCCTTGCGCTGCTGAAGGTGTCGCGCAATCGTGCCGTCTCGACGGCCGGCAGCACGATCGTCAACGTGATCCGCGGGCTGCCGATCATCGTGCAGCTGTTTTACATGTACTTCGTGCTGCCTGATCTCGGCGTGCAACTGTCGGCATTCCAGGCTGGCGTGCTCGGTCTCGGCATCGCGTATTCGGCGTATCAGGCCGAGAACTTCCGCGCGGGCATCGAGGCGATCGACCGCGGCCAGATCGAGGCCGCGCACGCGATCGGCATGCGCGGGCCGATGATCATGCGGCGCGTGGTGCTGCCGCAGGCGTTCCGCATCGCGCTGCCGCCGTACGGCAACACGCTGGTGATGTTGCTGAAGGATTCGTCGGTCGCGTCGACGATCACGGTCGCCGAGATCACGCGCGCCGGCCAGCTGATCGCGTCGTCGACGTTCCAGAACATGAGCGTCTACACGCTCGTCGCGCTGCTGTATCTCGCGCTCGGCCTGCCGCTGATGTTCGGCGTGAACCGGCTCGGCAAGCGGCTCGCACTGAGGAGGGGCGCATGATCCGGATCGATTCCATCCATAAACGGTTTCAGCAGCACGCGGTGCTGAAGGGCGTGAGCCTCGACGTGCAGGCGGGTGAAGTCGTGTGCCTGATCGGGCCGTCCGGTTCCGGCAAGTCGACCGTGCTGCGCTGTATCAACGGCTTCGAGACCTACGACGAAGGGTCGATCACGATCGACGGCGTGAAGGTCGACGCGCATTCGAAGCGGATCCACGAACTGCGGATGCGGGTCGGCATGGTGTTCCAGCGCTTCAACCTGTTCGCGCACCGCACGGCGCTCGAGAACGTGATGGAAGGGCCCGTGCACGTGCGGCGCATGCCGGCCGCGCAGGCACGCGAGCAGGCGCGTGCGCTGCTCGACAAGGTCGGGCTTTCGCACCGGATGAACGCGTATCCGTCGGAACTGTCGGGCGGCCAGCAGCAGCGCGTCGCGATCGCACGCGCGCTCGCGATGGCGCCGCAGGCGATCCTGTTCGACGAGCCGACGTCGGCGCTCGACCCCGAGCTCGTCGGCGAAGTGCTCGGCGTGATGCGCGGGCTCGCCCGCGACGGGATGACCATGGTGGTCGTCACGCACGAAATGGCATTCGCACGCGAGGTGGCCGATCGCGTGTGCTTCCTGCACGACGGCACGATCTGCGAAAGCGGACCGGCGCGCGACGTGCTCACGCAGCCGACCCATCCCCGCACGCAGGAATTCCTGCGCCGCCTGCTGGCGTCGGACGGCGCCGACCACCCGGATCGAACATGAGCGCAACGAACGCGGCACCCGGACGGCCCGACGCGCAGTGGCCGGATTCGCTGTGGGCGGCAACCGCCGCGCCGGCGCCCGATACGCCCGCGCTCGACGCGTCCGTGTCGTGCGACGTGGCGATCGTCGGCGCGGGCTTCACGGGCCTGTCGACCGCACTTCATCTGGCCGAACGCGGTGTCGACGTCCGCGTGATCGACGGCGCGCAGCCGGGCTGGGGCGCATCGGGCCGCAACGGCGGGCAGGTGATTCCCGGGCTGAAATACGACCCCGACGAACTGGTACGCCGGTTCGGCGACGAGGCCGGCGAACAGCTTGTCGGCATCGTCGGCGGCGCGGCCGACACGGTGTTCGACCTGATCGCGCGGTACGGAATCGACTGCGATGCGCGTCGCGCCGGCTGGATCCAGCCGGCGCCGACCGCCGCGATGCTCGACACGGTCGCACGTCGGGCGCAGCAATGGGCCGCGCGCGGCGCGCCGGTCGACGTGCTTGGCCGCGACGAAATCGCGCGTCGGCTCGGCACGCCCGCGTATGCGGGCGGCTGGATCGATCGCCGCGCCGGCAGCGTGCAGCCGCTCGGTTATACGCGCGGCCTCGTGCGCGCCGCGCAGGCGAGCGGGGCGGTCGTGCATGGGTCGACCCGCGCCGTCGGGCTGACGCGCACCGACGGCCGCTGGCGGATCGCGACGTCCGGCGGCACGACGCTGTCGGCCGAACGCGTCGTGATCGCGACCAACGGCTACACGGACGGGCTGTGGCCCGGCTTGCGTCAGTCGGTGATCGCCGCGAACAGTTTCATCGTCGCGACGGAACCGCTCGCGCCGGAGCTCGGCCGCGACATCCTCGTCGGCGGCGAGGTTGCATCGGATGCGCGGCGTCTGCTGCTGTACTTCCGCCGTGACGCGGCCGGGCGCCTGCTGATGGGCGGCCGCGGCCCGTTCGCCGACCCGCGCGCGCCGAGCGACTGGCGCCACCTCGAACGCGCGACGACGCTGCTGTATCCGCAACTGAAGGGCGTCCGGTTCGAATACCGCTGGGCGGGGCGCGTCGCGATCACCGCGGATTTCCTGCCGCACGTGCACGAGCCCGCGCCGGGCGTGACGATCGCGCTCGGCTACAACGGCCGCGGCATCGCGATGGCGACGACGCTCGGCAAGCACCTGGCCGCGCATCTGTCGGGCGATGCGCAACTGCCGCTGCCGTTCCGGGTCACGCCGATCCGCCCGATCCCGTTGCACGGGTTGCAGCGCTTCTATATCGCGGCCGGGGTCGCGTGGTATCGGTTGCTCGACAGCCTGTCCTGACGCCGGCGCGAGGCCAGGTCGCCAGCCGCCGTCGGATCGGGCAGAATCGGCCTGCCCAGTCTCCACCGACGGATGCCGCATGACCGACCCGAACGAACCGTCCGCCCGCCGCGTTTACGCGAGCTTCGCGCAACGCTACGCGGACATCGCGCCGACCAAGGCACACAACGCGCTTTACGAGCGGCCGGCTACGATGGCGCTGCTCGGCGACGTCGACGGCCTGACGGTGCTCGACGCCGGCTGCGGGCCCGGCATCTGCAGCGAGCACCTCGCGCGCCACGGTGCGACCGTCCACGCGTTCGACATCACGCCCGAGATGGTCGCGCTCGCGAAGGCGCGTTGCGCGGGGCTCGCGGTCGACGTCGCGGAAGGCGATCTCGCGGCGCCGCTCGACTGGCTGCCCGACCACGCTTTCGACAAGATCCTGTGCTCGCTCGCGTTCGACTACGTGCGCGATCTGACGCCGACGCTGCGCGAATTCAGACGTGTCGCGCGGCCGGGCGCGACGCTGGTGTTCTCGATGGCGCATCCGATGCGCGACTGGATGGACGAACGCACGCGCGGGGACGGCACGTACTTCGATACGAGCCGGTTCGGCTTCCATTGGTCGGGCTTTGGAGAACCGAAACCCTATGTCGAGGCCTGGCGCCGGCCGCTCGCCGACATCCTGAATGCGCTCGCCGACGCCGGCTGGCGCCTCGACCGTTTCGTCGAACCGACACCGCTACCCGAGATGAAGGCCGTATCGGAGCGGCTCCACGCGGAGCTGTCGCTGGCGCCGGCCTTCCTGTGCATCCGTGCGCGCCGCTGACGAACGCGGCGCGCACGGCATCCGACAGCCGGCCGCTCAGCGCGCCGGCTCGTCGTTCAACGTTCCCAGAAACGCTTCGATATCCCTGATGTCCTGCGCCGTCATCGCAGGCTTGTCGCCCGGCTTGCGATCGAACGGCGCATCGGTCACGTCGACGTTCGCGCGGTATTTCGGCGGAATGTCGTCGTACTCGTCGACCTTGCCGTCCGCGCCGCGCGAATAGAACTTCTGCGGCGAGATGCTGCGCTCGTTGTAGAACGCCATCACCTGGTCGAGCGTGTGGAACACGCCGTTGTGGAAGAACACATGGCGCGTCGCCGAGTTGCGCAGTGTCGGTGTGAGGAACATCCCGCAATACTGCGTCTGGTCCTTCAGGTCGTCGCGGAACGGCCCGCACACGCCGAGATCGTGGAACGCCGGGTTGCGGTTCTGCGCGAGCTGCTGGTTACGCGGCACACCGAGCGCCTCGTACTGGTAATCGGTAAACATCGGCGGCAATCCGTCCTTGCCGGGCTTCGACAGGTGGCAGCCCGCGCAATTCGCCTTGTCCGGGTCGTTGAACAGCCGCAGCCCGCGCAGTTCGGCCCGAGTCAGCCGCGCACGGCCTTCGAGCCAGCGGTCGTACTTGCTGCTGTACGGGTGGAACGACGGATCCTCCACCTGGTAGCGCGCGATCGCGAACATCGCTTCCGATACCGCGAGCTGCGGGCTGTCGAACACGCGTGCGCCGAACAGCTGCTCGAGCTGGGCGCGGTGCGACGACTGCGCGAGCTTGCGCGCGACGTCGTCGATGCTCGCGTTCGCCATCTCGACCGGATTCAGCAGCGGGCCGAACGCCTGCTGCTGCAGCGTATCGGCGCGGCCATCCCAGAACATCCCGCCCTGCGGCACGAGTTGCGGCGCGGCCGACGTGCCGGCCACCTTCTGCGCCTTCACCACGCCGGCGGCCGAAGCGGCCTGTTGCGCGACGCTCGGAGCGGCGTCGTTTTCACCGGCGTCGGGGCCGATGCTGAAGTTCGGCTGGCGGTACAGGTACATCAATGACGGCGGCGGGCGATAACCCTGCTGCGTCATCGCGAGGCCGCCCGGCTGCACGTCGAGCGCGTTCGGCGGGCCGTACGCGTGATCGGGGCTGTGGCACGACGCGCACGACTGCTTGCCCGACGCGGACAGCGACGGGTCGGCGAACAGCGCGCGCCCGAGCTGCGCGACCGCCGACAGCGGCTGCGCGGCGGGCCGCTGCAGCACGACCGGATGCGGGTTCGCCCCCGTCCAGTCGGCGACGACGGTGCCGATCGCCGCCGGTACCTGCGCGGGAAACGCGATCGCGAACGCGCCGTAGCCGAGCACGGCGGCGCCGATCGCGAATGCCGCGCGGCGCAGAAGGCGGGAAGGGGCGCGCGGCGCGGAGGTGCCGGAGGCGTCGGGAGACGGGAACGCGGGGCGAGCTGTCATGCTGTCGGTCGGGAATCGGGCGCCGCACGAAGCGGCGCGTTGAACGGAACAAACGGAAACGGCCGGCGCGTGAGGCGCCGGCCATGCGGTCATGCAATACCGGTCAGATCGCCGGTGCCGCGCTCAATGCGGTGCCGAGCGTCGGGTCGAGGTACAGCGGCGTCGTGTTCGGCTTCGACGTGAAGTCGAACAGCGCGCGCAGGTCGCCCGCCGTCGCATCGAACGAACCGCCGCCGATGCGCTGGCCGCCCAGCCAGTTGTCCTCGATGAAGCGCACGACGGACGACTGGTCGAGCATCGTGTGGTCGACGTAGTTCTGCTTCGCGTACGGCGAGATCACGATCAGCGGAATGCGCACGCCCGGGCCGCAGCGGCCGTTCACGGTCGCGCCGTTCACGCCGGTGGTGCCGCCCGTGCCGCACTTGCCGTTGCCGTTGACCTGGTCGACCGGATCGGACGACGCGCGCGTCGGTGCCGTGTACACGTGGTCGTACCAGCCGTCCGAGTCGTCATAGGTGACGATCACGGCCGTGTTCTGCCAGTCCGGCTGCTGCTGCAGGAAGTTGACGACCTTCGTCACGAACGCCTGCTCGTCGAGCGGATCCGAATAGCCGGCGTGCGCATCCTGTGCGGCCGGGGCCTTCAGGTAGCTGACCGACGGGAAGTTGCCGGCCTTCACGGCGGCGAAGAAGTCGTCCGTGTCGTACTGGTGGTTCGCGGGTTCGGCGGTCTTGCCGTCGGTCTGGAAGCTCGAGCCGATCGCCGCGACCGAGCTCGGGCGCGTGTGCTGCGGGTTCGCGGTCGACGCGTAGTACTGGAACCAGTTGTGGTGCGGGATGTAGTCGGCCGTCGCGGCGTTCACGGCGGTCGCGACCGTACTGCGCGCGCAGCCCGTCGTGCCGTTGCCGTTCGTCGTCGACAGGTTGAAGCCGCCCATGAAGCCGCCCCACGTGATCTTCGCGCCGTTCAGCAGGTCGCCGATGTTCTTGCCCGTCATCATCGCCTGGTCGGTCGTGCTCGAGCACACGTCGAAGCCCGGGTCGACGTCGTTGATCATCGTGAGGCCGCCCGCGCCGTCATTGATGTAGTACGAGCTGGACGCGAGCGTCGACGGCTGCTTCGACGTCTTGACGATCTGCATCCCGTTGGTCTGGCCGGACACCACGTTCAGCGCGCCGGGCGTCGACGGCCCATAGACCGTCGTGAACGTGTTGTCGCTCATCGCGAAGCGCTGCGCGTAGTTCCACAGCGCGGTTACGGTGTTGCCGTCGAAGTAGCCCATCACCTGGCCCTTCGTGCCGAATGCGCCGGCGCCGCCGGACGAGCCCTTGCCGGTGTATTTCGGGAACAGGTCGGCGAGGCCGTTGTCCTCGGCCTGCTGTTCGGCCGTGTACGCGTGGTTCTGGTCGGCGGTCGCGGCCTGCGTGCGGTCGAGGCGGAACGGGTTCGCCGCGTCGGTGCCGTTGGCCGTGTTCGTGAAGTTCGGGTTCGCGGTGAGCAGCGTGCCCGTCAGCCCGTTCGGCGTCGGCGTGCCGGCCTTCGCGGTGAACGCCGGTTCGCCCGACGGGTTCGTCGCGTTCGGGTAGGTGCCGAAGTAGTGGTCGAACGAGATGTTTTCGCCATAGATCACGACGAGATGCTTGATCGGCGTGGCGGTCTGCAGCGCATCCTGCGACGACACGGCAGGCGTCGACGTGGGATCGTCGCTGCCGCCGCAGGCGAACAGCGCCAGCGCCGCGGCTGCGCAGGCGGTGACGAGCAAGGCTTGACGGAACATCGGGAAACTCCAGGTAAGGTCTTCGATGGTGGAGAGCGGCCCCGTCGCCGTGTCGGTTCGGCGCGGAGCTCGTGAGAGAGCACGCGCATTGAAACAGTCCCGTATGAAGATATGGGGACGGAGTGGTTTCGCGCCGATTGCGCTGCGGTATCGATTTCATTACGCCGGGGCGCAAGGCGAAAGAGAACGGAAAGGGGCAGACCGCCTGCCACCTTCGCGTCACATTCCGCGGCGGGTGGAGCGATTGCCGCGGATGCCGCACGGGGCGGGCGGGACAGGCGAAACGGCGTGGCGGCGCGGGGGCGCAGGACGCTGCGCAGCGCAGGTTTTTTGACAACCGGATGACGTATTCATACGATGAACGCCCTGCGGCGACGATTTCGCGTGGCCGACCGTCAGCGAGTACGCATCGTGCCGATCCCCGTTCTGTTTGCCGTTCTGTGTGCCGCGTTCCTGCATGCGTCATGGAATGCGCTCGTGCGCAGCAGCGGCGACCGGCTGCGGTCGGCCACCGTGCTGCAGATCGCCATCGGGCTGTTCGCGCTGCTGTTCCTGCCGGCCGCCGCGCCGATTACGCCCGCGAGCTGGCTCTGCGTCGTCGCATCGGCCGTGCTCCACGTCGTCTATACGCTGCTGCTGGTGCGCGCGTACGAGCACGGCGACCTGACCGTCGCATACCCGGTCGCGCGCGGCACCGCGCCGCTGCTCGTCACGCTCGGCGCGGCGGTGTTTGCGGGCGAGCACCTGAATGCCGGCGCGCAATGCGGGCTCGTGCTGATCTGCGCGGGCATCCTGGCGATCGGCCTGGAGCGCGGGCGCGACGCGAAGCACCGGATGATGCAGGTCCTGCCGACCGCGTTCGCGACCGGCGTATCGATCGCGGCCTACAGCGTGGTCGACGGAATCGGCGTGCGGGAAAGCGGCAACACGGTCGGCTATACCGCGTGGATGTTCGTGCTGACGGGCGCGATGATGGCCGCGTACTACCGGCTGCGGGCGGGGCCGTTACGGCTGACGCGGGATGTCGGCGAAACGGCGAAGGCTGCGTGCGGCGGCGTGTTCGCGGCGCTCGCGTACGGCATCGTGATCTGGGCGATGGATCGCGCGCCGATGGGGCCGGTGTCGGCGCTGCGGGAAACGAGCGTGGTGTTCGCGGCGCTGATCGCTCGCGTATATCTCGGCGAGCGGCTGACGCCGCGCCGGGCGGCCGGTTGCCTGGTGATCGCGACGGGGGCGTTGCTGATCAGTGCGTTCGAGGCGGTGAGGTAAGCGGGCCGGTGCTTCAGCCTTCCACCGGCATCGCGCTCGTGCACTTGATCTCGTCGAGGCACACGCTCGAATGCACGCCGCTCACGCCGGGAATGCGCATCAGCGTCTCGAGCAGGAACGTGGACAGCCCCTTCAGGTCGCGCGCGACGACCTTCAGCACGTAGTCGATATCGCCCGTCACTGAAAAACACTCCTGGATCTGCGCGAGATCCGACACCAGTTTCTGGAACTTCGACAGGTCGCGGATATGTCCGCGCTCCATCGTCACGTGCACGAAGGCGGTGACGCCAAAACCGAGCGTGTCGGGGCACAGCCGGGTTTCGTAGCGGCGGATCGCGCCGATTTCCTCCAGCCGCCGGTGGCGGCGCAGTGTCTGCGCGGGCGACAGGCCGACCGCCTTCGCCAGATCGAGGTTCGACGCGCGGCCGTTCTCCTGCAGGATCGCGAGCAAGTGGCGATCGAGGCGATCCAGAACCGGTTCATGCATTTTTATTTCCTCATCCGTCTCCTGGGTGCAATCTTATCTCATAATGTAGGGTTTGCATGAACGGGTTACGAAACCCGATTTCGCCGTCGCGACGCTAAACTGACGCCGGATTTTCGTGTGCGATCGCAGCAAGGCGGGCGCGGCGACGGTCGGCGGCCGGTCTGGCGGGGACGCCGACGCGAATCGGGCGCCGCCACGCGAAGATTGCAGTCCCCAACCCGGCGGCTCCACGAACGGCCCCGGCATAGCAAAACAGCGCCCGGCACACCGAGGCGCGCCGCACCCCGCTTCAGGCGGAGGCGGACAGAGTGGAGAAGACATGGTTTCTGGAAACGAGAGCGACGGCCTGAAGCGCGGGCTGAAGAACCGGCACATCCAGCTGATTGCGCTCGGCGGCGCGCTCGGCACGGGGCTGTTCCTCGGTATCGCGCAGACGATCAAGATGGCGGGCCCGTCCGTGCTGCTCGGTTACGCGGTGGCCGGCATCGTCGCGTTCTTCATCATGCGCCAGCTCGGCGAGATGGTCGTCGACGAGCCCGTCGCCGGCTCGTTCAGCTACTTCGCCAACAAGTACGTCGGCCACTTCACCGGCTTCCTGTCGGGCTGGAACTACTGGGTGCTGTACATCCTCGTCAGCATGGCCGAGCTGTCGGCCGTCGGGATCTACGTGCAGTACTGGTGGCCCGGCGTGCCGACCTGGGTGTCGGCGCTGGTGTTCTTCGTCGCGATCAACCTGCTCAACCTGGCGAGCGTCAAGTCGTACGGCGAGACGGAATTCTGGTTCTCGATCATCAAGGTCGCCGCGATCGTCGGCATGATCGGCTTCGGCGGCTGGCTGCTCGCGAGCGGCCATGCAGGCCCGGAGGCGAGCGTCCGGAACCTGTGGCAGCACGGCGGCTTCTTCCCGAACGGCGTGTCGGGGCTCGTGATGTCGATGGCCGCCATCATGTTCTCGTTCGGCGGGCTGGAGTTGATCGGCATCACCGCGGCCGAGGCCGACGATCCGAAGCGCAGCATTCCGCGCGCGACCAACCAGGTGATCTACCGGATCCTGATTTTCTACATCGGCGCGCTCGCCGTACTGCTGTCGCTGTATCCGTGGGAAAAGGTCGTCACCGGCGGCAGCCCGTTCGTCCTGATCTTCCGCGCGCTGAGCAGCAACCTGGTGGCCAACGTGCTGAACGTGGTCGTGCTGACGGCCGCACTGTCGGTCTACAACAGCGGCGTGTACAGCAACAGCCGGATGCTGTTCGGCCTCGCGCAGCAGGGCAATGCGCCGAAGGTGCTGTGCTCGGTGAACAGGCGCGGCATTCCGCTCGCCGCGCTCGGCGCGTCGGCGCTCGCGACCGGTGTGTGCGTGCTGGTCAACTACTTCATGCCGGGCAAGGCGTTCGAGGTGCTGATGGGCCTCGTCGTGTCGGCGCTGATCATCAACTGGGCGATGATCACGCTGATCCACCTGAAGTTCCGCCAGGCGAAGCGTGCGGCCCGGGAGGAGACTTCCTTCCGCAGTCTGGGCTATCCTTTCACGAATTACCTGTGCCTGGCATTCATGGCCGGCATTCTCGTCGTGATGTACCTGACGCCGGATCTCCGCCTGTCGGTGTACCTGATCCCGGTATGGCTCGCGGTGCTCGCGGTCGGGTATCGCTTCCGTCAGAAGAATGCAGGCTATGCGGTGCACGACGGCGCATCCGCACGCTGACGCAGGCCGGCCCGATCATTCTTCCAAACGAGACAGACTCAAGCCATGTTCGAACACATCGACGCGTACCCGGGCGACCCGATCCTGACGCTCAACGAGAACTTCCAGAAAGATCCGCGCGACCAGAAGGTCAACCTGAGCATCGGCATCTACTTCGACGCCGAAGGCCGGATTCCGGTGATGGGCGCCGTGCGCGAAGCCGAAACCGCGCTGCAGCGCGACCTCGGCGCGAAGCCGTACCTGCCGATGGTCGGCCTCGCCGCGTATCGCGATGCCGTGCAGGCGCTCGTGTTCGGCGCCGATCACCCGGCCCGCGCGGCCGGCCGCATCGCGACGCTGCAGACGCTCGGCGGCTCCGGCGCACTGAAGGTGGGCGCCGATTTCCTGAAGCGCTATTTCCCGGATTCGCAGGTGTGGCTCAGCGATCCGAGCTGGGAAAACCACCGCTTCATCTTCGAGCGCGCCGGCTTCACGGTGAACACGTATCCGTACTACGACGAGGCGACGGGCGGCCTGAAGTTCGACGCGATGCTCGCGGCGATCGACGCGCTGCCGGCGCGCAGCATCGTGCTGCTGCACGCGTGCTGCCATAACCCGACCGGCGTCGACCTCGACGAAGGCCAGTGGGAGAAGCTGATCGACGTGATCGAGGCGCGCGGGCTGCTGCCGTTCGTCGACATGGCCTACCAGGGCTTCGGCGCGGGCCTCGACGCGGACGCGTTCGCGGTGCGCGAACTGGCCCGCCGCGGCGTGCCGGCGCTGGTCGCGAACTCGTTCTCGAAGAACTTCTCGCTGTACGGCGAACGCGTGGGCGGCCTGAGCGTCGTCTGCGAGGATGCCGCCGCGGCCGACCGCGTGCTCGGCCAGCTGGCCGGTGCCGTGCGCTCGAACTACAGCAACCCGCAGACCTACGGCGCGAAGGTCGTGGCCACCGTGCTCGGCACGCCGGCACTGCGCAAGCAGTGGGAAGAGGAACTGGCGGCGATGTGCCGCCGCATCGCGCGGATGCGCCAGTCGATCCATGACGGCCTGCGCGACCACGTCAGCGGCGAGGCACTGACGCGCTACGTGAAGCAGCGCGGCATGTTCACGTACACGGGCCTGACCGAATCGCAGGTCGACGCGCTGCGCGAAGTGCACGGCGTGTACATCCTGCGTTCGGGCCGGATGTGCGTCGCGGGACTGAACGACTCGAACGTCGCCATCGTCGCCGATGCGATCGGCAAGGTGCTGAAGAGCGGCGTCTGATCGCGGCGCGCCCCGGCGCGCAACGCGGCTGGCCGAACCGGCTGTCTCCCGCAAGGGGGCAGCCGGTTTTTCTTTGTGCGGCCGCAATGTCCGCCACCCGGCTGACGGGGGCGCAGGCGCGGCGGTACGATCACGCAATCGGACGCAACACGAAAAGGAGCGACATGGGCATCCGGATCATCCAGCTCGGCACGCCGCGCGCGGCCGGCGAGGGCCTGCGGATCGGCACGGTGCGGCGGCCGCCGCGCGGCGTGCCGAAGGCGGAATTCGCGTCGCGCAACTACTATGATGTATGGCTGCCGACGTTGTCGCCGAGCCCGGAACTCGTCGCGCAGGCGCAGGCCGCCGAAACGGACGCCGAATGGAACGCGTTCCGGCGTCACTTCCGCGCGGAGATGGCGCATGGCGACGCGCCGAAGGTGCTCGACCTGCTGGCGGCGCTGTCGGCGACCACCGCGTTCTCGATCGGCTGCTATTGCGACGACGAACGCCATTGCCACCGCAGCGTGCTGCGCGAACTGCTCGCGGAACGCGGTGCGACGATCGAGCCCGACGCGGGTTGAACGTGGGTTGAAGGCGGGTTGAAAGCGAGCGAGGGGGCGTCGCGCAGTCGCGGCCGGCACGCTGCCGCGCCGTCCATCGTGCAGCGCAGCGAACCCGTTGACGTGGGTCAAGCGTGGAGGCGCGCGCGCCACTATGCTCTTGTCATGGAGCCATCACGACGATGACAGGCGGACAGATGCAGATTGCCTTCCCGCCGGAACCGCCCGAATATTGCGCACGCGACCTGGTCGTGGCGTTTTCGGCGCTGGTCGACGGACGTTGCGTGCAGTGCGCGGTCACGGCCGAGGCGCTGGAAGATCATTTCGGCGCGCCGTCGCTGCTCGAACGCGACCTGCTGGCCGCATTCGAAGCGCACCGGTCGGCGATCGAGGCGATGGCGCGACGCATGCTCGAGGAAATCGGCGGCCGGCCGGTGCTGCTGCACAGCGGCCACTTCCGGCTCTGAGACGGATACAGCAGGAGGGTGCATGACACTGCAGGGCAACATTCACGAACGCGACTGGTCCGTCGAAGTCGAGACGCGCCCGTGCGAATCGGGCGAATTCCGCTGCCGCGTGTCGGTCGAGCATGGCGCCGGCGCCGCGCGCTTTCACCATACGTTCGAGCACAGCCATGCGTATCCGACCGAGCGTGAGGCGATGATCGAAGGGCTGCGGGCAGGCATGACATGGATCGAGATGAAGGCGTCTCAGACCTTCAACGTATGAACGATCCCGCGCCGACGAAGGCGCGGGCAGACTATCGGCCGGGCAGCGATCGAAGAAATCGCGCCGTGCCACGGGCAACACGTGCCGCCGCATGTCGATGCGGGCGGCATATGCAAGGCGGTCGACGAGCGGGCGGCCCCGTCAGGAGACACGACATGGGCGTGGGCATGCAGATCGCCTGCCATGGATTCGCGGGTACCGCCGCGATCGAAGCCGAAGCCGGCGCGCTGCTGGTGCGGCTCGAGCGCTTCCGCGCGCTGATCGACGGCTGCCACCTCGCCATCGAATCGCGCGCCGCCGCCGATGGCGCGCGCCGGTACGACGTGCGGCTCGACCTCGTGATGCGCGACACGTCGCTCTGGCTGCTGCCGGCGTGTGTCGGCGACGACATGGACGACACGCTGCGCCGCGCGTTCATGCAGGCCGAACAGGCGCTGATCGCATGCCAGGCGGGCGGTGCAAGGGTGGGGCTGCGCGATGCGGCGGCAGGCAGCGCGGCGCAATGAGGCATCGCACGCGATGCCGCGCCGGCGGCCGGGCGCCGGCGCGCCCGGTCAGACCCGGGCGAGCGCTTGCGAGTCGATGATGCGCACGCGCTTGCCGCGCGTTTCGACCAGCGCTTCGCGATGGAACCGCGAGAACATCCGGCTGACGGTTTCGAGCTTCATCCCGAGATAGCAGCCGATTTCCTCGCGCGTCATCCGCAGGTTGAATTCCGTCGCCGAATAGCCGCGTGCCTCGAAGCGCGACGACAGGTTCAGCAGGAATTGCGCGACGCGCTGTTCGGCCGACATCGTGCCGAGCAGCAGCATCTGGCTCGATTCGCGGACGATCTCGCTGCTCAGCATCTGGTAGAGGAAGTGCTGCATCGGCTTGATCTCGCGGCACGCCGCTTCGAGCGCGCCGAACGGGATGATGCACACGACGCTGTCTTCGAGCGCGATCGCGTCGCAGCAGTGCTGGCCGCTGCCGATGCCGTCCATCCCGAGCGTTTCACCGGCAATCTGGAAGCCCGTCACGTGCTCGCGGCCGTCGCGATGCATCATCACCGTCTTGAACGAACCCGCGCGCACCGCGTAGATGCTCTGGAACGGATCGTCGGTGCGGAACAGCGCGTCGCCCTGGCGCACCTGCCGGGTCGTGCAGATGATCGCGTCGAGGCGGCCGTATTCGGCGGCCGTCAGTTGCGGCGGCAGGCACATCGAGCGCATCGCGCACGCCGAGCAGCGCGCGGCGGGATGCTTGGCGGCGTCGGCACGCGTGACCGCGCGAAGCGGAATCGTCGGCCGGGGCGTGATGGATACGTCGGCGGCGCAGGCGGTGGCTGTGGACATGAGTCACTCCGGCTCGTCAGGGGCGGTGCACGCGAGCGTGCACCAGGGATTCGATGACGCGGCATGCGGCGTCGAATTCGACGGTCTTGTCGAAGAAGTAGTCGGCTCCGGCCGACGCGCATGCCTCTCTGAATGCCGGCGCCGAGTGATTCGTCAGCACGATCGTGACGATGCGCGGCGCGGCCTTCGACAGCGTCCCGATCAGGTCGAGGCCGCTGCCGTCCGCCAGCCGCAGGTCGACGATCACGACATCCGCCTGGCTGCTGCGGATGTGCGTCCACGCGTCCTGGCCGTCTTCCGCCTCGCCCACGACGGCGACACCGCGGATCGCGCCGACGAGCAGCGCGATCCGCTGTCGGACGGCGACGGCGTGATCGACGAGAAACACCCGGAGCGCGGCGGGCAACTGGCTGGCATTCATGCCGGCAGTATCGTGTTGCGCCGCCGAAAATGAAATCGGCCGAATTGGAAGTTGATGTAGGCCGCGGCGACGCGTTGTAGGGCGATTCCTACAACGCGTACGGGAAACCGCCGGAGCGGCCCCGGTGTGACGTGCCGCCTGTGGGGCAGGCGGGTCGTGCTGCCGGATCAGCCGGCCCGGCGCGCGTCCAGCGCATCGCGCGCGGTTCGGCACGCGGCCAGATCCCACGCCGCACAGCCGACGCTCTTGAACAGCAGCGGCCCGGTGCGGTCGAATGCGCCGCCCAGCACGTCGGCGAGCGACGCGACCTGCTGCCAGTCGACCTGCGCGACGATCAGGTCGCCGGCTTCGTGGCGGGCGCCGGCCGGATCGTCGACGACCAGCCGGCTGGCACGCACGGTGTTCGAGTCGATTTCCGCGGCATCCGCGGTGAACGCGCCGACGCCGACCACGAGCCGGCCTTCGCGCGCGGCTTCGCGGTAGACGGGCGTGCGGCTCGTCGTCAGCGTCACGACGACGTCGATCGCATCGGGAACCGCGTCGCCGTCGAGCGGTGCGAGATGCGGCGCGTGCGCGCGGTGCGCGGCGCAGAATGCCGCCGCGCTGTCGGCGCGATTGCCGCGCACGTGCAGGCGCGCGTCGGGAAAGATCGCCGCGAGCGCTTCCGCGTGATTGGCCGCCTGCTTGCCGGTGCCGATCAACAGGATGTCGCGCGGCGCGGCGCCGTGCAGCGCCTGGATGCCGAGCGCGGTGATGGCCGCCGTGCGGCGTCCGGTGACCGTCGGGCCGTCGAGCGCGAAGCGCATTTCGCCGGTGGTCGCGTCGTACGCGGTCACCTGGCCGAGGATCGTCGGCAGCCCGCGCGCGCCGTTGCCCGGGCACACGTTCACGAGCTTGTGGGTCGCGAGGTCACGCGCGCTCGACGGCATCGACAGCATCACGCCGCCGGCCTGCAGCGGCACGACCAGGCGCTCGGGGCTGACGATTTCGCCCGCCGCATAGTCGGCGACGGCCTGCCTGAGCGTGGCGAGCAGCGCCGGGTAGTCGAGCAGCGCGGCCGTGTCGGCCGCATCGAAAACGGGAATCGGGGAAAGCGTGGTCATCGTGTACGTCGCATGCGTCGGTGAGCGTGGACGACGGGCGCGTGCCGCGCCCGCCACAAATCTGCCGGGTACCGTGACACAGGGCAGTGTGGATCGAATCTATACCACTTGCTGGCCCGTCTGCAACCCAGAAAATAAAGCGCCTTGCCGGTTTTGGTTCTAATATCTGTCCAGAAGAGCCGCCATGGCCTCGATGCCGGCGCGCTCCGGTATAGTGCGAACCCATTCCAGATTCACGCCCGCGACCGGGCAGGAGCTACACGATGATGTCCGCGCGTCCCGACTCACTCGAAGGCGGATTCAAGCCGCTGCAGATCTACGAGCAGGTGGCCGAGAAGATCCGCGACGAGATTCGCGCGGGGCGCTACGCCGCCGAGTCGCGGCTGCCGTCCGAGCGCGAGCTCGCGGGGCTGTTCCAGGTCGGCCGGCCGGCCGTGCGCGAAGCGCTCGGCGCGCTGCAGAACGAAGGGCTCGTGTTTACGAAGCGCAATTCGGGCACCTACGTGGTCGCGGCGCCGCTCGACGTGCTCGCGCAGCGCGGCGACACGCACGAGGCGTCAGAAGCCGATTTCAGCCCGACGTCGACGCTCGACGTGCGGTTGATCCTCGAGCCGGCGATCGCGCGCCTCGCGGCCGCGCACGGCCGGGCCGACCCCGGCGCCGAACGCTACCTGGCCCAGATGGAAACCATTACCGATGTCGACGATCCACATCAGCGGGCGCTGTGGAACGAGAGCGACCGGTTGTTCCACCGGCAACTCGCGTTGATGACCGGCGACGCGCTGATCGTGAAGATCGCGGACGAAGTCGCGAAGACGATGGACCAGCCGCTGTGGAAGCGGCTGAAGGACGACGGCATCTACGACGCCGGCCGGATCCGGCTCTACGTGTCCGAGCATCGGCTGATCTACGAGGCGATCGTGTCGGGCGACGCCGATGCGGCGGCGTTCTATGTCGAGCAGCACATCCGCCGCGTGCGGCGCGACATCGCGCCGAAGTGACCGCGTCGAAATCGTTCTGGTCTGAAAAATGACCAGAATCGAACACTTTATTTTGAAATTGCTTGCGCGGTGACCACGCGTGTCCTACATTGGTTTCACACAAAACCAATCAGGAGACATCATGCGACACCTCGTTACCGCGCTTTCGGTGGCCATTGCCGCCGGCGCGCTGACTTCCGCGCACGCGCAGGAAGTCGTGATGATCGGCCATTCGGCGCCGCTGACCGGCCCGCAGGCCGCGAACGGCAAGGACAATGAAAACGGCGCGCGCCTGGCCGTCGACGAACTCAACAAGGCCGGCATCAAGGTCGCCGGCAAGACCGTCACGTTCAAACTGGTTTCCGACGACGACCAGGCCGACCCGAAAGCGGGCGTGCAGGTGGCGCAGAACCTCGTCGACAAGGGCGTCGTCGCGGTGCTCGGCCCGTACAACTCGGGCGTCGCGATTCCCGCATCGCGCGTGTACTCGAATGCCGGCGTGCCGATGCTGCCGGTCGCATCGAACCCGGCGCTGACCAAGCAGGGCTTCAAGAACATCTTCCGGATCGGCGCGAGCGACGAGCAGCTCGGCGGCACGATGGCCACGTTCGCCGCGAAGACGCTGAACGCGAAAACCGCCGCCGTGATCGACGATCGCACCGCGTACGGGCAGGGCGTCGCCGAACAGTTCATGAACGTCGCGAAGGCGAACGGGATCAGGATCGTCGACCAGGAATTCACGAACTCGTCGGCCACCGATTTCCTCGGCATCCTCACCAAGATCAAGGCCAGCAACCCCGACGTGATCTTCCTCGGCGGCTATGCGGCGCAGGGTGCGCCGATGGCCAAGCAGATGAAGCAGCGCGGCCTGCGCGCGAAGCTGCTCGGCGGCGACGGCATCTGCTCGGCCGACATGGGCAAGGTCGCGGGCGACGCGGCATCGATCGTCTACTGCGCGCAGGGCGGCGTCGCGCTCGAGAAGACGGCGGCCGGCCGCGAATTCCTGAAGAAGTACCACGACACGTATCACACCGATACGCAGGTCTACGGCGTGAACTACTACGACGGGATGAAGCTGCTCGCCGACGCGATGGTCAAGGCCGGTACGACCACCGACAAGGCGAAGCTGATCGCGCAGCTCGCGAAGTCGAACTACGCGGGCGTCGCGGGCACCTATTCGTTCGACGCGAACGGCGACCTGAAGGGCGCGCCGACGACCGTCTACGTGATCCGCAACGGCCTGCCGGAACCGTACGCGAAATAAGCGACGCACCAAGCGCCGCACAAGCCTGTCACCGGACGGCGGCGCGACCGCCGTCCTTCGTTTCCACGCATCCGATCGACCATGAAAATTTCCCGATCCCTTTCCACCGTCGAAGTGCATACGGGCGGCGAAGCGTTCCGCATCGTCACGAGCGGGCTGCCGAGACTGCCGGGCGACACGATCGTCCAGCGCCGCGCGTGGCTCAAGGAGAACGCCGACGAGATCCGCCGCGCGCTGATGTTCGAACCGCGCGGCCACGCCGACATGTACGGCGGCTACCTCACCGAGCCGGTGTCGCCGAATGCCGATTTCGGCGTGATCTTCGTGCACAACGAAGGCTACAGCGACCATTGCGGACACGGCGTGATCGCGCTGTCGACCGCCGCCGTCGAGCTCGGCTGGGTGCAGCGCACGGTGCCGGAAACGCGGGTCGGCATCGACGCGCCGTGCGGCTTCATCGAGGCTTTCGTGAAGTGGGACGGCGAGCATGCGGGGCCGGTGCGCTTCGTCAACGTGCCGTCGTTCATCTGGCAACGCGACGTGTCGGTCGAGACGCCGTCGTTCGGCACCGTGACCGGCGACATCGCGTACGGCGGCGCGTTCTATTTCTACGTCGACGGCGCGCCGTTCGACCTGCCGGTGCGCGAAGCGGCAGTGGAAAGGCTGATCCGCTTCGGCGCGGAAGTGAAGGCCGCCGCGAACGCGAAATACCCGGTCGTGCATCCGGAGATTCCGGAAATCAACCACATCTACGGCACGATCATCGCGAACGCGCCGCGCCATCCGGGCTCGACGCAGGCGAACTGCTGCGTGTTCGCGGATCGCGAGGTCGACCGCTCGCCGACGGGCTCCGGTACCGGCGGCCGGGTCGCGCAGCTCTACCAGCGCGGGTTGCTCGCGGCCGGCGACACGCTCGTCAACGAATCGATCGTCGGCACGGTCTTCAAGGGGCGCGTACTGCGCGAAACGACGGTCGGCGGCATGCCGGCCGTGATTCCGGAAGTGGAAGGCAGCGCGCATATCTGCGGGTTCGCGAACTGGATCGTCGACGAGCGCGATCCGCTGACCTACGGTTTTCTCGTGCGCTGAGTCGCCGCGCCGATCGGCCGCGCGTTGCGCGGCTTCCCGTTTGTCGTACCAGGCTTGGCGCGTCGTTCCCGTCAGGGAGCGCGCGCCTTTTTTGCGTGCGAACCGGCGCCCGGCCGCCCGTGCAGGCGGGCGCGACGCCGTCGCGGTTCGGTGGGCCGCGCGAGTTTGGTACGATGCACCCTTTTCAGCCGAGCTCCACCCGCGTGAATCGCCGAAACGTGTCGTCAGTGCGTGACTTCTGTGCCAGATGGGTCGCGCGCGCCCAACCCGTCGCGGCTGCCGCCGTCGCGCGGGTCAAGCCTCTCGCCGCCGTTGCGTGGCGCCACCTGCGTCATCCGACGCGCCGCGGCGTGCTGCTCGCGGGCGCCGCCGTGCCGGCGCTGTTCGTGGTGTACGTGGTCGCGCTCATCCCGTTTACGCCGGGCATCGGCGACATCCGCAAGGCGCGTGTCGACCAGCCCGCGCAGGTGCTGTCCGCCGACGGCAAGCTGCTGGCCGAATTCAAGCCGTCGAACCGGGAATGGGTGCCGCTCAAGCAGATCTCGCCGCACATGGTCGACGCACTGATCGCGACCGAGGATCACCGCTTCTACGAGCACCACGGCCTCGACTGGAAGCGCACGGCATCGGCCGCGCTCCATACGTTCTCGGGCAGCCGCCAGGGCGGCTCGACGATCACGCAGCAGCTCGCGCGCAACCTCTATCCGGACGAAATCGGCCGCGCGCCGACGCTCACGCGCAAGGTGAAGGAGGCGATCACCGCGCTGAAGATCGAGGCCGTCTACAGCAAGGACCAGATCCTCGAGACCTACCTGAACACGGTGCCATTCCTGTACAACGCGTACGGTGTCGAAATGGCCGCGCGCACCTATTTCGACAAGTCCGCCGACGAGCTCGATGTGCTCGACAGCGCGACGCTCGTCGGGATGCTGAAGGGGAACAGCTACTACAACCCGGTGCTGAACCCCGAGCGCGCGCTGCAGCGGCGCAATACGGTGCTCGGCCAGATGGTGAAGTACGGCAAGCTGTCGCCCGCGCAGTTCGCGCAATTGCAGCGCCGGCCGTTGCGGATCGATTTCGAGCGCCAGAAGGAGCCGCCCGGGCCGGCACCGCATTTCGCGCAGCAACTTCGCAAATGGCTGATCGCGTGGGCCGACCGCAACGACTACAACATCTACGCGGACGGGCTGATCGTGCGCACGACGATCGACTCGCGGCTGCAGCAGATGGCGACGCAGGCGCTCACGCTGCAGGGCAACCAGTTGCAGGGCATCGCGAACAACGCGTGGAGCGGCCGCGACGGCTGTGGCACCGACAACGAGGTATTCCGCACCTTCATGCGCGAGTCGCCCGAGTACAAGGTCGCGCAGGACGCCGGCAAGGACGACGCGGCCGCGATGAAGCTGCTCGCGGCCGACCGCGGTTTCATGCGTGCGCTGTGCAAGACCAAGACCGACGTGCAGGCCGGTTTCCTCGCGATCGACCCGCGCAACGGGCAGATCCGCGCGTGGGTCGGCAGCCGCGACTTCACCAGCGAGCCGTTCGACCACGTCGCGCAGGCGCGGCGCCAGCCGGGCTCGACGTTCAAGCCGTTCGTCTATGGCGCCGCGTTCGCGAGCGGAATGAAGCCGGACGACACGTTCATCGACCAGCCGGTCGAGATCCCGTTGAAGGGCGGCGAGATCTGGCGGCCGAACGACGACGTGCCGCCGTCGGGCAAGCCGATGACGCTGCGCGACGCGGTTGCGCTGTCGCGCAACCGGATCACCGCGCAGGTGATGGAGAAGGTCGGGCCGGGTGCCGTCGCGCGGCTGGCGCGCGACATGGGGGTGCGCGAAAGCCCGCTCGAACGCGTGCCGTCGCTCGCGCTCGGCACGAGCCCCGTCACGCTGAAGGAAATGGTCGCGTCGTACGCGACGATCGCGAACGGCGGGCTGTACGTCGAGCCGCAGATGGTCACGCGCATCGAGAACCGCCAGGGCGACGTGCTCGCCGAATACGCGCCGGCGCCGCCCGAGCGCGCGCTCGACGCCGAAACCGACAAGACGCTGCTCAGCGTGATGCGCGACGTCGTGACGCGGGGCACGGGCGGCAGCATCCGCACGCGCTTCGGGATCCGCGGCGACGTGGCCGGCAAGACGGGCACGACGCAGGACAACGCGGACGGCTGGTTCATCCTGATGCAGCCCGGCCTCGTTGCCGGCGCGTGGGTCGGTTTCGACGACGGCCGCGTGACGTTGCGCAGCGATTACTGGGGGCAGGGCGCGCACAGCGCGCTGCCGATCGTCGGCGATTTCTTCCAGCGTGCGCAGCGCGCCCGGATCGTCGACACGAAGGCGAAATTCGATACCGAGCCGTCGCCTGGCTGGTTCGCGTCGCTGCGCGAGCGCGTGACGGACCTGTTCGACACATGGTTCCCGCCCAAGCCTGAAAAGGCGCCCGCGCCGGTCAGGACGCAGCGGGTGGAGCGCGCGCCCGAGGCTGACACCGGCACGGAATCGACCGCCTCGGCCGCCTCCGCGCCGGAAGCGGCATCGGGTGGCATCGTCGAGGAATGGGTACCGGCGTCCGAAGTGGCCGCGTCGGCTGCCGCGCTGTCGGCCGGCGCTTCGCAACCGCAGCCCGCTCAGCCGCCAGCGGGTGCGAGCATGCCAGGCGGGGGCGGTTCGGGCCCCGGTGCTGCGCCGGCCGCCGCTCCTTCGGCTGCGCCGGCCCAGCCGCCCGTGCCGGCTGCTCCCGACGCGAGCGGCGCGTCGCAGTAACGGAGCCGTTCAGATTTCGCGCGCGGCTGCCGTAATCATGGTGTCACGACAGCTCGCGCGGTCGCTCCGCGCCTCTCCGATGAGGCTATCTTCCGACTACGTCGCACTCGCGCGCGACGATCTCGCCGCCGGTGTCCCGTTCGCCTTCGATCTCTACGATGCCGACGGCGCCGCGCTGCTGCCGGCGGGCACGACGCTGCGCGATGCCGCGCAGCATGCATTCCTGTTCGACCATTTCCGGCCGGTACGCCGGCGCGACGACACCGAAGCCGTAGCCGAAACCGAAACCGCGCCGCGCGTGCCCGACGCGGTGCCGCATGCCGCGCGAATGGGGTTGTCGGCGGGCGCCGCGATCGGCTTCCGCCGCCGGGTCGGCACGACCCGCGGGCTGCAGCGCTACCGGCTGATCGGCATTGCCGCCTCGGGTGCGCTGTTCGTCGAGCCGCAGCCGGCGGCCGCGTTCGACTTCGCGAGCGGCGACGACATCGAGGCGGTGGCCATCGGCCGCGCCGCGGTGTCGCGTTTCGGTGCGACGGTGGAATCGGTGCACGAGGCAGGCGGCGCGCGGTTTCTGGTCCTGTCGCCGCCGGGTTTCGTCGACCGCCTGCGCACACGCGCGGAGCCGCGCGTGCCGGTGCGGATCGCCGCCTGCTGCGCAGGCGGAGCGGAGGGCGCGGAAGGCATCGGGATGGTGCACGACATCAGCGTGAGCGGGCTGTCGATTGCCGTCGACCGGCCGATTGCCGCCATCGGCGAGCCCTTGCGCGTGCTGCTGCCGTACGCGACGGGCGGCCGGGTCGAGCTGCTGGCGCTCGACGGCACGGTGCGGGCCGTCCATGCCGACCCGGCGGCGCCCGCGCTGACGCTGCATCATGCGGCGTTCGGCGAGACCGGCGCCGACGACCTGATTCGCCTCAAGGCGCTGCTGTTCGACCGACTGATGGCGTCGTCGGGACGCTGATGCCCGGCGGGGCACGCCGGGTACCGTATCGCGGCATTCGGTGCGCGAACGCCGATAATCGTCTGACGATTCAGTGAATTCCGCGACGATTGTATGTTTTCCGTCAACAGTGAATTCGTAATTTAAGTATTTACCCTGATAGGGCCGCCTCCTAGACTTCTACTCATGCGCAACGACCCCGAGTCCGAAGCGCCTGACAAAACAATCCTGGAGGTAACGCATCATGAAATCGCTGATCAAGGCAGTTGCACTGGCCGCCCTGGTGGCCGCACCGGTCGTTTCGTTCGCCCAGAGCCAGCAGCCGCTGACGCGCGCGCAAGTGCGCGCCGAGCTGGTCCAGCTCGAAAAGGCCGGTTACAACCCGAACGACTGGATCAATTACCCGGAAAACATCCAGGCCGCGCAGGCAAAGATCGCCGCCGCACAGAACACCGGCGCGCAAGCCGATGCAACGGGCTACGGCTCGAACCCTGTCGGGACGTCGCAGTCGGGTCAGCGCGTGCTCGTGCCGACCGCCGCCGACCGTTCGTCGGTGTACTTCGGCCACTAAGCCTGGCAGCGCCCGCAAGGGCGCCCGGCGCTTGCCGTCTCTTCCGAAACCCGCGCACGGTGTCCGTGTGCGGGTTTTGCATTTTGGCTGCCTGATTCGTCGGAGCGGGCGCGAGCGCGTTGCGCCCGATGCGCATCAGAGGCGGCTGCCCGCCTGGCGCGCCCGGGTCGCGAGCACGGTCGCGACACCGCCGAGGATCGCGGCCGATGCGAGTGCGAGCCGCCAGGTCGGCTGTTCCGACAGGAACAGCACGGCGCCGCATGCAGCGATGGGGGGAACGGAGAGCTGGACCGCCGCGGCGCGCATCGCCGTGAGGTGCCGCAGCGCGGCGTACCAGAGCACGTAGCCGAGGCCCGAGGTCAGCGCGCCGGAAAGCACGGCGAGTACGGCGCCGGCCGGCGTGACGTGAAAGCGGGCGGCGAGCGCGACGCTCAGCGCGAGCGCCAGCGGCGCGGCGCGCAGGAAATTGCCTGCGGTCGCCGCGACCGGATCGACGGGCCGACGGCCGCGTATCGAATAGATTCCCCACGCGATGCCCGCGGCCGTCATCAGCGCGGCGCCGCGCGGCGTGGGCGCGGCGAGCCCGGGCGACACGAGATACACCAGTCCGCCGAGCGCCGCGCCGAACCCGGCCCAGCCGGTCGCGGCAAACCGTTCGCCGGCGTGCCATCCCGCCGCAAACATCGTCAGTTGCACCGCGCCGAACAGGATCAGCGCGCCGGTGGCCGCGCTGACGGTCAGATACGCAAACGAGAAGCACGCGACGTACACGAACAGCATCGCCGCGGCGGGCCAGTCCGCAGGCGGGGCGGGCCGCCGCGCCCCCGCGCGCGCGACGATCGCGAGCATCAGCGCGCCGGATACGAGACGCAGGCTGCCGAAGCTGGCCGCGTCGATTCGTCCGGCCTGCAGCGCGAGCCGGCACAGCAGCGAATTCGACGCGAACGCGAGCATCGCGATCGACGTCAGCGCGGCGACGCGCATGCCCGGCCGGACATGCAGCGCGAACGTGGAGGCAAGCGGTCGCATCGCGGCCTCACGCGTGGCTGGCAACGATCAGCACGGCCGCACCGAACAACGCGGCGCCAAGCGGCGCGGTGAGCGCCTGGCCCCAGGCCGCATTCTTCTCGAGTGCCATCAACGCGGCGAGCGCCAGCATCCAGCCGAGGCTGCCGGCGCCGACGACGAACATCAGCAGCATCAGCGCCCAGCAGCAGCCGACGCAGAAGAGCCCGTGGCTGACGCCGAGCGCAAACGCGTGACGCATCGGCGTGCGGCCACGCCAGCGGCTGATCACGAAACTGAATGGCGTGCGGCAACGATCGAGACAGTGCGTCTTCAGTCCGCTGAACTGGAACGCGCCCGCGAGCGCGAAGACGGCCGCGCCGATCAGCCAGCCGCGCCACGCGAGCGCCGGCACGCGCGCGACACCTGCCAGCACCAGCCCGTGCAGGCCGTGCGCGACGAGGCCGAAACCGCTCCACGTGGCGACGTAGCCGATGCCGACGAGCGCGAGCAGGCGCGTCTGGTCGGGGCGGCTCGCGACGACGCGGGCGAACGCATCGAACAGCGACAACGTCGTCGGCAGCATCATCGCGAGGATCATCAGCGTCCAGCCGGCCGCGTCGAACGCGGCCGGCAACCACAGCGTGCCGCCCGGCAGCGCGCGGCAAAGCGCGCTGAACGGTGCGGACAATGCGCTGTCGCCGTGGTCGAGGTAGCGCCCGTACGGGCTGCGCGTCCATGCCCACAGCGTGAGCCACGCGAACGCGACGAGACTCGCGAGCACGAGCGGAAACAGGCGCCGATGCAGCGAAGCAGCCATGACCGTGGGCGTGCGATCGCGCTTCACGCGTCGAACAGGAACGTGCTCTGCAGCGCGTTGTGATTCTTCAGATCGACGTCGATGCCGATCGCCGCGTTTTTCGACCGGTAGACCGGCGCCTTACCGACGAACACCGGTGCGCCGGGTACCGTCGAGAATACGGTGTCGGTCAGCGTCGTCTGCGCGCCGCTCGGGCCGAGATACGGCTCGAGTTCCGCGTGGTAGTCGGTGCCGATCGACAGTGTGCCGCGTGCCCCTTCGACGTTGAAGGCGATGGGGGCGCGTTCGATCGACACGACCGTGCCGATCAGTTTCGCGAGTTCGGCGATCGGGCCGCCGGCCTGGCCGGTGTAGACCTTCAGCAGCGCCTGCTCCTGCACGTCGGATGCCGTGTCGCTGACGTAGATCGCGGCCGTCCAGTTGCCTTGCAGGATGTTGCCGGGCACGCGGCACACGGCGGCGATCGTGTTGCCGCTCACGTCGACGCCGTCGACGGTGCCCTTGTCGACATGCCATGCGACGATCGTGTCGCAGACGCCGAAATCCGGGTCCTCGCCGATCCAGCACGGGCAGAGTACGCGACAGTTGCAGACCTCGAGCAGACGGCCTTCCAGGTGATAGCTCATGATTCCCTCCAGGGAGCGACGGCGATAGCACGTTGGGCCGGGTGGAGGAACCTGACTGACGAGTCGTCACCCCGCTCGGCGATGCGAACGCGAAATGCGCTGAGGAATGCGCGGAAGCGGAGACGGGATGGATGCGATAGCGCGGGCCTGAAGCGGCGTATCGATTTTCCAGTGTAGGTGCGCGGGGCCGATATGCAAGCCGTCGCGGGCGCTGCGATGCCGGCTGACAAGCCGGCGCGCGTGCGCTAGCATCGCGATCGGTATCGCCGCCGCACGGCGGCGCGATGCGCGACAGCACGACAGGCCCGGCACCGGGTTCCACGACTTCAACGAACAACAAGGAGCATCCATGCGTGTCTTGACCGGTTTGCTGTGCGCACTGGCGCTGGCGGCGAACGTCGCCCATGCGCAGGCGAATTGTGCCGACGCGACGGACCAGGCGGCGATGACGGCGTGCGCCGATCGCGCGTACAGGAAATCCGACGGGGAACTGAACCGGATCTACCAGGCCGTCACCGCGCGCCTGCGCGATGCGCGGCCGCTCGCCGACAAGCTCGTGAACGCGCAGCGTGCGTGGATCGCGTATCGCGATGCCGAATGCAGCTTCTCCAGCGCGAACGCCGAGGGCGGCAACGCATATCCGATGGTCGTGTCGACCTGCCTCGACGATCTGACGAAAGCGCGCACCGAAACGCTGAAGGGCTATCTGTCGTGCGAGGAAGGCGATCTCGCGTGCCCGGTGCCCGCGAAGTAGGCGTGGTGAGCCGCCCGCGGCCGGGCGGCGCACGCCATCCGCTGCCAGACGTCGCTAGACGTCGTCCGTTTCGTCGAGCAGCTTGTGCCGCATCGCGTAGCGCACCAGCGCCGCTTCGTGCGGCATCTGCATCTTTTCCAGGATCCGTGTCTTGTACGTGCTGACCGTCTTCGCGCTCACGCACAGCGCGTTGGCGATCTCGGTCAGCGTCTGGCCCGCCGCGATCCGCCGGAACACGTCGAATTCGCGATCGGACAGCCGCTGGTGCGGCAACGTCTCGGCCGGCTCGTTCAGGCTCTGCGCGAACTGCTCGGCCATCGCGAGGCTCACGTAGACGCCGCCCGACGCCACCTTCGTGACCGCGCCGACCAGCTCGGCGCTCGCGCTTTCCTTCGTCAGATACCCCGACGCGCCGGCACGGAACGCGCGCACCGCGTACTGCTGCTCCGCGTGCATGGTCAGCACGAGCACGCGCAGCGCGGGCTTCTCGTCCTTGATCTGCTTGATCAGTTCGACGCCGTTGCGGCCCGGCATCGACAGGTCGAGCACGAGCACCTGGGCGGGCGTGGCGCGCACGAGCGCGATCGTCGACGGGCCGT
The DNA here is from genome assembly GCF_052045915.1 of Burkholderia sp. 22088. Taxonomy (NCBI): domain Bacteria; kingdom Pseudomonadati; phylum Pseudomonadota; class Betaproteobacteria; order Burkholderiales; family Burkholderiaceae; genus Burkholderia; species Burkholderia sp. 22088. The sequence goes on from NZ_JBQEPY010000005.1 coordinate 308,603, forward strand.
CGCAGGCTTCGCCCGCCACTTCGAACCCGGTGGCGTTCTGGAGGATATGCCGCAGACCGTCGCGTACGAGCGTATGGTCGTCGGCGATGAGCACCTTGATCATGTGATGAGCGTTTCCTGTTGTACGGTGCTGAGCGGGAGTGCGACGGTGATCGAGAAACCGCGCGCGAGCGCGGTGTCGATCGTCACGGTGCCGCCCAGCATGTGGGCGCGTTCGCGAATGCCGATCAGGCCGAACGATTTGTCTTCGTGGGCCGGGCCGCCGGGTGCCGAGCCGCGGCCGTTGTCCGCGACGCGCAACACGCAGAAGCCTTCCTCCACGTCGAGCCGCAGCGCGACGCGCGTCGCATCCGCATGGCGCGCGACGTTCGTCAGCGCTTCCTGGACGATCCGGAACAACGTGGTCGCGCCCGCGCTGGTGAACGTGAGGCCGCCCGTTTCGATGTGCCGCTCGACGTCGATCCCGTAGCGGTTCGTGAAATCGTTCGCGAGCCATTCGATCGCCGGCACGAGGCCGAGATCGTCGAGCATCACGGGCCGCAGGTCGGCCGCGATGCGCCGCACCGATGCGACCGTCGCGTCGATCAGCCGCCGCATGCCCTGCAGGTGCGACAGCACGCCCGCGTCGGGCAGCGCGCGGCCGGGCATGCGCAGCTGCTGTTCGACCACCGACAGATCCATCTTCAGCGCGGTGAGCTGCTGGCCGAGGTCGTCATGCAGTTCGCGCGCGATGCGGGTCTTTTCCTCTTCGCGCACGTTCTGCAGGTTCGCCGAGAGTTCGCGCAATTCCTCGCGCGACAGCTTCAGCGCATTCTCCGCGCGCAGCCGCTCGGTGATGTCGCGCAGCATGACCGTGTAGAGCTTGCCCGACGCGTCGCGGATCTGCGAGATCGATGCCTCGATCGGGAACTCCTCGCCGTTGGCGCGCAGCCCGAACAGCACCCGCTGGCGGCCCATCTGACGTTCGGACACGCCCGTCACGCCGAACTGGTCGACGTGCTTCGCGTGCGCGGCGCGGAACCGTTCGGGGATGAAGCGCGACAGCGGCGCGCCGATCGCTTCCATCGCGGACACGCCGAACACCTGCTCGGCCATCGGATTGAAGATCACGACCGTCTGCTTCTCGTCGATCGTGATGATCGCTTCCATCGACGAACGGATGATGCCCATCATCCGCGCCTCGTTGAGGATGCCGCGGCTGCTCGCACCGGAATCGGCGGCACCGGTGCGGCGCAGCAGTGCGTGGACGAGCATCGCGAACGCGATCGACGCGATCAGCCCGGCGGCGAGCACGGTGCCGGCCGCGCGTTGCGCGCCGGTTGCGCTCGGGCGGCCGTCCGCGGAATAGGCGAGCGCCAGCACGGTGCCGCCGAAGTTCAGCTCGTCGGTGCGCCGCATCAGGTCGGGCGATGCCGACGCCTCGTCGGTCGTCGTTTCGACGCTGACGATCGCACGCCGGTCGCCGCCGGCGGTCATCGACACGTCGATTCCGCGTTCCGCGTCGAGTGCGCGCTCGATCAGGCGACGCGGGCTCAACGCCGCGAACAGCACCCCGTCGGCGGCGGCTTCGCGCGTACCGGACGGCGGGGCGGCCGCATGCGGCGACGCGGCGACCGGCACGAACAGCGTGAAGGTGCGGGCGTCGCGGGATGTGTCGTCGTCGGCCGGGTGGACGCCGAGCGCGATGTCGCCGGTCTGCAGCGCGCGCGCGAGCGGCGCAGCGTCGGAGGCGCCGAAGCGCACGACGGGCGAATTCGACGCCGGCGCGCTGAGCACCGCGGTCGCGAGCGTGCCGGCCGGCATCGGGTTCGTGCCGGCGAGCGCGGTGCGGGTCGCGGGCGGCAGCGGCGCATAGCCGATCTGGCGAACCGGCGAGCGGCCACTGTCGAGGTCGAGCGTGTCCACGTACCGGCGCCACTGCTCGGGCGCCATGTCCGGGACGAGGCTGAACGCGCCGCGCGCGCCTGCGAGCACGGCAACGCCGGACTGCAGCTCGTGGCGGAGCATGGCCGTCACGTGCGACGTGCGGCGTTCGAAACGCGTATGGACGGCGCCTTGCCACTGCTCGCGCACGAGCAGCGCGACGCCGAGCGACAGCGCCGCGCCGGCGCACAGCGCAACGACGCCGGCCGCGAGCGGCTGGCGTAACATGATCTGGAGGCGCGTGGGCCCTCGGGCGTCACGCGTCGGGGTTCCACTGGCGGTCATTCGATGGCCATTCTGTTGTCGGGGGCCGCCCCGTGGCACGGGGGCAGCGCAGCAAAACCGGGCAAAACTCGCACCGGCTGCACGCAACGTCTAATTTCAAGATGAAATTGTGCGCGATTTACACGTTTTTTGTAATGGGGTCACTAGAAATTGCGGCAACCGGCGTGAAGCAGCGGGCGCGCCGGCCGCACTTGACGCGCATCAACGGGCGCGTCGGCACGTGGGGCAGACTGTTCGGCAGGCCAGCCGGCACCGGGCCGGGTGGCGATAACGGGCCGCCGTCGCGCGACGCGCGAGGCGTGCCCGGTCGGAGGGACGGACCATGTACAAGCGGATTTTCGTCGGGCTCGACGGCAGCCCGAGCGCGCGTCTCGCGCTGAACGAGGCGATCCGGATCGCGGCGGCGTCAGGCGGTGAAGTCACCTGCGCGTATGTCGTCGAGCACCGGCCGCAGCTCGTCGACGTCGATGCGGGTTTCGCGGCCGAGCGCGATGGCGATGCGGCCGCGACCGATGCCGCGACGCCGGTGCTCGACGCTGCGAAAGCGGTGCTCGCCCAGGAGCACGTGCCGGGCACCGTGCGCGCGCTCGACGCCTACGGCGAGGATGTCGCCACCGTGCTGATGCGCACGGCGGCCGAAACCGATGCCGACCTGATCGTGATGGGCACGAGCGGGCGGCACGGCCTGCGCAGGCTGCTGCTCGGCAGCGTCGCCGAATCGCTGCTGCGCGCGGCCGACCGGCCCGTGCTGCTGGTGCGGCACAGCGAGCCGGTCGCGCCGTCGGCTGCGTGACGTACGCGGGCGCGGCGCCGACGCATGGGCGGCCGCGGGCGGCGGCTGTCGCGTGGATCCGCCGGATGACGGCCTGACGAAACGGAAACGCGCGACGCGCCGGCCGACGCTCGGCGTGTGAACGCGACGGCCGTTTCCGTCGCACCGGCCGGGCGAGGGCGGTACACCCGATTGCGCCCCATGGGCGCAATCGCATGCCCATGGTTGCGTCCCGATACGCAGTTCTGGCAGCATCGGCCGGTGTCCGCTTGTTCGCCGCGCGCATGGCCGCGGCGTTCGACCCAGCGGCATCCGGCGGCATGCGGTCGCGTTCGCGACGGGCGAAGCGATCCGGTGCGCCGGGTGTCCGGTTCCTTACCTTACCGACGTCATCCGCCATGCCGATTTCCGCTACCGACCTGATTCGCCAGTTCGACCTGCAGCCGCACCCCGAGGGCGGCTATTTCCGCGAAACCTACCGTGCGACCGATTCGGTCGTGCGTCCCGCCGACGGCGCGCCGCGCGCCGCGTCGACGGCGATCTATTACCTGTTGTGCGATGGCGCTTACTCGTCGTGGCATCGAATCCGTTCCGACGAAGTCTGGCATTTCTATGCGGGCGATCCGATCGAGGTATGGGTGCTCGACGAGCGCGACGGGTTGACGATCCACCGGCTGGGCAACCCGCTCACGCATCCGGGCACCGTGTTCCAGGCGGTCGTGCGGGCCGGGAGCTGGTTCGGCGCGCGCTGCGCGGCGCCGGAGCACGTCGCGCTCGTCGGCTGCACGGTGGCGCCGGGTTTCGAGTTCGCGGAATTCGAACTGGCCGACGCAGCCGCGCTGGCCGCCGCGTTTCCCGACTACGCGGAACACGTCGCGCGGCTTGCGCAGCGCCCGGACGCATGAGCACTACAGCGGTGCCGGCAGCCTCCTGAAGCCCGCGCCGAAGGCGCGGGTTCCGCGCGATCGCGGCCAAACCCGTTTAGAATGCCCGTCATGCACTGGTTGGCTGCGGACGTGCCGCGGCGGCCGCTGCCCAGCCGGTCCGACGGCCCTCGTCGCGCGGCCGCATGTCTTCCAGGAGCGCCGCCGTGTGGCACTTTCCCATCGCTATTCCATCGTCGCTCGGCCCGTGGGCCGTGTTCGCGAGCGTGTTGATCACGCAGCTCGGCGTGCCGGTGCCGGCCGTGCCGATGCTGATTCTCGGCGGCACGATGGCGGCAATGGGGCAGGCATCCTGGGTCAGCATGTTCGCGGCGGCGATCGGCGCGACGATGCTGGCCGATTCGCTGTGGTTCTTCATGGGCCGCACGCGCGGCCGGCGCCTGCTGAACGGCCTCGTGCGCTTCTCGCTGTCGCTCGACACCACGCTGCGTTTCGCGCGTAACGTATTCGAAAGGTACGGCGCACCGCTGCTCGTGCTGTCCAAGTTCCTGCCGGGCCTCGGGCTCGTGTCGGCGCCGCTGCTCGGCACGACCGCGATCGGTGTCGGCGTGTTCCTGTTCTGGGATCTGGCCGGCGCGTCGCTGTGGGCCGCGTTCTGGCTGGTCGGCGGTGCGGCCATTCACGACCAGATCGTCCAGTTCGTGCTGTGGGTGCGCGCGAGCGGCGGCACGATCCTCGACGCGTTCCTCGCGATCTTCATCACGTTCCTGCTGTACCGCTGGGTGCGTCGCGTGCAGTTCCGCCGTTATCTCGCGCAGGTGCGCATTTCGCCACCGCAGCTCGTCGAGATGATGACGTCGGACGAACCGCCGCTGATTTTCGACGCGCGGCCGAAGGCGATTCGCGAGCGCGAACCGTACCGGATCGCCGGCGCAGTGCCGGTCGATCTCGATTCGCCGGACCTGCTCGACCCCGAACTGCTGAAACGGCCGATCGTCGTCTATTGCGTGTGTCCGAACGAGGCCACCGCGAAGCGCCTGATCGCGAAGATGCAGCGCAAGAAGATGATCCACAACATCCGCGCGCTGAAGGGCGGCCTCGATGCGTGGGAAAAGCACGGCTACCCGGTCGAGCCGATGCCGGCCGATCTCGACGCGTCGCGTTATTTCGTGCGGCCGGAACACGGGGCGCTCGAAGGCGAATATACGGTGCGCGCGACGCTGTCCAAATAAATCCATGCGCGAGATACGCGCGTATTCGAATTCCGCTGCCGATTTCACCCGCCACGATTTCCACGAAAATCGGCTGGCGCGAAACCGCTGATCCTCCATATAATCCCGTCTGCATATTGCGTGCGCATGATCGCGCACATTCGACGCGTATTCGTTCGCGCCGAAAGCGATTGATCCCGGTGCCGTCCGTTACGCGCTCAGCCGCGTCACACGGGCCGCACGGGCGTATTCCGTGAAAGGCCCGATCCGTTTTCCGGATTGTTCCGGAAGATACGGATAATCCGCGGCGATTCCCATCGGATTGACGCAGTATCCGTGTCGTTTCTTATTCGGAAAATGACGGCGGAGATTATTTCGTTTTCGGCATGCCGGGCTCGGCATGAACGGTCGCGCATTGACATTGACAATGACGGCGGCCCGTTCACGGCTGCCAGGAGACGGACTTGAAACAACCAGAAGACCAGTTGCACCGTGGGCTGGAAGAGCGGCACATCAACCTGATGGCGCTCGGCGCGACGATCGGCGTCGGCCTGTTCCTCGGCTCGGCCAGCGCGATCCGCGTCGCCGGCCCGGCCATCCTGCTGACCTACCTGCTGGGCGGCATCGCGATTTTCCTGATCATGCGCGCACTCGGCGAGATGGCGATCGCCAATCCCGTCGCCGGAGCATTCAGCCGCTACGCGCGCGACTACCTCGGGCCGCTGGCCGGCTACCTGACCGGCTGGACCTACTGGTTCGTGTGGATCGTCACCTGCATGGCGGAAATCACCGCGGTCGGCGTCTACATGCACATGTGGTTCCCCTCCGTACCGAACTGGATCTGGGCGCTCGCGGCGCTCATGGCGATGGGCTCGGTGAACTTCATCGCGGTCAAGCTGTACGGTGAATTCGAGTTCTGGTTCGCGCTGATCAAGATCGTCACGATCGTGCTGATGATCATCGGCGGCGGGTTGATGATCGCGTTCGGCATCGGCAACGGCGGTGTCGCGATCGGCCTGTCGAACCTGTGGGCGCACGGCGGTTTCATGCCGAACGGCATCAACGGCGTGATCGCCGCGCTGCCGATCGTGATGTTCGCGTATCTCGGCGTCGAGATGCTCGGTCTCACGGCAGGCGAGGCGCGCAACCCGGAGAAGTCGCTGACGAAGGCCGTGAATTCGGTGTTCTGGCGCGTGCTGATTTTCTACATCGGCGCGCTGTTCGTGATCATGTCGCTCTATCCGTGGGATCAGATCGGCACGCAGGGCAGCCCGTTCGTGATGACGTTCTCGCGGCTCGGCATCCCGGCTGCCGCCGGCATCATCAACTTCGTCGTGCTGACCGCGGCGCTGTCGTCGTGCAACAGCGGCCTGTTCAGCACCGCGCGGATGCTCTACAACCTCGCGCAGCAGGGCCAGGCGCCGAGCAAGCTCGGCAAGGTCAACCGCAACGGCGTGCCGGTGTACGGCGTGATCGTCTCGGTCGCGCTGCTGCTGATCGGCGTGCTGCTCAACTATCTCGCGCCGCAGCACGTGTTCACGTGGCTCACGTCGGTGTCGACGTTCGGCGCGATCTGGACGTGGTGCGTGATCCTGATCGCGCAGATGCGCTTTCGCCGCACGCTGTCGGCCGACAAGATCGCGCGCCTGCCGATCCGCGTGCCGTTCTATCCGCTCGGTTCGTTCGTCGCCCTCGGTTTTCTCGTGCTGGTCGTCGTGCTGATGGCGTTCACGCCCGACACGCGCGTCGCGCTCGTGATCGGGCCGGTGTGGATCGTGCTGCTCGGCATCGCGTATGCACTGTTCTACGCGAACCGTCCGACGGCATCGGTGCCGACGAAGTCGTAAGCGGCGCGGGCAGGGGCCCGCGCGACCCTTGATCGCGATCATGCACGCGCGGGCCGGACGTCCTATGCTGAACGCATCGATTGTCCGCGCTTCGCGTGACACCCCGCCGATCCCCGCGACCGCGGCGGCCGTCCGGCCGCCGCGCGCCGCTTCCGCGCGAAGCTCCCGTCGTCGTTCCACGACGACGCGCACGCACGGAGGCCTTCGCCATGCAGCCTGCCCAGTCCATCCCGACGCTTGCGCGGATCGCGCTGGCCGTCGATCCGACGCCCGAATCGCTGTCCGCCGCACGCTACGCGCGCACGCTGCTGCGTCCCGGCATGCGATTGCGCATCGTCTGCGCAATCGACAACCCCCGCCTCGTATTGCCCGACATCCCGCGCATCGACGCGCTGCTGACGTCCGCGCGCGAGGACATGATGCGCGAAGCGCAAGCCACCAACGAGCGGATCGCCGCGCTGTTCGCCGATAGCGGGATCGAGGTCGAGCAGGCCATCGTCGATACGTCGGTGACGGGCGGCTCGGTGGCCGATGCACTGGTGAACGATACGTCGGAATGGCGCGCGGACGTGCTGATAGTCGGCGCGAATCCGCATCACGGGCTGCTGCGGCTCGTCGAAGGCGCGATGTCGGACACGCTGACGACACGCGCGCGCTGCGCGCTGCTGATCGTGCCGGCCGCCTATGCGTTGCCGTCGAATGGCGGCCTGCAGCGGCTGATGTTCGCGGTCGACGGCAGCGAGCCGTCGCTGCACGCGGTGCGCGTCGGGCTCGGCTTCGCGACGCCGACAACGTTGCTGTACGCGGCATACGTGATCGATCGCGCGGTTCGTCTGACGGATATCGTGCCGGTGCGCGCGCTCGAGGATGCCTATCGCGCGGAGGGCGAGGATGCACTCGCGAAGATCGGCCCACTGTTCCATGCGACCGGGAACCCGACCAAGCGCGGTATCGTCGAAACCCGCCCGACCAGCGACGACGTCGCCCATGCACTGATGCGCGACGCCGTGCACTGGCGTGCCGAACTGCTGGTGGTCGGCACGCACGGCCGGCGCGGCATCGCCGCCTGGCTGATCGGCAGCGTCGCGCGTCGCGTGGCGCATCTCGCCCAGGTGCCCGTGCTGCTCGTGCGCGGTACCGAGTAAATCGCGCGGTGTCGAGATCGAAACCGGCCTGGTTTGATCTGCATCAGAAATGGCGCAAGTATCGCGTGAGACATTGACGGAACAACCGGCCGCGCGGCCGGTCTGTCGTGCATGCACCGCGCAGCCGCGCGAGCGTCGAAGGCCGTGATCGACGGTGCATTCACCGGCATCACATCATTTTCCGGAGCCGCGACGTGCGATGCACGGCGCGTCATCCGGCCGAGAACTCTCTGGCACGAGGGTAGGCAGCCGTCGGCTGCCTTGGAGGACGGGCGGGGTGCAAGTCACCCCGTCCGCTTTCCGCATGGGTGTTGTCGTTGGCCCCGTCTGAAGTGCATTCCCCGCAGGAATCGTTGTCGTTGCGACCGTGTGGAACGGCGCGTGGTGATGCGTGATGGCGCGCGGTTGCGCCGATGCGGCGCGGTGAGGGTCGCGGCGGGCTCACCGTTGCCGCGCCGTCGTACAGGCTCGGCGTGCGGCAGGCGCTGCCGACGTTGCGCGGTGAGCAGCCATTGCACGGCCCCGTGCCGTGCCGGCCGCTTGCCCGCTCAGCCGGTGCGAAGCATCGACCGCAAGTCGTGTCGCCGGCCAGCGCCGCGGCGTACCCGCGGGTGCTGGCGCGCGACGTGCAGCGGCGCGCATAGGCCGCATGTACGGTTGCGCAGGCGGTTTGCATGCGGCCAGCCGGGGCGCGCCTTGCGGCGTGCCTCGACCGCGGCCGGCGCGTCGGGTGCGGCCCGTGCGCACAGTGCCGCGGCGAACCGTTGCAACGCGAGAACCGAGCCCGCGACGCTCTGGTACTTCTCGCGGCCGATCTGCCCGTCGAGCGTGACGAGCAACCCGGCTTCGCGAGCAAGTGCAAGCAAGGTGTCGATATCGTCCGACGGACGGTTGCCGGCCGGCACGGCCTGGGCGGGCAGGGCGCGTGCGTTGCCCGACGCGCGCCGTTGGCCGTCCCGGCCCGGTAAGTTGCGATGTGCCATGGTTGGTCTCCTGCGCCAGGCCCCGCATGCCGGCTCGACGGCCGGCTGAGCGATGACCTGTATGAACGTTTCGTCCATGTCACCAGTATCGTGGGGCGCCAGTACGCTGCCAAGCAGCGTGCGCTGAACTCGCTGTCAGGGATTGCGCGGTGCGTATCGGAATCCGCTGACACGCAGGGCGCCCGATCGGCCGTCCGGGCGACGATCCGGCCCGTTCGTTCCGACGAATGGCCGGCGCGTGGCGCAGCGCGCTTGACGCATGATTTCGGCCGGTCTAAGTTCGCGGATGCATCGGCGTCGAGCAGCGTCCCATCGTTCGCCCGCCAGCCGGTGCCGCGCCCCGGGGTGGCGTGGCAGGTTTCCAGTCTCGTTCGCGGGCCGTTTGCGCCGCGAATCTTGCGCGGCCGGTTCGGGGACGGATCGGCACGACGGCACGCAACGTGCCGTTGATCGCGCGCAAACACGCGCCGGCGCATCGCACGCCGCGCGGCCGTTCAGTCTTTAAGCTTCCAGTACCGTCTTCTTTTCGTTCCTCGACCGTCAGGAGTCTGTCGATGTCCAAGGACAGTTTGCTCGATTCACTCAAGGAAGCCGCCAGGCAGCGCGCGATCGGCGCGGATCAGTTGCGTGCGATGCTCGACGACGAAGTGCGCGTATTGTCGTCCGACGCGCGGGTGCACGATTACATCCACGTGTTCGCGATCCGGCACCTGCGCGAACGGATGCGCCGGCAGGACGAGCTCGACAACGACACGCGGGCCGAGGGGCCGCCCGCGGAAGCCGATCCGCGTCCGGGCCATCGCCTTTGACGGGCGCGCGCCGCAACTGATGACGCGGGCGCGGCGCGATCCGTCGCCGCGCCACGGCCGGGTTCCAATCGACACGCATGCATCCGTCGACCGGGAACCGGCCTGTCTCGACCTCCTTTTCGACTCATCCTGCCCAAGCGCGCAGGTACCGTCGTCGCGTCCCGGCGGCGTGCGCGCGCGTCGCAGGACCGCGCAGTCATCCTGACGATTCGCCGACGATCCGCTGACGATCGGCATTGCGTTTTGTCAGACGTTTCACTGAATTGTCACAGTGGCCTCAAGTAAGCGGCGCGATTGCCGTTTACCCGGTGAATTCGTCCACCGGGCGTTCGCGCTCCCTTACCGAGTCGTTGCCATGTTCTCGTCCATCCGCGCCCGCATTCTCGCCGCGTGCGTCGCCATCGTCGTATTCGCGCTCGTCGCCACCACGCTCATCAACTACTTCATCGCGCGCTCGTACAACGACGACGCGATCGACCGCAACCTGACCTCCGTCGCAAGCGGACACGTGGTCGGGATCGCCGACTGGGTCGCCACCCGGAGCCGGATGATCGCGTCGCTGCAGGATGCCGCGCTGACGCCCGATCCGCTGCCGGTGTTCAAGCAGATGGCCACGGCCGGCGGCTTCACGAACGTGTACGCGGGCTACGCCGACAAGGCGTTCCACTTCTCCGACCCGACCGGCATCCCGCCCGACTACGATCCGACCGGCCGCCCGTGGTACAAGCAGGCCGCGCAGGCCGGCAAGCCGGTCGTCACGCCGCCTTACGTCGATGCCGGCACGGGCAACCTCGTCGTCACGTTCGCGGTGCCGATCCTGCGCGACGGTACGCTGAAGGGCGTCGTCGCCGCCGACGTCGCAATGGACACCGTGATCGCGAACGTGAAGTCGATCCACCCGACGCCCGCAAGCTTCGGGATGTTGATCGACAGCAGCGGCCATGTGGTCGCGCACCCGGACCCGAAGCTCACGCTGAAGCCGGTCGCCGACGTGTCGCCCGAACTCGGCGCGACGAACGGCGCGACGATCGCGGCCGCGACCGCGCCGGTCGAGGTGAGCGTCGGCGGCGACGCGAAGCTGGTGCGCGCGCGCCCCGTGCCGGGCACCGACTGGTACGCGCTGGTGCTGCTCGACAAGTACGAGGCGACGGCCGGGATGCGCTCGCTGCTGACCGCTTCGCTGATCACGCTGCTCGTGATCGTCGGCGTCGCGTCGCTGATCATCGGCGCGATCACCGCGACCGCGTTCCGCCGCCTGTCGCAAGTGCGCCAGGCCATGGCCGCGATCGGCTCGGGTGCCGGCGACCTGACGCAGCGCCTGCCGGCCGACGGCCGTGACGAAGTGGCCGACATCGCACGCTCGTTCAACAGCTTCGTCGACAAGCTGAACGACGTGATGCGCGAGATCCGCGATGCGAGCGAATCGGTGCGCACGGCCGCGAACGAGATCGCGGCGGGTAACCAGGACCTGTCGTCGCGCACGGAATCGGCGGCGGCGAGCCTCGAGGAAACGGCCGCATCGATGGAAGAGATCACCGCGACCGTCGGCCAGTCGGCGGCGGCCGCCGGCCAGGCCGACGAACGCGCGGCAGCCGCGTCGCGGATCGCGTCGCACGGCGGTGTGGTCGTGTCGGACGTCGTCGCGACGATGGAGAAGATCGAGGAAGCGTCGGGCCGGATCGGCGACATCATCGGCGTGATCGACGGGATCGCGTTCCAGACCAACATCCTCGCGCTGAACGCGGCCGTCGAAGCGGCGCGCGCGGGCGAGCAGGGCCGCGGCTTCGCGGTGGTCGCCCAGGAAGTGCGCAGCCTCGCGCAGCGCAGCGCGCAGGCCGCGCGCGAAGTGAAGGTACTGGTCGAATCGACGGTCGCGAGCGTGTCGGCCGGGTCCGGGCAGGTGCGTCAGGCCGGCGATACGATGCGCGAGATCGTCTCCAACGTATCGAACGTGACGACGATCATCTCCGAGATCACGCACGCGGCGAACGAGCAGACGCGCGGCATCGAGGAAGTGAATCGCGCCGTGACGCAGCTCGACGAAATGGTGCAGCAGAACGCGGCGCTCGTCGAACAGTCGACCGCCGCCGCGACCGCACTGCAGTCGCAGGCGAACGCGCTCGCGACCACGGTCGGGCGGTTCAAGGTCGCGTAATTCATGTTGCGCACCGCGCAACCGCGGCATGCGGTGCGCGGGCGATACGGCCGCGCCGCTCAGGAGCGGCCGTTGTCGCGCATCAGCGCGAGCCGGTTGTAGAGCGTTTTCAGGCTGATGCCGAGTGCTTTCGCGGCGCGCGGCTTGTTGCCGTCGAAGTGGCGCAGCGTCGCCGCGATGAAGCGCTGCTGCGCATGGTGCAACGTCGCGCCGAGCGGCAGCGCCATCGTGTCCTCCGACAGACGCTCGGGCGGCACCGCGGGCTTCGGCAGCGTGACGTCGATGCCTTCGTCCGACAGGATGTACGCGCGCTCGATCGTGTTGTGCAGCTCGCGGACGTTGCCGGGCCACGAATACGCGCGCAGTGCCGCGATCGCCGCGTCGGTCAGCCGCTTGTGCGCGCGGTGCCGCGCGTTGAGCGCGTCGACGAACTCCAGCGCGATCGTCTCGATGTCGCTGTCGCGCTGGCGCAGCGGCGGCACGTACAGCGCGAACGCGGCGAGGCGATAGAACAGGTCCTCGCGCAGCCGGCCGTCGCGCACGGCTTCGGCCGGGTTGTGGCGCGTGGCCGACACGATGCGCACGTCGAGCGGAATCGGCTCGGTGCCGCCCACCCGGACGATCGCATTCGATTCGAGCGCCCGCAGCAGCTTCACCTGCAGCGACGCGGGCATTTCCGCGATCTCGTCGAGCAGCAGCGTGCCGCCGCGCGCGGCTTCGAAGAAACCTTCCCGCTGCGCGATCGCGCCGGTAAAGCTGCCCTTCTCGTGCCCGAACAATTGCGATTCCGCGATATCGGACGGAATCGCGCCGCAGTTCACGGGCACGAACGGGCCGTCCCGCCGGGTACTGAGATCGTGCAGCCGGCGCGCGACGATATCCTTGCCGACCCCGCTTTCGCCGGCAATCATCACGCTGGCGCGGGTCGGCGCAATTTTTTCGATGCGGCCGAGCAGCGCGCGCATCGCGGACGAGCGGCCCGACAAACGGCGGCCGTCTGCACGCTGCTTCGAACGGTTTGCGGTATCTCCCATCGGCATTAGCGGGTCGTTTTGAAAATCGGCATCACCCGTTCCGTTGATTGCAATATTTATCATCGACAGCGAAACGACCACGAAGGTGCCGCGGAATAGAAATTTCCAATGTGCGTGGCGGGGGCGGAAGAAACAGGCCATCGATTCACGGCACGAATCGCGGCACTTCCGAGGTCCAGGCGCACATCGGTGCTTTTTTACAGCGTGCCGATGAAAAAGACGGTCGCGACGCCTTGCGTCGATGCGTACCCCGATACCGGCCGGCGCCCGACCGGCCGCGGCCTTCGGAGCAGCCCGGCAGGCTGGCGCCGGCCGGCCGCCTGAAGCACGCAGCGGGCATGTCGCTTGCGGGTGCCATCAGGCTCGCCCGGCACGCTCGACGGCAGGCTGGTCGACAAGCGGCATGACGCCGTGCGACGGGAGCCGGCGCGAGGCAAGGATGCAATGAGGACCCTGACCCGTGAGCTGTTACGGCAGGGTGCATGGGTCGTGCTGGCCGTCGGGCTGGCGTCCGCGCTGCAGGCGTGGACGGTTCGCGTCGTCGGCGGGCACGCGCCATTTGCGCCGCTGCCTTTCTATGCAGGCGTTGCGGCCGTCGCATGGCTGGCGTCGTTCGGCGGCGGCCTGGTCGCGGCCGCCGCGAGTGTGGCCGTGATCCGCGCGCTCTGGTGGCGCAACGCGCCGCTGGCCACGCTGCTCGAGCAGGCCGGCGCGTTCGTCGCGATCAGCTTCGTCGAGTGCGTGCTCGTGATGGCCGTGAAGCCGCTGCTCGCAAGCGATCGTCTCCGCGAATTCCATGACGACGGCGACGCCGGCGCCCGCGAGCCGCATGGCGAGCCTTCGCCGGCCGCGCGCGTGCCCGTACCCGACGACGGCCTGCTGCGCCGGGTGGTCGACGCGTCGCCCGACGCGATCGTCGGCGTCGATACCGCACACCGGATCACGAGCTGGAACCCGGCCGCGCGACGGATCTTCGGCATCGATGCGGCGCAGGCCGCCGGGCTCGACGTCGCCGAGCTGATCGCGCCGCGCTGGTTGCGGCGGCATCCGCTGTCCGGATCGTTCGCGACGCTCCGTGCGCCGGTCGGTCCGTTCGACGTGCTGTGCGTGCGACGCGACGGCGGCCGCTTTCGTGCGACTTTCGCCGCGTCGCCGATCGTCGATGCGCGGGGCGACTGCACGGGGCTGTCGATGACGCTGCGCGACGCGCACGAACGGCGCCGCGGCGAGCGGCGCAACATGCGCTCGCTGCGCGGTGCGCGCGACGCACGCGCACAGGCGGACGCGTCGAACCGGCTGAAGGATGAACTGCTGGCCACGGTGTCGCACGAACTGCGCACGCCGCTCAACGTGATCTACGGCTGGGTCGAGGTCCTGCGCAACGTCGACGGCGACGGGCTCGCGCAACAGGCGGTCGACGCGATCGACCGCAGCGCGCGGTCGCTGTCGCACATGGTGGCCGACCTGCTCGACGCGTCGTCGCTCGCGACGGGCCGATTGCGCCTCGAGCGCGTGCCGGTCGATCTCGTGCGGATCGTGCGCGATGCCATGCGGGAACTCGACGCGACGGCGCAGGCGAACGGGCTCGATCTCTCGACGAAATACGAAATGGCGACCTGCGTGATTCCGGCGGATCGCGAGCGCGTGCGCCAGATCCTGTCGAACCTGCTGTCGAACGCGATCAAGTTCACGCCGTCCGGCGGCCGCGTCGTCGTGTCGCTGACCCGGGCGGGCGAGCGTGTGCGGCTGTCGGTCGCCGACACGGGGCAGGGTATTGCGCCGGAATACCTGCCGCACCTGTTCGAGACATTCAGCCGGCCCGAACGCGCATTCGCATCGCCGAGGCGCGGCCTCGGGCTCGGCCTGTCGATCGTGCGCAACATCGCGCAACTGCACGGCGGCGAAGTCGTCGCGACAAGCGCGGGCACGGGGCGCGGGACGACCGTCACGGTCACGCTGCCGACCCGGTGGGATGTCGACGATCCTGCCGAGGACCTGCTGCACGCGGCGGGCACGCCGGATACGGTGGCGCTCGACGGCCGGCGCGTGCTCGTCGTCGACGACGACGCGACCTCGCGCGCGAGCCTCGCCGCGGCACTCGAAACGATGGGCGCGCAGGTGTCGACCGCGCAATCGGGGCACGACGCACTCGAAGTGGTGGAACAGGATGCGCCGAACGTCGTGCTGTCGGATCTCGCGATGGCCGACGGCGACGGTTTCTGGCTGCTCGACCGCATTCGTCATTTGCCGGGCGGCAGCGGACATCTGCCTGTCGTCGCGGTCACGGCGCACGCCGGCAACGCCGACCGGCACCGCGTGATGGCCGCCGGCTTCGACGCGTATCTGTGCAAGCCGGTGGACATGCCGACGCTGGCGAGCGTGATCGCCGATGTCGCGCCGGATGCCGGGCACGATCGGAACCCGCATGACCGGTAGCGGCGGGTAGCCCGGGCATCGAGCGATATCGACGTGCAGGTTCGCCATCGCGTGGCCGAACTGTCGGGCAGCGTACCCGACGAGCGGCAGCGCCGACGTCGACGGCGTGAGCCGCGTGCTCGACAGGCGGCAGGTCCGCCGGAAGCAACGTGAGGCACCGGCAAAGCACCGGTCCGGTCGCGCGCCGCGTGCGCGCGGCCCGGTCCGGTACTTTGCCGGGCAGGAGGGATCGACATGGACACCATCATTGCCGGCCGTTTTTCGACGCTCGAGCAGGCGCAACATTGCGCGGAGCAACTGCGCGGCCACCTCGTGCATCGGGACGACGTGAAAGTCTTCTTTCTCAATCCGCCCGGGCAGCACGCGCTGTTCTGGCTCGGCGGCGACGCGTATGCGGATTCCGCCGCGCGGCCGGGCGGGAAGGGCGCGCTGGCGGGTGTGGCGATCGGGGCGATTGCCGGGCTGGCCGGAGCCGCGCTGCTCTACGTGGGCGGATTCCATTCGCCGCATGCATGGGTCGGCGTGCCGCTGGTCGGTGGTTACGTCGGCGCGTTGTGCGGCGCGCTCGGCAAGATGCGCGGCGATGCGCCGGAGGGCCACGGCGCGCTGCAGCAGTGCGAGAACGGTGTCGTGCTCGCCGCGCATGTGACGCGACGCACGAGGGTGTTCGCCGAGCGGACGATGCTCGCCGCCGGCGCGCTGTCGGTGGAGCGAACCGAGGGGGCGTGGCGGCACGGCGCGTGGACCGATTTCTTCACGTCGTCCCGGCGCCCGGCGTGACGGGAGCCCGCGCAACCGGCGCGTGCCGTCGCGACACACGGAGGTCGGAATGAAAGCGAACCGAACCCGCCGGCCGGCGGCGACCGTGCTGGCCGCGACCGTCGGCCTGCTGGCCGCCGCGTGCCCGCCGGCCCAGGCGTCGCCCGCTTCGTCGGCGCAGGTCGGGCCGGGTGTGATCCGCCCCGGCACGACGGCCGACGAGGCCGGCATGACGCAGCGGCCGACCGGTATCGATGCCGAGTTCGTCGACAAGGCCGGCATGATCGGCAAGGTGGAGCGGCAGGCCAGCCAGCTCGCGCTCGACCGCTCGTCGAACCCGGACGTGAAGGCGTTCGCGCGCCGGATGGTCGACGATCACCGACGGATCGCCGGAGAATTGCAGCAACTCGGGGCGGCCAAGGGCCTGCCGGTGCAGTCGCGGATGCTCGTCGATCCGGCCGTCACGGCATTGAGAACCAGGGAGGGGCGTGCGTTCGACACGGCCTATGTCGCGCTGGCGGGCCCGCGCGCGCATGAAGCGGCGATCCGGCTCTACGAAGCAGAGGCACGGAACGGCCGCGATCCGCAGCTTCGCGCGTTCGCGGCCAACACGCTGCCGATGCTCAACGCGCATCTGGCAGCCGCCCGGCAACTCGAGCGGGCGGTGGCGGCCGCGCACTGACCGACGATCGCGTTATCGCTTGCCGCCTTCCGGGCCTTCCGGCGACGCCTCGTACGGCGGCGAGTCGATCGCCGTTTCGCCTTCCTCGATGAGCCAGTACGGCGAACTGCCGTAGTACGCATGCAGCGCCTCGGCCCAGTCCGGATCGGCCATTGCCGGCCAGCGATTCCTGTCGAAGCCGGGGGCTTCGCGCACCCGTTCGGTGGCCACGGGCAGCACGAAGCATTGGCGCTCGACGTCGAGCACGAGTACGTTCCACGGCACCGCGAGCAGCTTTTCGCCGATTCCCGGCCGGCCGCGTGACGAAACGACCGCATACGCGACGCGGCCGGAACGCACGTCGAGCATGATGTCGTCGACCTGGCCGATGTCGTCGCCGTCCATCGTCAGCACGCGATCGCCTTCGAGCGTGCGGGCGGCCATCACGTCGGGCCCGGGCCCGCCGCCGGCCGTGCGGCGGTCGTCGCCGACGATGCGCGTGGCGTCGCGCGACGGTCTGTCGGTTGTCATCGAACACCTCCTGGTCGAAGCGGCACCCGGGCGGGTCGCCGATATGAACGGCGCCGGTCAGCGCCGGCGCGGCAGCGACACGTCCTCGAGCGTATTGGCCAGTTCGTCGCGCTCGGGGCCGCCCGCGCGCGTCGCGATGTCGCCGAGCGATACCATGCCGACCAGCCGCCGGTGACGGTCGAGTACCGGCAATCGATGCAGCTGCACGTCGGCCATCCGCTGCTGGACGTCGCCGACACCGTCGTCCTCGACGCACCATTGCACGGGCCTCGACGCAACCGCCTGCACCGGCGTATCGAACGAATGGCCGTGCGACAGCCCGCGCACTGCAAGGTCGCGGTCGGTCACGATCGCGACGAGTTCGTCGCCGTCGCAAACGGGCAGTACGCCGATATCGAAGCGCCGCATCAGCTCGGCCGCGTGGCGAATCGTGTCGGTCGGCGCGACGCACACCACGTCGCGCGACATGATCTCGGTGACGCGATACATGAAGCCTCCTTCGTGAGCGGGACGATGTGCAAGCAGATGGCGTGCCGCGCGCGTACCGCACACGCCGGGGCACACGCCGGGCCTCGACGGCCGTGCGACGGAGAAATTTGCCAGCCCGCTTGTACATCTTCCACAGCGCAAGCCGAGAACGGGCCGTACAGGGTGTCAGTGGCCGATGCCCGTCATCGCGACGATCACGAGCACCACTGCGCTTTCGATTGCCGCCAGCGCCGCGACGCCGGCGGCGCCGCTGATTTCATGCCATCTGCGTTCAAGGCGTTTCATCAGATCAACTCCGGATTGCTCCGGCGCGCCGCTGCACCGCCGCGCAGCGCGAGCCGGGTGCCGCCGTCAGCCGTGATCGCGGGGCGGGGAAGGAACGTGCGGCGCGCGGCGTTCGTGCTCGCCGGACGGCCTGGCAGGGTCGATACGGGTCGCGCCGCCAACGGCGGGCGGGTCGCTGGCCGGAAACGTCTCCTCGAGTCCCTCGTCGATGCGCTCCTCCGTCTTGTCTTTCGACGGCGGGCGCGACGTGGCGAGCCAGAGCAGTCCGGCAGCCGGTGGCACGGCGTGGTGGCGGCCGGGGGCGTGAACGGTCATGGTCGAACCTCCTTGATGGCGATTGAAGGCGCAAGCGCCGTGCCCGTCATGTATCGGCGGCACGGCGCTTGCGCGCCGGGGGCGGCGGACGGGCGCGGCCACGAGGCACGCGCCGTCGGCGGGAACGAGAGGACAACGTGATGGATGCATCCAGGGAAAGGATACGTTACGACGCGAACGTGTGCGGCGGCGATTTCGGTCACGTGCGCGAGCGCTTCGACACGTGGAAACGCGAATCGCTCGTCTACCGGCCCGAGCGGCGCATGTTCGACGGCAAGGACGAGGTACGCGAACTGAACCGCACCGTCTACGACGGCCCGGAGCGCGCGCAGCGGGCGCTCGTCGAACAATGCGCACCGTCCGACCCGTACGCGCTCGCGGTGCAGCTGACCGCGGAAGGACGCACGATGTGGCTGGTGATGGCGGCCTATGACGACTGAGCGAAGCCGCCGACGTTCGCGGCGCGACAGCAGGCATGCTGCTTGCGCGCTCGCCGCGCCATCGAAATGCGCACGCCGCCGCGCAGGAGCGACATGAAGACGCCATCCATGCTGCACCGCCCCGAGCCGACGACTCCCGACGTCGACCCGGACCCGCCGCCGCCCGGACACGACGATCCGGTCGACCCGCCGGTGCCTGACGGGCTGCCGCAGGGCGACCCGCCGTCGAACCCGCCGCCGATGCGGATGCCGGGCGGAAGCGGTGCGCCGCGACCGGCCGCGCGAACCTTGAAAAGGAGGACCGTCATGGACATTCACGTGCAATCGCCAGACAAGCGCGCGATCGCTCAGGTGCTGGGCCGCTATTTCGAATCGCGTTCGCTGCGCTATCACATCGAGGAACTGCCGGGCGGCGTGCTGCAGATCGGCTATCGCGCCAGCGGCCGCCCGGCTGCCGTCACCGTGTCGTTCGACGATGCCGCGTACGACACCTATACGCACTGGGATGCGAGCCAGAAGCAGCTGGCGCTCGGCCGGCTCGCCGACGGCTTCTCGCGGATGATGTCGTCACGCAGCCCGGCCGCGCTGGCCGGCGACTATCACGTCGAACGATTCTGATTCGTCCCTGCCACGCCGCTCGATCCCCATGCAGGGCAAAGTGCCCGCGCGCAGCGGGCGCTTTGCGTCTGCGTGCGCGTCGCGTAGGATGTCCGTTAATTCAGCACACGCTACGTTCGCGCCGCAGCCTGGCAGCCGCTGCGGCCGAAGAGGCGCGATGCGCTTTCCTTCAGGTTCGTTTCGCGCAACCGACGGAGACCACCTTGGCCACAGTTGCTCGCCTGTTGCTGTCACCCGGCGCACGCCGGTTCGTTTCCGGCCTGTCGGCGTGCGCGGCGCTTGCCGCGGCCGGCACCCGCGATGCGTCGGCCCAGACGCCTTCGCCGCTCGGCGAGTGGCAATACTCGGCGGGTGTGCCGCTCGAAAAACTGTTCGACCCGAACATTTCCACGTGGAATATCAGCGTGGGCGCCGCGATGACGCTGCAGCCGCGCTATGCGGGCTCCGACCGCTATCGCGTGATGGGCGGCCCGAACCTCGACATCCGCTATCGCGACCTGTTCTTCCTGTCGACGGGCGAGGGGCTCGGCGCGAACGTGCTGCGCGGGCCGAACTGGCGCGTGAGCCTGTCCGTCGGTTACGACCTCGGGCGCCGCTCGGCCGACGATATCCAGCACCTGAACGGCCTCGACAACATCAACGCGGCGCCGGTGATGAAACTGGCGGCCGATTACGTGATCTCGAAGGAGTTTCCGCTCGTGCTGCGCGCGGATATCCGGCGCAGCATCGGCGGCTCGAACGGCTGGGTCGGCGATTTCTCCGCGTACATGCCGCTGCCGGGCAGCAACGAGCATTTCTTCTGGTTCGCGGGGCCGACCGTGTCGTTCGCCGATTCGCGCTACATGAACAGCTGGTTCGGCGTGAACCAGGGGGCCGCCGCGCGTTCGGGGCTGCCGGCGTATTCGTCGGGGGCCGGGATCAAGTCGTACGGTGCGGGCGTGACCATGGCCTGGTTCGTGAACAAGCACTGGTTCATCACGATCGACGGCGCGATCGAGCAGCTCGTCGGCCGCGCCGCGCGCAGCCCGATCACGCAGCAGTCGACCAACGGCGTATTCGACATGTCGGTGAATTACCAGTTCTGAGCAAGGCCGGGCAGCAGGGAGGCGATCGGGGCAGCGGCATTTCCCGTCACATTTGATATGATTCCGACCTGTACAAATGTACAGTGATCAATCCCCGTGACGCCTGCTTCGCCGACGCCCCCGGCGTTTTACTACCTGACCAATTTCGAACGCGCGCTGGCCTGGCTCGGCGCGCGTTACGACGACCTGTTCGATGCGCACGAGCACGCGTTCGTCCGGCAGTTCGCCGCGCTGCCGCAGGCGTCGCGCGCGCTGCTCGTCCGGATGCTGATGCGCAACGGGTCCGATTTCCGCGCGAGCAAGCTCGTGTACGACGAAATCGGCTGCGCGCTCGACGCGGCCGCGCCGCTCGTCGAACTTGGCTGGATCGATCCGGCCCCCGCGCTGACGCTCGACGAACTGTTCGCGCTGTCGACCAAGGCCGATCTGCTGCGTATCTTCCCGGCACTCGCCGCGCATGCGGGCGAGCGCAAGCCCGAGTGGCTCGAACGGCTGCGGCCCGCGCACGACATCGCGCAACCGCTCGACGCGTGGTGCGCGCAGGCCGGCGACCGCGTGCTGCGCGTGACGGTCGGCGCGCTGTGCGACCGGCTGCGCCTGATGTTCTTCGGCAATCTCCACCAGGACTGGAGCGAATTCGTGCTCGCCGATCTCGGCGTGTTCCAGTACGAAAGCGTGCCGATCGCGCCGTCGTCGCGCGCGTTCCAGCAGCGCGGCGACGTCGACGCGTATCTCGCGCTGCAGACGTGCCGCGATGCGCTCGACGCATGGCCCGACGATCTGCCGTTCGACGACCTGGTGCGCGCGATCGACGCGGTCGGCTGCGCGCAGCCCTGGCTCGCGACGCGTCGCGCGAAGCTGCTGTTCGCACTCGGGCAGACGTGCGAGCGCCGGGCCGACTGGGCCGGCGCGCTCGACGCGTATGTGCGCAGCGCCTGGCCCGGCAGCCGCCATCGGCGCATCCGCGTGCTCGAACGCTGCGGGCGTGACGAAGATGCGCTCGCGCTGGCGCTCGAGGCGCGCGGCGGTTTCGAGAGCGACGAGGAGCGCCAGCGTGTCGAGCGCATGCTGCCGCGCCTGCAGCGCCGGCTCGGCCGGCGCGTCGAACGCGCGGCTTCGGCGGCGGACGTGCCGCGCGAAACGCTCGTGCTCGCGCGCCCCGATGCGTTCGTCAGTGTCGAATTCGCGGTGCGCGACCATCTCGCGCAACCGGCTGCGCCGGTCCATTACGTCGAAAACACGCTGATCAATTCGCTGTTCGGGCTGCTGTGCTGGGAACCCGTGTTCGCCGCGGTACCCGGCGCGTTCTTCCATCCGTTCCAGCGCGGCCCGGCCGACCTGCACGCGCCCGATTTCGCCGCGCGCCGTGCGGACGCATTCGCCGCGTGCTTCGCGCAACTCGATTCGGGCGCTTATCGCGAGACGATTCGCCGGCATTTCGCGACGAAAGCGGGGCTGCAATCCCCGTTCGTGTTCTGGGGCGTGCTGAGCGACGCACTGCTCGACGAGGCGCTTGCGTGCCTGCCGCCGGAGCATCTGCGGCTGTGGTTCACGCGCCTGCTCGCGGATATCCGCAGCAACCGTTCGGGGCTGCCCGATCTCGTCCGCTTCTGGCCCGGCGAGCGCCGCTACGAACTCGTCGAGGTGAAAGGCCCCGGCGACCGCCTGCAGGACAACCAGACGCGCTGGCTCGCATACTGCGTCGCGCACGGCATTCCGGTGCGCGTGATCGATGTCGAGTGGGCCGGCGCGGACGTCGTGCCCGTCGAAGCGGCGGGCCTGTCCGCATGAGCTACGTCGTCGCGGTGCGGGCGATGTGCGAGTTCACCGCGCGGCGCGGCGATCTCGACCTGCGCTTCACGCCCGCGCCCACCGCGCTCGAAGGCATCGCCGGCCACGGCGCGGTCACGTCGAACCGCGGTGCTCGCTACGAAACCGAGATCGCGCTGACGGGCACGTGGGGCACGCTCACCGTGCGCGGCCGCGCGGACGGCTACGATCCGGTGGCGAACCGCCTCGAGGAAATTAAGACCTTCCGCGGCAGCCTCGACGCGATGCCGGCCAACCACCGCGCACTGCACTGGGCGCAGGCGAAGGTCTACGCGCACCTGATGTGCGACGCGCGCGGCCTCCCGGAAATCGACGTCGCGCTCGTCTATTTCGACATCGTGTCCGAGCGCGAGACGGTGCTGACGCAAACGCTGGGGGCGGCAGAGCTCGCGGCGTTCTTCGCCGAGCAGTGCGCGTGCTTCGTCGGCTGGGCCGAACGCGAGACGGCGCACCGCGCGGCGCGTGACGCGGCGCTGCGCGCGCTCGCGTTTCCGCACGGGCAGTTCCGCAGCGGCCAGCGCGAGCTGGCAGTGGCCGTCTATCGCGCGGCCCGCGACGATCGTTGCCTGATGGCGCAGGCGCCGACCGGCATCGGCAAGACGCTCGGCACCGTGTTTCCGCTGCTGAAGGCCTGCGGTGAGGGCGAGCTCGACCACGTGTACTTCCTGACCGCGAAAACGCCCGGCCGCGCGCTCGCGCTCGAAGCGGCGGCGACGCTCGGCGCCGGCACGCCCGCGCTGCCGCTGCGCGTGCTGGAACTCGTTGCGCGCGACAAGGCGTGCGAGCATCCCGACAGTGCGTGCCACGGCGAGTCGTGCCCGCTCGCGAAGGGTTTCTACGACCGGCTGCCGGCCGCGCGCGACGCGGCGATCGAGGCCGGGCTGCTCGACCGCGACACCGTGCGCGCGGCCGCGCTCGCGCACGACGTCTGCCCGTATTACCTGTCGCAGGAGCTCGCACGCTGGTCCGACATGGTGATCGGCGACTACAACTACTACTACGACGGCAGCGCGATGCTGCACACGCTCGCGCAGCAGAACCAGTGGCGCGTCGGCGTGCTCGTCGACGAAGCGCACAACCTGCTCGATCGTGCGCGCAAGATGTACAGCGCATCGCTCGATCCGTTCGCATTCGCGGCCGCGCGCGAGGCCGCACCCGCCGCGCTGCGCAAGGCCTTCGACCGGCTCGCCCGCGCGTGGGGCACGGTCAACCGCGCGCAGGCCGAGCGTTATGCCGCGTATCCGGAGATACCGGGCCCGATCGTGTCGGCGTTGCAGAACCTTGTCGCGGCGGTCGGCGAGCACCTGGCCGACGCGCCGCGCGCGAACGGCGACGCGCTGCTGCGGTTTCATTTCGAGGCGATCCAGTTCGGCGTGCTTGCCGAAGCGTTCGACAGTGCGTCGATCTTCGACGCGACGCTGCACGGCGAACCGATGCCGCGCCAGCCGGCGCTCGACGGCGTTGCGTCGGCCGGCCGCCGGCGCCGCGTCCAGTCGACGCTCTGCGTGCGCAACGTGATTCCGGCCGGCTTTCTCGCGCCGCGCTACGAAGCCGCGTGCGCGACCGTGCTTTTCTCGGGCACGCTGAGTCCGTTTCATTTCTACCGCGACACGCTCGGGTTGCCCGGCGACACGGGCTGGCTCGACGTCGACGGGCCGTTCCGCGCCGAGCAGCTGACGGTGCGCGTCGCGAGCCACGTGTCGACCCGCTGGCGCGACCGCGACCGGTCGCTCGAACCGATCGTGGACCTGATCGCCGCGCAATACGCGACGCGGCCCGGCAACTACCTCGGGTTCCTGAGCAGCTTCGACTATCTGGGGCGCGTGGTCGCGCTGATGCAGGCACGGCACCCGGACGTGCCCGTCTGGGCGCAGGCGCCCGGCATGACCGAAGGCGAGCGCGACGCGTTTCTCGCGCGCTTCGACGCGGGCGGGCGCGGCGTCGGCTTCGCGGTGCTGGGCGGGGCGTTCTCGGAAGGCGTGGACCTGGTCGGCGAGCGGCTGATCGGCGCGTTCATCGCGACGCTCGGGCTGCCGCAGGTCAACGATGTCAACGAGCAGATGCGGCGTGCGATGGACGCACGCTTCGGCAACGGCTACGACTACATGTACCTGTATCCGGGCTTGCAGAAGGTCGTGCAGGCGGCCGGACGCGTGATCCGCACCGAGCACGACGAAGGCGTCGTGCATCTGATCGACGACCGTTACCGGCGGCGGGAGGTGCGCGATCTGCTGCCGCGGTGGTGGCGGATCAAGTGACGGGGCGCGACGTTGCGCGCTCCGGCACGTCGCTACAGCACGTTGAGCATTGCGAGCGCGGCTTCCTGCAGGTGCGGCAGGACGCGCCGCACGGCCGCGTCGGTCGTCTCCGCGCCGATCGGCATGTTCGTGCTCAGCGCGGCGACCACTTCGCCGTGACGGTTCTTCAGCGGCACCGCGATGCCGCGCACGCCGACCTGCAATTGCTGTTCGATCGCCGCGAAACCGGCGTCGCGTGCCTGGTCGACCTGTTCGAGCAGGCGCGCCTTGTTGGTGACCGTGTGCGGCGTGAACGGCGGCAGTTCGGTGTCGTCGAGCCACGCGCGCACGGCTTCGCGATCGGGATGATGGGCGAGCAGCACGACGCCCGGCGACGTGAGCGGCGCCGGTACGCGCGCGCCGAGCACGAAGCCGGTCGTCATCACGCGCGACACGCCGTTGCGCGCGATGAACACGAGCTCCCAGCCGTCGAGCACGCTCACGTACGCCGATTCGTTCAGCGACGCGCTCAGTTGCTGCAGATAGGGCTGGACCGTGCGCGGCAGGCGCGCCGAATCGAAGTACGACCAGCCGACCCGCAGCACGCGCGGCGTGAGGCCGTACAGCTTGCCGTCGGTGTACACATAGCCGAGCGATTCGAGCGTCAGCAGGTACCGCCGCGCGGCCGTGCGCGTGAGGCCGGTGCGCGCGGCGGCCTGGGTGGGCGTCATGCGCGCGTGCTGGCTGTCGAATGCCTCGAGGATCGCCAGGCCTTTTTCGAGGCCGGCAATCCAGTCGCGTCGGTCGAGTTCGGGCTTTTTCATCGTCGGAAGGTGGCGTCCCGGTGCGCGGCAATCGCGCATGAGTGGGCGATTATCGCGCAAATCGGATCTGCCGCGATGTATCGCCGGGCTTGCATGAGCCGGCGCTGGGTGCGTGCCCCGAGCCCGGAACATGCCCGTCGTTTAGAATCGCCGCCTCAACTGGACCACAACAATGAAAATTCGCGAATCCGTGTTGGCCGTGCTCGTCGCGGCCGTGCCGCTGCTTGCCGCGGCGAATCCCTCGTCCGGCACGCCCCTCCCGAAGCCGTCCGTCGACGTGCGTGCCTGGCCGCGCATGACGTCGCCGAAGTTCGGCTGCTACGTCGAATCGACCTTCGGCTACCGTGACAAGCGCTTCAATTGCGCATTGAAGAAGTACCGGAATACCGGCGATGCGTGCGGGAACACGAAGGCCTACTACGAAGGTCCGGTGTTCCCCGACCGGCTCGCGGCCAGCGTGCATCCGCTCGCGACGAAGGTCGAACTGGACTGGGAGCACGGAGACCTGCAGATGGTCACCGTCATGCTCAAGGGAACCTGGAACGAAGCGGACGTGCGCAAGGCGTTCGGGCTGCCGCGCGCGGAAGCGCGCAAGCTGACCGACGCGGAGTTGCGCTCGGCGCCGGGCAACCTGATGGACACGAGTGTCCAGTATCCGTCGTCCCCGCTCGACGAAAGCCTGGCGAAACGCCCGAGCAACCCGGCGCGCGGGACGACCGCCGTGATGCTCTACGGGTTCGACCACATGGGCGCCGGCGATGCCGATTGCGGGGGCGGCGAGTAACGGGGGGAGGGACGGGAGGGGGCGGCTGACACAGCCGCCGACCGGGTGCGGGTGGCGGTACGGCGCTCGTGTGGCGTGCGCCGTACGCCGTACCTTCAGGGTCTTACTCGCTGCTCGTCCATTCGACGTTCGCGCCGACCGAGCGCAGGTTCTCGACGAAATGCGGATGCGCGCGGCGGATCGGCAGCGCGTTCATGATTTCCGAGCGGCCTTCGATGCTCGCGGCCACCATCAGCAGCGCGATCGCGACGCGGATGATGTACGGGCTCTCGACGCGGGCCGGCGTCAGCTGCAGCCCGCCGAACGTGATCAGCCGGTGCGGATCGGACAGCAGCACGTGCGCGCCGAACTTCGACAGTTCGCCGGACCAGCCGAGCGCACCGTCGTAGACCTTGTTCCAGAACATCGCGCTGCCTTCCGCGCGCACGCCGAGCGCGATGAAGATCGGCAGCAGGTCGACCGGCAGGTACGGCCACGGCGCGGCTTCGACCTTGGTGAGGATGTTCTGCGTGAACGGCCGGCGCACGCGCAGCGGGCCGTCGCGTTCTGCGCGCGACCAGCCGTCGCGGTGCGTGACGTTGACGCCGAACTTCGCGAACGTGCGGTCGATCAGCGGGAAGTGTTCGGGCGACGAGTTGCGTACCGTGATGTCGCCGCCCGTGATCGCGCCGAGCGCGAGGAACGTCGCGATTTCGTGGAAATCCTCGGCGAAGCGGAACTCGCCGCCGCCGAGCTTGCGGCCGCCCGTCACGCAGAGCCGCGACGTGCCGATCCCCTCGATCGCGACGCCGATCATCGCGAGGAACTGGCAGAACTCCTGCACGTGCGGCTCGGACGCGGCATTCATCAGCGTCGACGTGCCGTTCGCGGTCGTCGCGCACAGCGCGAAGTTTTCGGTGGTCGTCACCGACGCGTAGTCGAGCCAGTGATCGTTGGCCGTCAGCGGGCCGTCGGTGCGGACGATCAGCGAATCGGGCGTGCGCTCGATGTGCGCGCCGAAGCGCTCGAACACCTCGACGTGCGGATCGATCTCGCGCACGCCGAGCGTGCAGCCCTTCACGTCGTTCTCGAGGCGCGCGACGCCGAAGCGCGCGAGCAGCGGCGGGATCAGCATGATCGACGAGCGCATCGCTTCCGGCAGCCGATGGACGGCCGGATCGAATTTCGTGTCGCGATGGTGGAGTTCGAGCAGGCCCGTCGTGAAGTCGACCGACACGTCGCTGCCGAGCGTGCGGAAGATGTCGAGGATCTTGCGCACGTCGGTGATGTCCGGCACGCCGATGAGGCGCAACGGCTGGTCGGTCAACAGGGTGGCGCACAGGATCGGCAGGACGGCGTTCTTGTTCGCGGACGGCTTGATGTCCCCGCGCAGCGGAGTGCCGCCGTGGACGATGAGATTCGACATGATATGGGGGCGTATCGGTGACTGACGTAGGCCCATATGATGCCATTGGTCGGCGGGCGGCGTGGAATGTTCAGAGGGGAAAAGGGGGAATCGGCGCGTATAACTGACAGTGTTTGACGTCGCGCGCGACGCAGCGAGGCCGTTGCCGGCCGCCATCGAGCGATGCGTGATGGCCGGCCACGGTTGGGGCCGGCCATCGGGACGTTACTGCGCCGCCCGCATCCGCGCGGCGACGATCAGCGAGATCAGGCAGCCCACCGCGAGATAACCGGCGACGAGGTGCCACGAGCCGCCTGCCACGCTGACGAGGCCGACCGCGATGAACGGCGTGAACCCGCCGCCGACCACGCTCGCGAACTGGTAGCCGACGCCCGCGCCGCTATAGCGGTATTCGGCGCCGAACAGTTCGGTGAACAACGGCTGCTGGACACTCACGACCATGTCGTGCGCGGCGTTCGCGAGCAGGATCGAGAAGATCACGATCCACGCGATCGACCGCGCCTCCAGCGCGAGGAAGAACGGCACCGCGGACGCGACGCCGATCAGCGCGCCGATCAGGTAGATGCGGCGCAGGCCGTAGCGGTCGGCCAGCCACGCGAAACACGGGATCGTCACGCAGCTCACCGCCCCCACCAGCAGGCCGATGTTCAGGAACAGGTCGCGCGACATGCCGAGGTTCGTCGTCGAATAGCTGAGCGCGAACGCGGTGACGATGTACATCGTGAACAGCTCGGCGAGCCGCAGCGCAATGATCAGCAGGAACGCCTTCGGATGGCGCGTCAGTGCCTCCAGCACCGGCAGGCGCAGCTTGCGGTTGCCGTGTTCGACCTTCTCGACGAACTCCTGCGATTCGTCCATGTTCTTGCGCACCCACAGCCCGATCAGCACGAGCACGATGCTGAACACGAACGGCAGGCGCCAGCCCCACGACTTGAACGCGGCCTCGCCGAGCGTGTGGCTCAGGATCGACACGATGCCCGTGGCCAGCACGAGGCCGACGCCGTAGCCGACCTGCACGCCGCTGCTGTAGAACGCCTTCTTTTGCTTCGGCGCGCTTTCGACGGCCATCAGCGCCGCGCCGCCCCATTCCCCGCCGACCGCGAAACCCTGGATCGCGCGCATCAGCACCAGCAGCACGGGTGCCCACCAGCCGATCGTCGAGAATGCCGGCAGCAGGCCGATCGCGACCGTCGACAGCCCCATCAGCATCACCGTCAGGACCAGCATCCGCTTGCGGCCGAGCCGGTCGCCGTAGTGGCCGAACACGATGCCGCCGAGCGGCCGGAACAGGAAACCGACGCCGAAGGTCGCGAACGCCGCGAGCGTGCCCATCGTCGGGCTGACTTTCGGGAAGAACTCGGAATTGAATACCAGCGCGGCGACGATCCCGTACAGCAGGAAGTCGTACCAGTCGACAACGGCACCGACGAAGCTGCCGATCGCGGCCTTGCGGGCCTGGCTGCGTACGCGGGCACTGGCGGCGGCGTCGAGGGTGTCGAAGGTTGGGGTCATGGCGGTGTCTCCTGGCACGGCGCATCGTGGAATCGTGGCGGCGCCGCGTCCGATGCTGCATTGAAGTCGATGAGTGAACGGAGAATAGGGCGCGCGCCGTACGGCGGCAATCGGCCAATCGGGCAGAGTGCGCGATTATCGTACAAGTCCGTGCGATTATCGAACGCTTTTCGGGTTTGCACTAGGCGGCGCGACGATATCCCGTTTGGCCAGGGTGTGCCGCCGTGAACGATCTGGTTAAAATCTGCAGCATTGAGAACTTGCCCGTTCGGGGCGGATGCGGTCGCCACGCTGGCCGCGTTTGCCGCCAGCGACGGGCGCCATCCCCATCGAACGCATGCCCCCGGAGACTGGAATGCCCGGCAATTCCCACCCCCTGTCCAGCGATACGCCGCCCGTTGCCGATCCGGCCGCCAATCCGCTCGGGATGGCCGGCCTCGAATTCGTCGAATTCGCGGCGCCGGTGCCCGAGGCGCTCGCGCAGCGCTTCGAGCAGCTCGGGTTCAAGGCGATCGCGCGGCATGTCAGCAAAAACGTCACGCTCTACCGGCAAGGTCAGATGCATTTCCTGATCAACGCCGAACCCGATTCGTTCGCCGCGCGCTACGCGGAGGAATACGGGATGGGTGTCTGCGCGATCGGGCTGCGCGTGGCCAGCGCCCGGCGCGCGTTCGAGCGGGCGATCGAGCTCGGTGCGTGGGCGTTCGAAGGCGAGAAGGTCGGCGTCGGCGAGCTGAAGATCCCCGCGATCCAGGGCATCGGCGATTCGCACCTCTATTTCGTCGACCGCTGGCGCGGGCGCGACGGCCAGCGGGGCGGCGTCGGCGACATCTCGATCTTCGACATCGATTTCCGGCCGATCGACATCGCGACCGCGCATACCGATCTCGACTGCGTGGGCGTCGGGCTGCAGCAGGTCGATCATTTCACGCAGACCGTCGGCGCGGGGCGCATGCGGGAGTGGCTGGATTTCTACCACGACCTGCTGCATTTTCGCGAGATCCACGAAATCGACGCGCACTGGCATGTGTCGGAGGAATCGCGTGTGATGGTGTCGCCGTGCGGCGCGGTGCGGATTCCGGTCTACGAGGAAGGCACGCGGCGCACCGAGCTGATGCACGCGTATCTGCCCGACCATCCGGGCGAGGGCGTGCAGCACGTCGCGCTGGCTACCGACGACATCCTGTCCTGCGTCGATGCGCTGCGGGCGAACGGCGTCGAATTCATCGAGCCGCCGGCCCGCTATTACGATGACGTCGACGCGCGGCTGCCGGGGCACGGTGTCGATCTCGACGCGCTGCGCCGTCGCGCGGTGCTGGTCGACGGCGAGATCGGCGGCGACGGCGTGCCGAGGCTGTTCTTCCAGACTTTCGTCAAGCGCCGGCCGGGCGAGATCTTCTTCGAAATCGTGCAGCGCAAGGGACACCACGGGTTCGGCGAAGGCAATCTCGCGGCGCTCGCCCGCGCGCGCGACGCCGGCTGAGCGACGCCGGCGCCCGCATCGGGCGTCCCGCGCCCCGCGTCGCACCTCACGCGCCGGCGGCCGGCACCCGGTTCGGCGCGGGGTCGTTCGGCTCGTGCAGGACGCACGCGGTGCCGCCCGGCGTGTACATCGACACGACACAACGGTTGCACGACGTGCAGCCCGACTGCGCGAGCCGGCCGTCGCGCAGTCCGTTGACGAAATCCGGCTCGAACACGAGCGCGCGGGCGAGCGCGACCGCATCGAACCCTTCGCGCATCGCCAGCTCGACGTTCCCGCGCGAACGTACGCCGCCGAGGTAAGCGAGCGGCATCCGGACGGACGCGCGCACCTTCCTCGAGTGCTCGAGGAAATACATCTCGCGAAACGCGCCCATCTTCGGCTCGGTGAGTTTCTGCAGCGCCATCGCCGCACGCACGATCGCGTTGTCGGCGTTCGCGCGCGCGTCGCCGGGCAACGGGCTGCCGAACAGCTGCCACACCGATTCGACGTTCATCCCGCCGCTGAGCACGAGCAGGTGCGCGCCTTCGGCTTCGAGCCGCCGCGCGATCCCGCATGCGTCGTCGGCGGTTCCGCCGCCGCGCACGCCTTCGGTCACGCCGATCTTGCAGACGACGGCGAGATCGCGGCCCACCGCGTCGAGCACGCGGCGCAGCACCTCGGCAGGGAAAGCGGCGCGCCGTGCCGCGTCGCCGCCGTACGCATCGCGGCGGCGGTTGTACAGCGGCGACAGGAACTGGCTGAGCAGATAGCCGTGCCCCATGTGGATCTCGACCGCATCGAAGCCGGCGTCGCGCGCATGGCGTGCGGCCTGCGCGAATTCGTCGGCGACCGCGGACATCTGGTCGCGCGTCATCGCCTGCTTCAAAAAGCGGCCGC
This sequence comes from Burkholderia sp. 22088, assembly GCF_052045915.1. Lineage (NCBI taxonomy): Bacteria > Pseudomonadati > Pseudomonadota > Betaproteobacteria > Burkholderiales > Burkholderiaceae > Burkholderia > Burkholderia sp. 22088. The sequence continues at coordinate 340,224 of NZ_JBQEPY010000005.1, forward strand.
TCATCACGCCGACCTTGTTGAAACCGCCCGATGCGCTCAACGGCCGTCGGGTCGACAGCGACGGCAGGAACGTGAAGCAGCCGCCGTGCGTGATCTGCGCGGAGGCGGCGGCGCCGTGGCGATGGACGGCGTCGGTCAGCGCGCGGAACTGGCGGACCGTCGGCACGTCGAGCCGTGCCTGGTCGACGAACGTGCGTCCGTCGTCGCTGATCGCGCAGTACGCGACGGTCGTCAGCGCGGCGCCGCCTTCGGCGATGCGTTCGTGAAAACGGACGAGCGCGCGCGACGGCACGCCGTTCGGCGTCATGCCCTCGTTGGTGGCTGACTTGATCAGGCGGTTGCGCAGCGTCAGCGGGCCGATCTGCAGCGGGCTGAACGCGGTCGTGAGGTCGGCGGATTCCATGAGGGGCGGGGGGCGGGATTGGGCACGGCGACCATTGTGCGGCGGTGGCGCAGGCGCGCATCGTCCGGGTGGACGAGCCCGGCACAACCCGTTCCGGGCGCGCCCCGATTCAGTACATCGAAGCGCTCCACCGGACGCCAAAGCCCGCCCCGAGCCCGACCACCCGCCGTCGATCCGTCACGCGAGATCGCCTGCCCGGAGCTTGCGGACCTGCCGCCGCATCCCGTCGAAGATCGCATCCGCCACGTCCACCGGAAATTCCGCCGGGATCTGCGCCGCCGCTTCCGCGATCGCGGGTTCCGTACGAGCGACGACGGCCGCCATCGCGGCGTGCACGTCGTCTTCGGTCAGGCCGACGCGTCGGCCCTGTGCGATCCAGTGGCGCGGCTGGATCTCGCCGATCACGTAGTGCCGGTTCTTCCCGCACACGGCCATCGCGAGCCGCGCGCGGCGCGGCGGAAGCTGGTTGCGGCGCGTGCCGATGATCGGATGCGCGGACAGCACGTCGTACAGCGGCGTGCTGCGGTACGTGTTGCCGGGCAGGTGCGCGATGCTGAAGTTCTTCGCATGCCCGTCGATCGCCGCCAGCACCCAGAACACGAGCTGCGCGACGAAGAAATTCATCCGGTCGGGCGCGGCGTCGGCCGAATTGGCGAGGATGCCCATGATCGTGTCGATGCCCGGGCCGCCGTCGGATTCGTATTTCGCGCCCGACGGCGTGCCGGTCGCCTGGCACATGTCCTCCTGCGGCAACCGCAGGATCCACGTGCGGTCGCGCGAAGCACGCCGGTCGAAGCGCTCGACGATCAACGCCTTCTGGTCGTCGAACCGGCCGATGTCGCACGCCGCGACCGGCAAGCCGTACGCGGCGACGAGCTTCGCGCACAGCCATTCGTTTTCGACGGACGTCCGCATGTCGGCCTGCATGTTCCCGACACGCCCGAGCGGCAGCTTGAAGATGTGCGTCGTCGGCGTGCTGCCCGACGGCCGCAGCCAGCGGTTTCCCTGGCGCAGCAATGCCGTCTTTTCCTGCGCGCCGGCAATCGACAGGCGCAGGTCGCCTTCCGGCTCCGCATGGCCGGGCAGCGGCGCGGCGGTCGCGTGACGCAGCACCTCGGCGACGGCCGCATCGTCGAGCGTCACGCCGTCGATCGTCTCGAGATCGATGGGCGTTTCGCCGGGCGGCAGCATCTGGATCGCGCCGACGCAATCGCGGCCGATCGACGCGAGCAGATCGAACGGCGCCGTCGACCGGAGCCGGTAACGCTGCGCGATGCGGCGCCGGATCGGCTCGCTGTCCGGCAGCAGGTTGTCGAAATAATCGGCGACGATCGCGCCCTGGTGCGGCTGGTTGCCGGGCGTGAAGGGCAGCGACAGCGACAGCGGCCGCCCCTGTGGATCGTCGAGCCAGGCCGGCAGGTAGACGAGACGCTCGACGCCGCGCCGGACTTCCCAGTAGCCCACCGGAATGCCGTTCATCCACAGGTCGAGCCGGTCGTGACGGGCACGCGTGGCCATCGTCACCAGTCCTCCCGCTTCGAAACCCGTGGCTTGCCGGGTGTTGCCGTCGCGGGCTGCTTGCGCGCGGCGCCGGCCGCAGGCCGGGCTGGATTTTTGGCGGCCGTGGTGCCGCGCGCCGCATCCGGCTTGCGTTTGCTCGCGGCGGGTTGGCGGACCGCCGGCGCGGCATCGGCATCGGCATCGGCATCGGGCGCAGGATCGGCCGATGCCGCCGAAGCGTCCTGCGTGCCCGGCGCGAGCGTCATGCGCACGCCGAGTGTGTTCAGCACCTTGAAGAGCCGCTCGATGCTGACCGCCGACGGGTTGGCTTCGAGCTGCGCGTAGGATTGCTGCGTGACGCCCAGGCGGGCGGCCAATTGCGCCTGCGTGAGCCCCGCGGATTTCCGGAAGCCGACGAGTATCGGGCGCAGCTGGGTCAGGGTCTGGACAGGAAAGGCCATCGGGCGCTCCGCGGAATGACAGGCGATCGTTTGTAATCGGAAAATACAATCTACAGCATGTATTGTCAAAATACAAACCAAAGACTGTATCCAACGAAAACAAACGATAGCCTGTCAAGCGGGCAACCCGCCGACCATTCCGCGGCAACGCATCACGCCGCCCGCAGCGGGTTCGCATGCGCGCTTCGCGCGCTTTCCGGATCGTCGTCGCCGAGCGGAATGAACGCCATGATCTCCAGGTCGTGTCCCGACAGCGCGGGCAACCGGAACGGGCTCGACAGCACGTTCAGCCGCCGCACGCCGAGCTCGCGCAGGATCTGCGAGCCGATTCCCGTCACGCGTCCGTCGCGGCGCGCATGGCCGGCCGGCATCCGCATCGCGTCGCGGCGCATATCGCAGTCGAGCAGCACCGCGACCCCGCAGCCGGCCGCGTCGATCCGTTGCAGCGCGGCATGCAGCGGCCACGAATGCGCGGACGGCTCCGCATCGAGCAGTTCGAGCAGCGAATGGCATTCGTGCACGCGCGTCAGCACCGGCGTCGACGGATCGGGCTCGCCGCGCACGAGCGCGAGATGCGGCGCGCCGTGCACGGTGTCGCGATACTCGATCGCACGGAATCGCCCCCACGGCGTATGCAGCGGCCGCTCGCCGACGCGTTCGACGAGCGATTCGTGTTCGCGCCGGTAATGGATCAGGTCGGCAATGGTGCCGATCTTCAGCCCGTGATGCGCGGCGAACGCCTTCAGCTCGGGCAGCCGCGCCATCGTGCCGTCGTCGTTCATCACCTCGCAGATCACCGATGCGGGCGTGAGCCCCGCGAGCGCCGCGAGATCGCAGCCGGCCTCGGTGTGCCCCGCGCGCACGAGCACGCCGCCCGGGCGCGCGACGATCGGGAACACGTGGCCCGGCTGGACGAGGTCGTCGGGGCGGGCGCCGGCCCGCACCGCCGCGCGAATCGTATGCGCGCGATCGGCCGCCGAAATGCCGGTCGTCACGCCTTCGGCCGCCTCGATGCTGACGGTGAACGCGGTGCCGAACGGCGTACCGTTGTGATCGGCCATCGGCGGCAGGCGCAACTGCTCGCAACGCTCGGCGGTCAGCGTCAGGCAGATCAGCCCGCGCCCGAAGCGCGCCATGAAATTGATCGCTTCCGGCGTCACGTGATCGGCCGCGATCACGAGATCGCCTTCGTTCTCGCGATCCTCTTCGTCGACGAGCAGGACCATGCGGCCCGCACGCAGCTCGTCGACGATCTCCCGCGTGCCGGCGATGCTCATGGCGCCTCCGTCGCGTCGAACGCGCGGCGCAGCGCGTCGGCGCCGAAGGTCAGCACGCGGTCGGCCGCATCGATCGCGCCGAGCATGCTGGCGAAACCGTGAAGCTGGCCCGGCCAGCGCACGACGGTCACCGGCGTGCCGGCCTGTGCGAGACGCAGCGCATACGCTTCGGCCTCGTCGCGCAGCGGATCGAATTCGGCGCTGACGATCGTCGCCGGCGCCGCGCCCGCGACGTCCGGCGCGGCAAGCGGGCTTGCAAGCGGCGATGCGCGATCGGCGCCGTCGTCGAAATAGTGGCGCTTGAACCAGCGCATCATGTCCGCCGTCAGGAAATAGCCGTTGCCGAGCGATTCGTACGACGGATGCTCGGTCGCGCAATCGACGACCGGATACAGCAGCAGCTGGTGCGCGATCGCGATGCCCGAGCCGCGCAACTGCAGCGCGGCGACTGCCGCAAGATTGCCGCCGGCGCTGTCGCCGGCGACCGCCAGCGCGCCGGTGCGTGCGCCGAGATCGCGCGCGCTGGCGGCGGCCCAGCGCACGGCGTCGCACGCATCGTGCGCGGCGGCCGGGAAACGCGCCTCGGGCGCGAGCCGGTAGTCGACCGACAGCACGAGCGTGCGCGCACGGGCCGCGAGGCTGCGGCACAGGTTCGCGTGCGAATCGATGCCGCACGCGACGAAGCCGCCGCCGTGGAAGAACACCGTCAGCGGCAACGGCCCGTCGGCAGCGGGCCGATACAGCCGTGCGGACAACTGACGGCCCGATGCGGGAATCTGCCAGTCCTCTTCGGCGGCGACGGCATCGCCCGGGGCGAACGCGCCGCCGGCGGCGAGACTCGCGCGATACGCGGGAACGGTGAGCTGCGCGAAATCGATCGCGGGTGCCTGGGCGAACGCGGCGAGCAGCGCCTGCGCCTGTGGGTCGAGCGGCATGGGGGCTCCTGTCTGAATCGGATGCGGTTTGAATCAGGTAAACCCGTGTCGCGGTTTTCCCTGAGTCCGTGCCGGACGCTTGCCGGCACGGCCTGACGGGCATTCCAGCGTAGCGGGCAGGGCGCCACATCATCCGATCGGACGATGGTTGGTTCGCCCGGATGGCCAATTCTCACCATTCAGTAAATCTCCCGATGACGCCGGAATTTAGACGCGTCTTAATCATGGCGGCGCGGTTGGGTCGCGTCGGAAACATGTCGTATGGAGGATGGAGCGTGCTGATGGAGACGAGATGGGCTCCGCAAGAGAGCCAGGCAACCAGTGACGAGGCCGACATCGGCGTCGCCGATTTCAGCGAGCTGATGGCGCGCATCTACCAGGGCCCGCTGGAAACGCCGCCGTGGGCGGGCGCGCTCGAACTGGTTCGCCGGTTGCTGCAGGCCAACTACGTGACGCTGATCCTGCGCGCGGCCGCGAGCGACCGCCGCGCGCCGCTGTCCGTGCACGCATCGGAATACGGCCCGGTCGTGCCGGGTGACGGCGAAGCGTCGTACAACAACTACTACTATTCGCTCGATCCGTTCGTCGGCCTGCCGGCCGATCGCGTGGTCACGGTCGACGACGTGTTCGGCGACACGGGCTGGCTGTCGAGCGAACTGTACAAGCAGTTCCTGAAGCCGCAGGACGTGCGCTACATCCTCGGCGCGGATCTCCGCACGCCGTCGGGCGTCGAGTGCCGGTTCCGCGTATGCCGCAACCATGCTTCGAAACAGTTCTCCGCGCGCGACAAGGCGATCTGCGCGCTGCTGCTGCCGCACCTGAAGCGTGCGGTCGAGCTGCATTCGCGGCTCGACACGGCCGAAGTCGAGCGCTCGATCTACGCGAACGCGATCAACCGGATGCAGATCGGCACGATCACGCTCGACGAGAACGGCACGATCATCGACATGAACAGCGTCGCCGACGAGATCCTGAAGCAGAACAACGGTCTGACGATTGCGCGCGGCACGATCGAGGCGACCGACGCGCAGGAGAACCGCACGCTCAAGCGGCTGATCCGCCACGCGGTGATGGGGCATCACGGCACGGCCGCGGCGACCGTCGAGGCGATGCCGATCACGCGCAGCTTCGACAAGCCGCGCCTCGGGCTGCTGGTGCGCACGGTGCTGCTGTCCGACTGGTCGGAGGACAACAAGCGGCGGCCGGCCGTCACGCTGTTCCTGCGCGACCCCGACCGCAAGCCGCAGGGCGCACAGGAAATCATCCGCAAGCTGTTCGACCTGACGCCGGCCGAGACGTCGCTCGCTCTGCTGCTGACGAACGGGCTGACGCTCGAGGAGGCCGCGGAGGAATCGGGGATCAGCAAGAACACGGCGCGCACGCACCTGCGCGCGATCTTCTCGAAGACGGGCGTCACGCGCCAGGCGACGCTCGTACGGATTCTGCTCGGGAGCGTCGTGCCGCTCGGGTAAGCGGCAGCCGACGCCGATTCATCGGAACCGGCCGCATTCGTCCGGCGATACATCGGCAACGATCGACGTGGCACGTGTCACGGTAGCGACGACATCACGCGAAAGAGGCTCGCACCCGCGCGAACCGCTCCTTCATTCAGCGCAGCCGCTCGCGGAGACCGGATGCCCGACGCCGGCGCTGCCGGGCGCGTTCACGACCCGCGCGTGGAACGACCCGCCCACGACGCCAGCGCCGGCCACTGCGCGCAACCGCGCCGGATGAAACCGGCGCCCGTGCGGATCACGAGCGCGCCGATCGCGAGCGCGGCCAGGTCGTCGAGACGGCCGAAGCCGATCCGTGCCGCGCCCATCGCGAGCGCCGCCAGCAGCGACGCCAGCGCATCGGTCCGGACATGCCAGCCGCTCGCCTCGAGCAGCGCGGAGCCCGTCTCGCGCGCCTTGCGCAGCATCCAGTGCGACAGCGCGGCCTTGCCGGCGAGCGTGACGGCGACGAGCGCGAGCGTCGTCATGCCCGGCTGTACGACGGGCGGCGCAACGAACCGGTTCGTCGCGTGCCAGATCATCTGCGCGCCGGTCGCCACGAGCAATGCGCCGAGGCCCGCGAGCGCAAGCGGCTCGCAGGTCGGGCGCCGTTCCGGCGGCAGGCGCGCGTCGAGCCGGCATGCAACGAGGATCAGCGCATCGGCTGCGAGATCGATCGCCGCGTGCGCGACGTCCGCGAGCAACCCCGACGAATGCGCGGACCATGCCGCGACCGTCTCGACGACGAGCAGCAGCAGGTTGATCGCAAGGCTGGCGGCGAGGGCACGGGACGTGGCCGCATAAACGTGGGGCGTGGCGCGCGACGTGCGCTGCATGGCGGATTCGTCTGTCGAAAGCGTGGGTCAGACCCGAACGCTACCGGGCGACGGTGGCAGATCAATGACAGGCGACGGTCGCGACGCGACCAGTCAGCGATGCGCATCCGGCGGTCTCCGCGGCCCACACAGATGCGAGACAAGTTGCCGGCGTGCGCCGGGTCGGCCGAACAGGCGCTCACCGGGCATCGCGATAGTGATCCCTGATGAATACGGGAAGATCGTTTGACGGTGGCGCGAAAGGCACCTGATACATCATGTCGCCGACAAATCCGCGGTGATAGGTGGCGTGATTGACGACATGCAGCACGATTTGCTCGCGGGTCATGACGCCTTCTCCTCCGCCAACAAACTCGAAATGAACGGCTTTCGCGAGATCCGCGTCCGACCAGGTGTCGACAAGATTGATGTACCAGCGGTCCATTTCCTGAACCGCTTTCCAAAGATCGGAAACGGCAGGCGTGTGGTCGGTGTTGCGCGAGGTGTAGGTGTGCTTCTTTCCTTGCAGATGATGTCTGAAAATGTCGTCGACCACGTAGACATGATTCAAGGTATGCACCATGTTTCCGAACCGCGTCGGTCTCTGCCGAAGGGCTTCGCCAGCCGGCAGGTCCATCACGCTCTTGAACGTCAGTCCATTCGCCCAGGACTTGTAGCGCACCAGCATTCTTAAGGTGTCTGCCGCCGAGGCGGGCAGTGTGATGCGATCGGTGGTTACGGATGGAGCAATCGGGTTCTGCGGGGGGGCAGACATGCTGAACTCCTTGCGTGTTTTCGAGCGTCAGAACAGTGCTCAGGTTGATCCGGTGCTGTCGCGTCACGCCGGCAAGCAGTCTTGCGAGCAAGCTGTTCAGCGTATGGGGCGACCCGGACAGGCGTTATGTGCGCCAGTTCGCCCGAACATCAGGTTGCAGCTTTCTCGTTTGCCTTTTCAAAGGCCGTGAAGCCGGCCTTCGACGTGCGTGCGAGTCTTGCCGCCGACCCAGATTTGGCCAGCCTCGTCGCGGGTCAAATGAATGCGGCCATGGCGGCCGAGGCGTGTCCCCTGGGCGGCGACATAGTCGTCCTCAACCACACCTGTCGCGAACAGCCACTGCGCCATTGAAGCATTGAGGCTTCCAGTAACTGGATCTTCGACGATAGCGCCCAGATGGTCGCTGAAGAAGGCGCGAACCTCGAAGGCCGCGTTGCCGCCTGTTGCATGAGGGCCAATAACGCCGACATCGATCCGGCCGGGCCAACTGCGGAGCGGATTGAGGGCAAGCACCGTCTCCGCCGACACCAGCCTGATGCCCAGCCATCCGGGGCCGTTATCGATCCAGGCGGCATCGAGGACATCGCCCGATTCGATCCCCAGCAGTCGCCGAGCCTGATCCAATTCATCCTGTGTTGGCGCACCGGAGCGGATCAGCGGCGGGGCGGCGAAGGAAAGCCGCTCGTGATTGCGTCGGATCGGAACCAGCCCGGCGCCGCATTCCTGGACGATTTCCGCTTCGCTCTTCGGCACGCGGCCCGTCGAGAGCCACGCATGACAACTGCCGAGCGTCGGGTGCCCGGCAAAAGGCATCTCCCTGTCCAGCGTGAAGATCCTGACCCGGTAGTCAGCCTCAGGATGCGTGGGTGGCAAGAGAAAAGCGGTCTCGGACAGGTTGAACCACCGCGTCAACCGCTGCATGTCATCCGTTGCCAGGGCATCGGCACCGATAACGACCGCCAGCGGATTGCCCGAAGACGGCCCGGCGCCGAAGACATCGATCATATGGATCGCAAAGGTCATGACATCGCTCTTTCAATTCAGATCAGTTCGTGAGGGCGCCGACAAGCCGGGATATCAACGTTGCCAGGCAAGCAGCCGGACTCCCGCAACGGCGAACACCGCGGATAGCGTGCCTTCAATCCAGCGCCGGGGGCGGGTATACAGGGCGATCATCCGAGCGGTCGAGAAGAGGACCGCATAACCACCAAACACGATGACGGCGAGGAACGCGCAACCACCGATGATCGCCGGCAAGGTACCGCCGGAGGCATGCTCCGGAAGCCCAAGTGACATGATTGCCATCCAGGCCAGAACCGCCTTCGGGTTTCCGATATGCATGAGAATGCCCTGGCGGTAGAGCCGCCGATAGCGAGGTGTCGAGCGTCCCGGTTCCATCTTCGCGAAGTCGGAGCCCGGTTTCAGCGCCGACCTCCCCGTGCGGAACGCCAGGTAGAGCAGGTAGACACCACCCACCATCTTGATGACGAAAAGCGCCTCGGCATAGGCCGCCAGCACGGCGGAAACACCGGTCGCCGCCAGGATCGCCCAGAAGAGTGAGCCCGTGATGACGCCTGCCGCCAGAACGAGGGCAGGCAGGCGGCCGTCACGCATCGCTGTTCCCATGATCGCCATGTTGCTCGGCCCGGGGCTGGCGGTGGCGATGAGATAGGTGCCGTAGGCGAGTGCGATCTGACTGGCGATCATTCGAGTTTCTCCAGAGATGCGGGGCGTCTCCAGCGTTATGGCTGGAGGTCTCCGCGATGAACGATATGGATCTTGTTCCCGTCAGGGTCGCGCAGATACGCGCCGAAGTAGCCGTCACCGTAGCGGGGGCGTAACCCGGGTGCACCGTCGTCCGTCCCGCCGTGCTCAAGACCCTTCGCGTAGGCCGTGTTCACGGCTTCTTGCGACGGGGCCAGAAAGGCGACCATGCTGCCGTTGCCGATGGTCGCCGGCTCTCCATCGTAAGGAATGTAGACATAGAAGCGCGGCAGCGGCGTTTGACCGGTTACCCAGCAAAGCGCCGGAGGCCCGCCATCGGACGTGACGACGCGACGCTTCAGTCCGAGCGGAGCGAGTACAGCGTCATAGAAACGGCCTGCCCGCCCAAGATCACGCGCCCCAACAGTTACATGGCTGAACATTTGACTCTCCACGCGCCCGTCGTGGCGATCAGGCGCCTCCAGAAATGCATGACTTCATCCAATCACATCGCACATGTTACGCTTGTTGTTTATATAAATAGTGTCACGTGACACTAATATCTAGGCGGCGAACATGCTCCTGCAATCTCCCTGGTCACCACGGCTTGCCGACATCGAGGCGAATACCGCCGAGCGGTTGGTCCTCGCCCTGGCCGACGACATCGTCGAGGGGCGGCTGACGGGAGGCGACCGCCTGCCCGCTCATCGCGATCTCGCGTTGAAACTGGGGATTGGCCTTGGTACGGTGACGAAAGCCTATGCCGCGCTTGAACGGCGCGGCCTGACGCGCAGCATCAAGGGCCGGGGAACCTTCGTGGCGATTCGCCAGGCGCATCAGGATCGACAGATCGACCTTTCGTCCAATGTGCCGCCAGCCATGCTCAACGCTCGCTTGCTGGCGCGAACATTGACGGGGATCGCACGCAAGATCGATGCGGACCACCTCAATCTCTATGCCCCGCCCGCTGGGCATATGGAGCACCGACGTGTGCTGGCTCGCTGGCTCGAAACGCTGGGCCTGATGGTGGAACCGTCTCATCTGGTGCTAACGAGCGGCGCCCGCCAGGCGCTATCGTTGGCGTTCGATCTTGCCTGCGGCTCGCAAGGGCTGCTTCTGACCGAGCGGATTACCTATCCGGGCGCGATCGCGCTGGCTCGGCGCAACGGATATCGGATGCAAGGCGTCGAGACCGACGCGCAAGGGATGGTGCCGGGGGCACTGGCGGACGCACTCGACGGCACCGCATCGACCGGCAGCAAGGCGGTCTATCTCACGCCGACGCTGCACAACCCGACCACTGCGACGATGGGCACGGAACGAAGGCAGGCCATCGTGGATATATGCCGCCGGGTGGGCGCGTGGATCATCGAGGACGGCGTCTATGCGTCGGCAGAGCAGGCTTCGCCACCGCTTGCGGCATTGGCGCCCGAGATCGCCTTTCATGTGAACGGACTGTCCAAATCGCTTGGCCCCGGTTTGCAGATCGGCGTGCTCGCGCTGCCGGCCGGACTCAACGACGCAGCGGAGGACGCGCTGCGGGACCTGCCAATGGCGCCGTCGCCGCTCTCTTGCGCAGTGGTTGAGGAATGGCTGGCCACCGACGTCATCTCCTCGATCCAGCGGGATCTGCACCATGAGGCGCGGCGTCGATCCAATCTGGCCATCTCTCTGCTCGGCGCGAGCGAACTGGTCTCGCATCCCGGCGCCTACAACGCCTGGCTGCCGATGGAGCGCGATGCTGCCAATCGTGTCGCATCCGTCGCTGCAGCGATGCATATCAAGTTGACCCCTCCGGAATCCATGATGGTGAACCCGGAAGATCGGGCGAGCGGAATCCGACTTTGCCTCGGCGGCCCGTCGTTCGACGATCTGACGGAAGCACTGACCCTTCTGGCAGGGCTGCTGAAGCAGCGCGCTTGACGCCACCGGGCGAGCACCGTACTGGCCGACGGCCGCGCGCCGCATACCGGCGGGGACATACCGATATTCCACGATCTCGACATTATAGAAATAATGTCAAATCCATAAATCGACATAATTGTATTTTTAACGGTTTACGTTATATTATTGACGAAATTGCCACCGAAACCCGCCATGTCCGATCTCGCCGCCGACGAATCCCGCCTGACCGCCGAAATCGAGCGCCTCAAGGCCGACTTCCCGAAAACCCGCGAGCTGTATCGCGAAGCCTGCGCGCTGCTGTTCTTCCGCTTCGGCATCACGCCCACCGCGAACCGCCTGTACCAGCTCGTTCGCAAGGGCAGCATGAGCACGCCGACGGCCGTGCTCGGCGAGTTCTGGGCCGAGCTGCGGGAAAAGAGCCGCGTCCGCATCGAGCATCCCGACCTGCCGGCCGATCTGCAGGCGGCCGCCGGCGAACTCGTCGCGGCGCTATGGAATCGGTCGAGCGCCGACGCGGCCGCCGCGCTCGACGCATTGCGCGCGGAAGTCGAAGCCGAACGAACGGCGGCGAAGGCGGAAGTCGCGGCACTGCAGGCTGAGCTGGCCCGCACCGAAACCGCGCTGGAGCAACGCACGGCCGCGCTGCTGGCCGCACAGGTGCGCATTCAGGAACTGGAGCAGACGAGGGCGGCCGACGAGGCATCGCGGCAAGCGCTGCAAGCGGACATCGAGCGCCTGACAGCCGACAACGCGGAAGGCGACCGTGCACTCGTGCAGGCCCGTGCGGATTTCACCACCCAGCTTGACCGGTTACGCGACGACGCCGGCCGGGCCGAGGAACGCTTGCGTGCGTCGGAGAAGCGGGCGCTCCAGGAGATCGATCGAGAGCGGCTCGCCGCCGCGCGACTGCAAAAGGAGCTCGATGCCGTGACATCGCGCACGGAGCAACGCGATGCGCAGCAGCGGAAAGATGTTGCCGCGCTGCAGGCGCAACTGGGCGACGCGCTGCATCGATGCGGCGTGCTTCAGGGGCAGCTCGATGCTGCGCAGGCGGCCGATGCGGCGCGCGGCAAGGAACTCGATGCACTGCGGCGCGAGATGACGGTGCTCGTGCGCCGCGCGCCGCTGCGTGGCGCGAAGGCGGCACCGGCCGCGCAACGGGACGAGCAACGGGCACGCACGAGAAAGCGTGCTGACGAAGCGCCGCGCTGACGGCGCGGCCGCGAGCGTGCATCAGCCGATGGCGATGCACGCCAACAGCCGGCAAGCAGGCAATCGAGACGGCTGCACGCCCGATCGCCCACCCACCCAACGTTACCGGTCAACTTGCCATATACCGCGACGGCAGCGTCGGCTCTGGTGGACAAAATCTGTTCATGGGAACAACAAAATCGTGGTCTGACCACTGGATTATTCCGGTAGAGAAATGAGTTTGAACATCATGGATCAGGATATTCGGAATATGCTCTGTCGCTACCGTAATCGAGATATCGGTTTGCAACAGCTTCGCGCGTGGTTGGACAGCCAGGGAGCGCGTGTCGAGGCCCAAATTCCACGAGTTATGCGGAAGCTCGATGAATCGCCCGCGACGAAACCGGGTCGTGCGCGTGACGCCGCGTGCGCGGCAACGCGGAGCGAGGAAAGGAAGGTCGGCGCAACGTTTGGGGGCCCGGCGCGGATCGGGTAAAGTGCCGCTCAACATACCGGATCGACGCCGCTAGACGACCGGTCTAATCGTTGCTAACATACGCCACCATGAATGCATCTTCAGGCGCCGAAGTCCGCCAGCACATCCTGAATATCGCCAAGCCGATCATGCTCCACAAGGGGTTTTCGGCGGTCGGCCTGAACGAGATTCTCGCTGCGGCGGGCATCCCGAAGGGCTCGTTCTACCATTACTTCGGCTCGAAAGAGGCATTCGGCGAAGCGCTGCTCGAAGCGTATTTCGACAGCTATCACGCGCATCTCGACAACCTGTTCAAGCATCAGGCCGGCACCGGCGCCGAGCGCCTGATGACGTACTGGCGCAACTGGCTGCACACGCAATGCGCGGACGATCCGCAAGGCAAGTGCCTCGCGGTGAAGCTCGGCGCGGAAGTGTCGGATCTGTCGGAAGCGATGCGCGCGGTGCTGCGGCAGGGCACGAGCCAGATCATCGAGCGGCTCGCAGGCGGCATCGAGGCCGGACTGGCCGATGGCTCGCTGAGCGGGATCGCCGATCCGTCGCACACGGCCGCGATCCTCTACGAAATGTGGCTGGGCGCGACGCTGCTGGAAAAGATTCACCGCGACCGCAAGCCGCTCGAAAGGGCGATGGTCGAAACGCGGCGCATGCTGAACCTGCCGCCGGCCGAGCATGGCGGCGCACAGTCGTAACCCGGGCGCGCATCGGCGCGCCTTGTTTTTGTCCTGACTCTAGACGACTGGTCTACTCAAGCAAGTATGACGAACGTGCCACGCCGCGTTACGCTGTTCCCCATTGTTTCAAGCGCCCGCACGCAGCCGCGACGGCCCGACCGCCGACGTTGCAGCATGCAGGCGTCTCCGCTGCTCCACCCTTGATCCGATCGTGCCCACGAAGCACGTCCATTCCTGTTGACGGAGGCTCACATGCCGCAAAGCAAGACCGCAAACCGCCAGATCGTCCTGAATTCGCGCCCGGTCGGCGCGCCGACGCCGGGCAACTTCCGCACCGAATCCGGTGCCGTGCCGACGCCCGGTGCCGGCCAGGTGCTGCTGCGCACGGTCTGGTTGTCGCTCGACCCGTACATGCGCGGCCGGATGAGCGATGCGCCGTCCTATGCGCCGCCGGCCCAACTCGGGCAGCCGATGGTCGGCGGCACCGTCAGCCAGGTCGTGTCGTCGAACCTGCCCGCGTTCCGCGAAGGCGACCTCGTGGTCGCGGGCGCCGGGTGGCAGGACTATGCGCTGTCCGACGGCCGCGACCTGATTCCGCTCGGCCGCGACGTCGCGCATCCGTCGTACGCACTCGGCGTGCTCGGCATGCCGGGCTTCACCGCCTACACGGGGCTGCTGAAAATCGGCGAGCCGAAGGCCGGCGAAACCGTGGTCGTCGCGGCGGCAAGCGGCGCGGTCGGCGCGGTGGTCGGCCAGATCGCCAAGCTGAAGGGCTGCCGCGTGATCGGTGTCGCGGGCGGCGCCGACAAGTGCGCCTACGTGACCGATACGCTCGGTTTCGACGCGTGCGTCGATCACCGCGACCCGGCATTCGCCGCGAAGCTGAAGGACGCATGCCCGAACGGCATCGACGTCTATTTCGAGAACGTCGGCGGGGCCGTGTTCGACGCGGTGTGGCCGCTGCTCAACGATCACGCGCGCGTGCCGGTATGCGGGATCATCGCGCACTACAACGACGCGGCGTATGACGACACCGCGGTGTCGACCGGCCGCGATCGCGTGCCGGCACTGATGGGCACGATCCTGCGCAAGCGCATCCGGATGCAGGGGTTCATCATCCTCGACCACTATGCGACCGGTTATGCACCGTTCCTGAAAGAGATGAGCGAATGGGTTGCGCAGGACAAGGTGAAGACGCTCGAGGACGTCGTCCCCGACCTGGCCGACGCGCCGGAAGCGCTGATCGGCTTGCTGGCCGGCAAGAACTTCGGCAAGGTCGTCGTGCGCGTGGGCCCGGACGAACTGGCCTGATATCGCGGCACGGCAAACCACGACGATTGCACGCTGGCGTCGCGCGACGCCGGCTTGTGGCATGCTCGATTTCGATTCAAAAGGAGTGACAAGATGGCGCTTCACGTGATTGCGTCCCTGTACCTGAAACCCGAACACGCGGAGGCCGCCGAAGCCGAGCTGCGCAGCATGGTCGCGAAAACGCGCGCCGAGCCGGGCAACCGGCGCTACGACCTGTTCCGCGAACAGGACGGTTCGCCCAACCTGCACCTGTACGAGATCTACGACGACCAGGCTGCGTTCGACGCACACCTCGCGAGCCCGTATTTCGGCGAATTCCGAGTGAAATCGGCCGACTGGTTCGCGGCGCCGGCGGTCATCAAGGTGCTGTCCGGCATCGACGTGGCCGAGTAACGAAGCAGCACCCACGCCGCGGCCCGCTCCGCCCCGGGCCGCGCGGCAGCCGTCTCGCCCGGCAACGGCGAAGACAGCGACGAAATCGAAAACCCCGCGCGGCGCGCGATGCGCGTCGTTTCCCCAATACACCGGCCCCGGAGGCTGAATGGTCACCCTCAACATCAACGGCGAAACCCGCACGGTCGACGCCCCCGACGACATGCCCTTGCTCTGGGTGCTGCGCGACGTCGTCGGCCTCACCGGCACGAAATTCGGCTGCGGGATCGCGCAATGCGGCGCGTGCACCGTGCATCTCGACGGCGTCGCCGCGCGCTCGTGCGTGCTGCCGGTCGCGGCCGTCGCGGGCCGCAAGATCACGACGATCGAAGCCGTCGGCGCGACGCCGGCCGGCCACAAGGTCCAGCAGGCGTGGCGCGAGCTCGACGTCGTCCAGTGCGGCTATTGCCAGTCGGGGCAGGTGATGGCCGCTACCGCGCTGATCGCATCGAACCCGAACCCGAGCGATGCCGACATCGACGCGGCAATGGCCGGCAACATCTGCCGCTGCGGCACGTACAACCGGATTCGCGCGGCCGTGAAGCAAGCCGCGAAGGAGGCATGACATGTCGCGAGGACTGATCGAAGCAGGCAAGGCCGCTGGACAAGCCGCCGGCGCGGGCGTGTCGCGCCGTTCGTTCCTCAAGCTCGGCATGTCGCTGGGCGCGGCGGCGGGCGGTGGCCTGCTGCTCGGTTTCAGCCTGCCGGCGGCAGGCGACGATGCGCGCCGGTCGGTGATCGGTGGCGACGGCGATGAAACCGCGCGGGCAGGCGTGTTCGCACCGAACGCGTTCGTGCAGATCGACCGCGCCGGCAAGGTCACGCTGGTGATGCCGAAAGTCGAGATGGGGCAGGGCGTCTACACGGCGCTGCCGATGCTGATCGCCGAGGAACTCGAAGTGCCGCTGTCGAGCGTGACGCTCGACCATGCGCCGCCGAACGAGAAGCTCTTTCTCGATCCGCTGCTCGGCGGCCAGCTCACCGGCGGCTCGACGTCGGTACGCTACGCATGGGAGCCGCTGCGCCGCGCGGGCGCGACCGCGCGCACGCTGCTGGTCGCGGCCGCCGCGAAGCAATGGAACGTCGATCCGGCATCCTGCCGTGCGGTGAACGGCGAAGTGCAGCATCCGCCGAGCGGCCGGCGCGTGTCGTACGGCCAGCTCGCCGACGCCGCCGCGAAGCTGCCGGTGCCGAAGGACGTCGCGCTGAAGAAGCCGGCGGATTTCAAGCTGATCGGCACGCCCGCGAAGCGGCTCGATTCGCCGGAGAAGGTCGACGGCACCGCGCAGTTTGGGCTCGACGTGCGGCTGCCCGGCATGCTGTACGCGGTGATCGTGAACAGCCCGGTGTTCGGCGGCACGGTCGCGAGCATCGACGATACGGCCGCGAAGAAGATTCCGGGCGTGCGCCAGGTCGTGCGCGCGGACAACGCGGTCGCGGTCGTCGGCGATCACACCTGGGCCGCGAAGCGCGGCGCATCGGCGCTGGTCGTGAAGTGGAACGAAGGCGCGGGCGCGAAGGTATCGACGAAGGACATCGTCGCCGATCTCGCACAGGCCGCGGCGAACGGCAAGGGTGCCGTCGCACGCAAGGACGGCGACGTCGGCAAGGGTTTCGCGGATGCGAAGACGCGCGTCGACGCCGTGTACGAGCAGCCGCTCCTCGCGCACGCGACGATGGAGCCCGTGAACTGCACGGTGCACGTGCGCGCCGACGGCTGCGAGATCTGGGTCGGCACCCAGGTGCCGACGCGGGCGGTCGACACCGTGCAGAAGCTCACGAGCTTTCCGCCGGAGAAGATCGTCGTGCACAACCACCTGCTCGGCGGCGGCTTCGGCCGGCGCCTCGAGACGGACATGATCGGCCAGGCGGTGAAGATCGCGAAGCAGGTCAACGCGCCGGTGAAGGTGATCTGGACGCGCGAGGAAGACATCCAGCACGACATGTACCGCCCGTACTACTACGACCGGATCTCGGCCGGCCTCGACGCGAACGGCAAGCCGATCGCGTGGCAGCACCGGATCGTCGGCTCGTCGATCCTCGCGCGCTTCGCGCCGCCCGCGTTCCAGCACGGTGTCGATCCCGACGCGGTCGAGGTGGCCACCGACCTGCCGTACGACCTGCCGAACCAGCTGATCGACTACGTGCGCCAGGAGCCGCGCCACGTACCGACCGCGTTCTGGCGCGGCGTCGGGCCGACGCGCAGCACGTTCGTCGTCGAGAGCTTCATCGACGAACTGGCCGCGCAGACCAAGACCGACCCCGTGCAATACCGCCGCGCGCTGCTCGGCAAGACGCCGCGCGCGCTCAACGTGCTCGACGTCGCGACGAAGGCGGCCGGCTGGGGCCCGTCGCTGCCGACGGGGCAAGGGCGCGGCGTGTCCGTGATGCACGCGTTCGGCAGCTTCTTCTCGATCGTCATCGACGTCGCGGTGGACAACGGCGAGGTGCAGGTCAAGCGCGTCGTGTGCGCGGTCGATTGCGGCATGTCCGTCAACCCGAACACGATCGAGGCACAAGTGCAGGGCGGCATCATCTTCGGGATCACCGGCGCGCTGTACGGCGAGATCACGATCGAGGACGGCCGTGTCGTGCAGAGCAATTTCACCGATTACCGGATGCTGCGGATCAACGAGACACCGCCGATCGAGGTGCATCTGGTGAAAAGCGGCGAAGCGCCGGGCGGGATCGGCGAACCGGGCACGGCCGCGACGGCCGCGGCATTGTCGAACGCGATCTTCGCGGCGACCGGCAAGCGGCTGCGCAAGCTGCCGGTCGGCGACCAGCTGAAGACGGCTTGAGGGGAGGCGACGATCATGCGAAACCTCACCCTGAATACGTTCCGTGCATCGCTGCTCGCGCTGTCCGCCATGCTGGCCGGCCCGGCCGCTCAGGCCGCTCAGGCCGCGCAGACGGCACCGGCCGACAGCGCGCTCGTCGCGCGCGGCGCGTACCTCGCGAAAGCGGGCGACTGCGTTGCGTGCCACACCGCGCCGCGCGGCACGCCGTTCGCCGGCGGCCTGAAGATGGTCACGCCGATGGGCGCGATCTACACGACCAACATCACGCCCGATCCGGAAACGGGCATCGGCGGCTACACGGAAGCCGAGTTCGCCGGCGCGCTGCGCAAGGGCGTCGCGAAGGACGGCCACAACCTGTATCCGGCGATGCCGTATCCGTCGTACGCGAAGCTGAAGGACGAGGACGTGAAGGCGCTGTACGCGTACTTCATGCACGGCGTCGAACCGGTGAAGCAGGCGAACCGGCCGTCCGACATCCCGTGGCCGCTCAACATGCGCTGGCCGCTCGCGTTGTGGAACATGGTGTTCCTCGACACGACGCCTTACGCCGACAAGCCGGCCAAGGACGCGATGTGGAACCGCGGCGCGTATCTCGTGCAGGGGCTCGGGCACTGCGGGTCGTGCCACACGCCGCGCGGCGTCGGCTTCCAGGAGAAGGCGCTCGACGAAGGCGGCGCGGCGTTCCTGTCGGGTGCGCCGATCGACAACTGGTTCGCATCGAACCTGACCGCCGAGCCCAACACGGGGCTCGGCCGCTGGAACGAGGCCGAGGTCGCGCAGTTCCTGAAGACCGGCGCGAACCGCCATGCGACCGCGTTCGGTTCGATGGTCAGCGTGATCAACCACAGCACGCAGGCCCTCACGGACGACGATCTGGCGGCCATCTCCCGTTACCTGAAATCGCTGCCGGCGGCAGGCGGCACGGGCGCGCCGCCGTACCGCTACGATCCGAAGGCGACGCAGGTCGCGCTGGGCCGGCCGGCAGCCGATCCGGGCGCGAAGGTGTATAACGCTTACTGCCTGCATTGCCACGGCGCGGACGGGCGCGGCTACGCGCCGCTGCTCGCGCCGCTCGCCGGCAACCCGAACGTCCTCGAAGGCGATGCCGCGTCGCTGATCAACGTGACGCTGAACGGCAGCGAGACGCTCGTGATCGATGGCGTGCCGTCCGCTTATCCGATGCCGGCGTTCTCGAATCAGTTGAACGACCGGCAGATCGCCGACGTGCTGACCTTCATGCGCGCCGGATGGAACAACGGCGCGCCGGCCGTGCAGGCGGCGGACGTCGCGAAACTCCGCAAGGCGACGGCGGCCGCGCGCTGAGCGCGACTCCATGCGGAACGATGGCGGGCCGGCGTGCCTGCCGTCGACGCCGCCGGGTGCGTGCCAGCCCCGGCGGCCTGGCTTTTTCTGTCAACCGGCGCGCGGCCGTTCGCGGCAGCGCGCGTTTATCGACGCAATGTAGGGGTGTCTGGATGGCTAACGTGACTTATACGGATACGCAACTGCTGATCGACGGCGAATGGGTCGACGCCGCGAGCGGCAAGACGATCGACGTCGTGAACCCGGCGACCGGCAAGCCGATCGGCAAGGTGGCCCACGCGGGCATCGCCGATCTCGACCGTGCGCTCGCCGCCGCGCAACGCGGCTTCGAGGCCTGGCGCAAGGTGCCCGCGCACGAGCGCGCGGCGACGATGCGCAAGGCGGCCGCGCTGGTGCGCGAACGTGCCGACGCGATCGCGCAGCTGATGACGCAGGAACAGGGCAAGCCGCTCACCGAGGCGCGCGTCGAAGTGCTGTCGGCGGCGGACATCATCGAATGGTTCGCGGACGAAGGCCGCCGCGTGTACGGCCGGATCGTGCCGCCGCGCAACCTCGGCGCGCAGCAGACCGTCGTGAAGGAGCCGGTCGGCCCGGTCGCCGCGTTCACGCCGTGGAATTTCCCGGTCAACCAGGTCGTGCGCAAGCTGAGCGCCGCGCTGGCAACCGGCTGCTCGTTCCTCGTGAAGGCGCCGGAAGAAACCCCGGCGTCGCCGGCCGCGCTGCTGCGCGCGTTCGTCGACGCGGGCGTGCCGAACGGCGTGATCGGCCTCGTGTACGGCGATCCGGCGGAAATCTCGTCGTACCTGATCCCGCACCCGGTGATCCGCAAGGTCACGTTCACGGGTTCGACGCCGGTCGGCAAGCAGCTCGCCTCGATGGCCGGCCTGCACATGAAGCGCGCGACGATGGAGCTGGGCGGTCACGCGCCGGTGATCGTCGCCGAGGACGCCGACGTCGCGCTCGCGGTGAAGGCCGCCGGCGGCGCGAAGTTCCGCAACGCGGGGCAGGTCTGCATTTCGCCGACGCGCTTTCTCGTGCACAACAGCATCCGCGACGAATTCACGCGCGCGCTGGTCAAGCATGCCGAAGGGCTGAAGGTCGGCAACGGCCTCGAGGAAGGCACGACGCTCGGTGCGCTCGCGAACCCGCGCCGGCTCACCGCGATGGCATCCGTCGTCGACAACGCGCGCAAGGTCGGCGCGCGCATCGAAACCGGCGGCGAGCGGATCGGCTCGGAAGGCAACTTCTTCGCGCCGACCGTGATCGCGGACGTGCCGCTCGAAGCGGACGTGTTCAACAACGAGCCGTTCGGCCCGGTCGCGGCGATCCGCGGTTTCGACAAGCTCGAAGACGCGATCGCGGAAGCGAACCGTCTGCCGTTCGGGCTCGCCGGCTACGCGTTCACGCGTTCGTTCGCGAACGTGCACCTGCTCACGCAGCGCCTCGAAGTCGGGATGCTGTGGATCAACCAGCCCGCGACGCCGTGGCCGGAAATGCCGTTCGGCGGCGTGAAGGACTCGGGCTACGGCTCGGAAGGCGGGCCGGAAGCGCTCGAACCGTACCTCGTCACGAAGTCGGTGACGGTGATGGCCGTCTGACGACCGTCTGACCGCCGACCGATCGCGTGCGCGGCGCCGCCGGCGCGGCGCGCGCCGGGCGGCACTCGCGTTGCGCACTGCGCAACGGCACGCCCGGTCTCCCGCCGGCTTTCCCGCCGGCCGTGCATTCGCATGGCAACCTCACGGCAATTTCAACACGCGTACCACTGCGGACGGATTGTTTCGATTCCGTCATCGGCAGCACCACACGCCACACTACGCGACGCCCCTCGGTGAATGAGCGCCGGCACCCGGTGCCGGCCCGAGCGGAACACGATCCGCCCGATACCGCTCAGGTCACGTCGTACGCAACCCGGCAAGTCAGGACTGCACCTCGTACCCGGAAGTCGTACTTTTTGGTATAGGTTATTCAGAACAAATCATAACGACCGGTGCGTCGGCGCCGGGCCAATCTGAGAGGACACGGATGCATCCGCGGTCGGCAGCGCCGTACTACGTTGTGCTGGCGGGGACCTTGATAGCGTGCGCGCTGATGGGCCTCTGCGTGTTGCAGTTGTTTCAGAGCCGTCACGATGCGCTCGATCGCGCGCGCGAGACGTCGCGAAATCTGGCGCTCGTCGCCGAGCGCGACATCGAACGCAACATCGAGCTGTACGGCCTGTCGCTCGAGGCGGTGATCCAGGGCCTCCGGCGGCCGGACGTCATGGCCGCCCCGCCGGCGCTGCGGCGCGGCATCCTGTTCGATCACGCGATGACGGCGAATTTTCTCGGCTCGATGCTCGTGCTGGATTCGGCCGGCAACATCATCCTGGATTCGGCGAACGAAGTGCCGCGCCACGGCAATTTCGGCGACCGCAAGTACTTTACGGTGCACCGCGACAATCCGGACGTCGGGCTTTACATCAGCGATCCCTATGCGTCCCGCCTGCGCAGCGGCTCGCTCAGCGTCGCGCTGACGCGCCGCGTGTCGAACCCGGACGGCTCGTTCGCCGGCATCGTGATGATCGCGGTCAATCTCGAGTATTTCCACACGCTGTTCGCCGGCCTCGCGCTCGGCTCGCACGGCGCGATTTCGCTGATCGGCACGAACGGCATCATGTTCATGCGCCAGCCGTTCGACGTGCGCACCATCGGTCGCGACATCAGCAAGGCGGCAACGTTTCGCCACTTCATGACGGCACCGGAAGGCTCGTTCGTCGAAACCTCGACGATCGACAACGTGCGCCGCCTGTACTACTTCAAGACGCTGCCGCACCTGCCGCTGATCATCATGGTCGCCGAGGCGGAGCAGGACATCTACGCCGCGTGGCGGCACCGTGCCATCACGATCGGCGCGCTGGTCGCCACCTTCGGCGTGGCGTTCATCGTGCTGTCCTTCATGCTGGGCTCGCAGCTGCGGCGCAGGATGCGCGCCGAATCCGAACTGGTCATGCTCGCGCGCACCGACGGCCTCACCGGGCTCAACAATCGCCGCTCGTTCGGGGAGGTGCTGGATCTCGAATGGCGCCGCGCGCGCCGTGCCCGATCGGTGTTTTCGCTGCTGTTCGTCGACGTCGACCGCTTCAAGGCCTACAACGACACGTATGGCCACCAGGCCGGCGACGACGCGCTGGCGGCGGTCGCACGGTGCATCGGCGACAACATCCGGCGCCCGGCGGACACCGCGGCCCGCTATGGCGGCGAGGAGTTCGTCGTGATCCTGCCCGATACGCCGGCGACGGGTGCGACGGAGATCGCCGAAAGGATTCGCGCAGCCATCGACGGACTGGCGATCGAACATGCGGAAAGCGAAT
Source organism: Burkholderia sp. 22088 (assembly GCF_052045915.1). Classification (NCBI taxonomy): domain Bacteria; kingdom Pseudomonadati; phylum Pseudomonadota; class Betaproteobacteria; order Burkholderiales; family Burkholderiaceae; genus Burkholderia; species Burkholderia sp. 22088. Next base: position 363,069 of record NZ_JBQEPY010000005.1, read on the forward strand.
TCGGGCGCGTCACCGCGAGCATCGGCGTGGCAAGCTGGGCGCCCGGGCAGGAAGGGGAGGTCGAGTCGGTGATCAAGGCAGCCGACGAGGCGTTGTACGTCGCGAAGGAAACGGGGCGAAACAAGGTCGCGTCGTGTGGTGCGGCCACCTGACGCCTCCGCCGGCACCCATCGCCCGCGACCGGTGGCGGGTGCGCGGTACGTCGCTCAATGCCTGCCGCTGCCGCGATAGCTTTCCACTTCCGCGTCGTACGCCGCCAGAAACGCCTTGCCGAACACCGACGCGAAATCGTCCTCGATCGCGAACACCGTGTCGCGATGGGTCGCCGCGTAGCGATCCCACATCCTCGCCTTGTACAGCACGGGCACGCGCTTCTCGTACCAGCGCATCGCGTCGTCGCGCTCGCGCAGGCGCTGCGGTGAAAAGCGCGTCAGCAGGTCCATCAACGCCGCGCGCATGCCCGCGACCATGCCGATCTGGTGCGCGTGCAGATCCTGGAACGCGTCGCTGACCGCGCTCTGCGGCGACATGAAACCCGGCAGCGGCAGCCCGAACATCTGCCGCAGCACGGCGCCGCCGTCGGGCAGCAGCTTCAGCGGATTGTTCTCGCGATCGAGCAGCATCGTCATGTGCGCCTTCACCTCGCGCTTCAGGATGCTGCGCGACGACAGCAGCTCGACCGTGCCGTTCGCGAACAGCGCCAGCAACTGGCCCGCGATGTACAGCTGCTCGGCCGACCACTGATGCGATTCGGCCGCGGTGTCGAGCCCCGCGCCTTCGAAGAACGCGCTCAGCAGTTCGTCGGGGGTCGGCGCGCGCGCAGCATGCGGCGCCGGTTCGTCGGCCGGCCGCGTATCGGTGTGCGCGGCGGCCGGTTGCACGCGCACGTGCTGCGTCCACTCGGGCGCGTGATCCGCCTGCGTCGCGGATGACGCATCGCGATCCGCGTTGCCGCGATCGGCGTGCGCCGCCGTGCCCGCTGCGCCGAGGTCGCCCGACGACTGCGCGAACAGGTCGAGCGGATCGGTCGACAGCTGGTGCAGGTCGCGCTGCGAAGGCGCGGGCGGTGCGGCCTGCTGCGCCGCGCCCGCACCTGCGGGGCCGCCTGGCCGCGCAGCGGCGTCCGCCGCCTTGCCGCGCGGCGCGAGACGATCCTGGAGGAGCCCCCACAGCCGGTTGCCGGCGCCTTTCGTATCGACCCGCGATGACGACGGTTGCGCGGGCGCCGCTGCCGCCCGGGCCTGCGCTTGCGCCTGCATATCGACACGCGTGCCGGAATCGGTCTCCATGTCGATGACCGGTGCATGGCCGCCATCGACGCCGTCGCCGCCGTCGTCACGTTCGGCGCGCAGCACGTACGGCCCGATGCGGATGATGTCGCCGGTGTTGAGCGTGCGCTCCTGCGCATAACCGACCGGCTCGCGGTTCACCTCGATCGTCGAGACGCTGCTCAGGTTCTTCAGCAGGCAGGCGTCGTCGCCCACCTGCAGTAGCGCCTGCAGCCGCGAAATCTGCCGCGTGTCGTCGCGCAACACGAGATGGTTGTCGCTGGCCCGGCCAATGGTGCCGCCCGGCGGATGAAACACGACGGCGTCGTAGGAGTCGTTTTCGACCGGCTCGCCGGCATGTTCGATCACGATCAGTTGCATGTCATACGTCGCTCGGTGAAGTGCTCGCGCGCAGGCCGGTTCGTTCAGGACGACGACGCATGCCTGCGGCGCGCGAATTCGAACGCAGGCCCCCAGACCGGATGTCCCTTCTCCGCAGGGGACAAGTCGAAGCGCGGGTTGAGGTCGAGAATTTTCGAGAACTCGGCGCGGCACGGCGTGATGCGGTTCGTCACGCAATAGCTGAACGCGAGGAGCTTGTGCGCGGCAACCTGCGTGTCGGTGTCGGCGCCGTCGATTTCCTTCGCGTGGCTCAGCAGCGCGATCGTGCGCCCGTAGTCGCCGCTGTCGTACGCGGCGCGCGCGCTGTCGACCGTCGCGCGTGCAGCCGACTGGGTCGGGGACGTACTGCACCCGCCGGCCCCCAGCAACAATGCGCCGAGGAAAAGAACGAGCGATGAACGACCTTTCATTATTGAAATTAAGAATTGGCGTAATTGGAAGGTGGCACACAAGCGCTGTTGGATTCTAGTGCCAATCATCGGCACCGAATCGCCTGTTACGTTTTGTTTCATTTCACCAATCCATTTCCACCTGAATGCAGAATCGACTACGAATTTCAGTGCTTGTGAATCCAGAAAAACGGCCTATAGTTCGCTGTGTTTTTCGGATTCGTCAGTTGTTTGGTCAGCGCACGTCAATGCACGAAAAAACGGGCCGTCCGTTCGTGCGAAACGAATAGCCTGGCACACCGTCAGCGCCGCGAGCGTTCGTTGCCCGGTGGCCGGCGGCTTGCGCCCGAGCCCATCCGACAGGTGTCCACGCCACAGAACCGGGCCGCGACGGCGAACCGGTCGGATTGATTTTTGCCATTAATTCATCAACCCCAATTCTCAATTGACCACCATCTCGCCAAATCGACTTTCAAAATCCATGAATGATATGACCCGGCTTTTTACAAGAACAATTTGCCGATACGGATTGCGATGGATGGATATACGGATTACACAATTACCGATCAATTAATTGTCCCTTTTTCAATCGGATCAACCGGTTTCGCGGTCGAAAACCGGCGAACGGCTATTGGGTGGCGAGGGTGGAATATGCAATGGCGGTCGAGCAGTTTCATCGTATGGGGATGCGTGATGCTGTTGCCGGGATGCGGCGCGACGGAGCACGCCGCTGCGGTGCCGTATGCGATCACGGTCGACGTTGCACCCGACGTCAACCCTGACCCGAACCGCAAGCCTGCGCCGATCGTTCTGAAGGTGTTCCAGCTCCGCGCGGCATCGTCGTTCGACAGCGCGGATTTCTTCTCGCTGCAGGACAAGCCGGAGAACGTGCTCGGCACGGACCTGCTCGGCACCGATCGCGTGATCCTGCGGCCGGGCGAGTCGCGCACGCTGCACTATCGCGGCAACGTCGAGGCCGGCGCGATCGGCGTGGTCGCCGAATACCGGATGCTCGAAAAGAACCGCTGGCGGCTGACGGTGCCGCTGCCGCGCGCGAAGCAGCTCAATCTCTACAAGTTCTGGCAGACGTCGCCGGGCGAGCTGAAGCTGTCGATCGCGGTGCGCAACGGCGGCCTCGCGCTGAACGATGCGAAGGGGCGCCCATGACCGAACCGACGATGTCCGCGACACCGGTCGCGGCGCTCCGCCAGCGGGTGGTGTGGACCGAGGGGATGTTCCTGCGGCCGCAGCATTTCCAGCAGCTCGAACGGCACTGGGAACGCTACGTCGCGCTGCGCTGCCTCCCGCTGCAAGGCTTCTTCTGGGGCTTCGACACGCTGGAGCTCGACCGCGAGCAACTGGCGCTCGGCAAGGTCGCGCTGCGCACCGCGTCGGGCGTGATGCGCGACGGCACGCCGTTCGACCTGTCCCATCCGGACGATCTTCCCGAACCGCTCGACGTGCCGGCCGACGCGAAGGACCAGCTCGTCGTGCTCGCGCTGCCGTTGTGGCGCGGCGGCGGCGAGGAGGTGTCGTTCGGTGCAGGCGGAGGCCATGCCGCGAGCGGCGCGAACGGCACGAACGGCGGCGCCGATGTCGCGCGCTACGTCGTGCGCGAATACGAAGTGGCCGACGCGAACGCGGTCGCGCTCGGTCCCGCACTGCTGCAGACGGGGCGCCTGAACGTGCGGCTGATGCTCGAAGCCGAGCTCACCGGCGACTGGCACGCACTCGGCGTCGCCCGGATCGTCGAGCGGCGCACCGATGCACGGCTGCTCGTCGACGACGGCTACATCCCGCCGCGCCTCGTCGCGCAGCACGACGCCGTGCTGCTGGCCTACGCGCGCGAGCTGCACGGGCTGCTCACGCAACGCAGCGAAGCGCTCGCGGAACGGCTGTCGGAGCCCGGGCGCGGCGGCGTGTCGGAAGTCGCGGACTTCCTGCTGCTGCAGCTCGTGAACCGCTATCTCGCGCTGACCTGGCATGCGCAGCAGCACGTGTCGACGCATCCGGAGGCGCTGTTCTGCGACTGGCTGAAGCTCGCGTGCGACCTGAGCACGTTCACGGCGGCCGGCCGGCGCCCGCAGTCGCTCGCCGTCTACGTGCACGACGACCTGCGCACGAGCTTCGCGGAGCTGATGACCGAACTGCGGCGGTCGCTGTCGACGGTGCTCGAGCAAAACGCGATCCAGATCGAGCTGCGCGATGCGGGCAACGGCATCCGCGTCGCGACGCTGGCCGACCCGGTGCTGCGCGACACGGCCGGCTTCGTGCTCGCGGTGCGCGCGGACGTACCGGCCGACAGCCTGCGCGCGCGTTTTCCCGCGCAGGCCAAGCTCGGGCCAGTCGAGCGGATCCGCGATCTCGTGCAACTGCAACTGCCGGGCATCACGATGCGCCAGTTGCCGGTCGCGCCGCGGCAGATCCCGTATCACGCGGGCCATACGTACTTCGAGATCGACAAGGGCAGCGACCTGTGGAAGCAGCTGGCGCGCTCCGGCGGTCTCGCTTTTCATTTCGCCGGCGAATTCCCTGGACTCTCGATGGAGTTCTGGGCGATACGCGGGTGAGGGCGGGGCGACGCGATGAATTCCTCCTCCGATTCGATCTCCCCCGGCGCAGGCGGATTCGTGCCGCCGAATCCGGGCGGCATGCATCCGGCCGCGGCGGGCGCGGCCGGCCCGACCGCCACGCAGCCGCGCCCCGGGCGCTGGGCCGCGAGCGGCACGAACCCGCTCGTCGCGGCCGCAAATCCGCTGCTCAACCTCGTGCCGCAGATCCGTTCGACCGTCCATCACCCGAATCCCGCGTGGCTGCGCGAGCATCTCGTCGTCGAGATCCGGCAGTTCGAGGCGCGCGCGCAGGAGGCCGGCGTGCCGTCGGAAGCGATCATCGGCGCGCGCTACTGCCTGTGCACGGCGCTCGACGAGGCGGCCGCGCTGACGCCGTGGGGCGGCAGCGTGTGGTCGTCGCACAGCCTGCTCGTGTCGTTCCACAACGAGACCTGGGGCGGCGAGAAATTCTTCCACCTGCTCGAACGCCTGTCGCAGCAGCCGCGCCAGCATCTCGACCTGCTCGAGCTGCTGTATTTCTGTCTCGCGCTCGGCTTCGAGGGCCGTTATCGCGTGCTCGACAACGGCCATGCGCAGCTCGACGCGCTGCGCCACCAGCTCGCGCTCACGATCCGCTCGGTGCGCGGCGAATTCGAGCCGGCGCTGTCGCCGCACTGGCGCGACGTCGTCACGCGCGATGTCGCGCGCCGGTTCGTCGTGCCGCTGTGGGTGTGCGTGGCGCTCGCGCTGCTGATCGGCTTCGGCGTGTTCGTCGGGCTGCGGATCGCGCTCGCCGGGCATTCGGACCGGCTGTTCGCGTCGATCGACGCGCTGCACGTGCCGAAGCTGCAGCCCGCGCAGGCGCCGCCGCGCCCGGCACCGGCCCCGCGCATCGCGAAGTTCCTGGAACCGGAGATCGCGGCCGGCCTCGTGTCGGTGCGCGACGCCGCCGATCGCAGCGTGATCGTGCTGCGCGGCGACGGGTTGTTCAAGTCGGGTTCGACGTCGGTGATCGACCGCTACGTGCCGGTGCTCGCCCGTGTGGCCGATGCGCTGGACAAGGTGCCCGGCAACGTGCGCGTGACCGGTTATACGGACGACACGCCCGTGCATACGGCGCGCTTCGCGTCGAACTGGGATCTGTCGCGCGAACGCGCGGAAGCCGTGCGCGGCATGATCGCCGCGCGGCTCGATCATCCGGAACGGCTCGCGGCGGAAGGGCGCGGCACGCTCGACCCGGTCGCGCCGAACGATACGCCCGCGAATCGCGCGCTGAACCGGCGCGTCGAGATCACGCTGCTGCCGGCGCCCGGCAGTGCCGCCGTCGGCGCGAGCGCAACGCAGGGGGACAACTGACATGAACCAGGCTGTCGCGCGTTTCGTCCGGCCGTTGCCGTCGCGGGAGATCTGGACCTTCGCCGGTCTCGTCGTGCTCGCGTGCTTCGTGTGGCTCGCGGGCCCGCTGTTCGCGTTCGCCGAGGTCCGCCCGCTCGAAAGCGGCTGGGCGCGCGGGCTGACGATCGCGGTGCTGTTCGTCGCGTGGGGGGCGCGCGTCGCGTGGCGCAGCTGGCGCGCCGGCCGGCTCAACGCGCAGTTGCTGAACCAGCTGCGCGAAGCGGCGCCCGGGCCGGCCACCGCCGACGATCCGGCGAAAGCGCAGCTCGACGAGTTGCGCAGCCGCTTCGACGAAGCCGCGACGCTGCTGAAGAAGGTCCGCTTCGGGCAGGCCGACACCGTGCGCAAGGGCCTGCCGCGCTGGTTCGACCGGATGTCGCGCCAGTATCTGTACCAGTTGCCGTGGTACGTGTTCATCGGCGCGCCAGGCTCGGGCAAGACCACCGCGCTCGTGAATTCCGGGCTCAGTTTTCCGCTCGCCGAGCAGTTCGGCCGCGCGGCGATTCGCGGCGTGGGCGGCACGCGGCATTGCGACTGGTGGTTCACGAACGACGCGGTGCTGATCGACACGGCCGGCCGCTATACGACGCACGAAGGCAACCGTGCGCTCGACGAGGCCGAATGGAAAGGTTTCGTCGACCTGCTGAAGAAGTACCGCACGCGCCAGCCGCTGAACGGCGCGATGCTGACGATCAGCGTGGCCGACCTGCTCGGCGCGTCGGAGGCCGAGCGCACGCAGCACGCGATGGTGCTGCGCAAGCGGCTGCTCGAACTGCGTGCGCAGCTCGGCATCCGCTTTCCCGTCTACCTGCTCGTGACGAAGGCCGACCTGCTCGCGGGCTTCGCCGAGTATTTCGGCAACTACGGCCGCGCGGAATGCGCGCAGGTGTGGGGTTTCACGTTCCCGCTCGCGCAAAGCGAGGCGCCGGGTTTCGACCTGCGTGCGGCATTCGACCGCGAATACCGGCTGCTGCACCAGCGGCTGAACGACGGGCTGCCCGAACTGCTCGCCGCGCAGACCGACGCGCGCCAGCGCGAGATGACGTACCTGCTGCCGCAGCAGATCGCGGACCTGCAGGACATGCTCGGCCAGTTCGTCGCCGAGGTGTTTTCCGTGTCGAGCTACGAACCGATGCCGATGCTGCGCGGCGTCTACCTGACGAGCGGCACGCAGGAGGGCACCGCGTTCGATCGCGTGATGAGCGGCATCAAGCGCTTCCTGAAGATCGAGGGCGTGCCGCCGGTCGCGCAGGTCGGCTCGACCGGCCGCAGCTTCTTCCTGAAGTCGCTGCTGCAGGAGCACATCTTCCGCGAAGCGTCGCTCGCCGGCAGCGACCTGCGCTGGCATCAGAAACGGCGCGTGCTGCAGATCGCCGGCTACGTGCTGCTCGCGCTGGTGTGCGTGGCCGTGCTGGTCGCCTGGCTGCGCAGCTATTCGAACAATCGCGCGTATCTCGACCAGATCGGCGCGCGCGTGCCGGCCGTCGATGCGCAGATTGCCGGCGCGAAATTCTCCGATGCGGCCGACGTCGCCCGCCTGCTGCCCGTGCTCGACGCGCTCGGCGGCCTCGCGAATACCGGCGGCGTCGACCTGCAGCATCCGCCGCTCGCGTACCGGTGGGGGCTGTTCCAGGGCGAGAAGATCGACGAGGCCGTCGACGCCGTGTACCGGCGCGCGCTCGAGGACGTGCTGCTGCCGATCGCCGCGAGCCGGATGGAGGCCGCGCTGCACGACGCGCGGCCCGACGAGACCGAATTCGCGTATGCGGCGCTGAAGGCGTACCTGATGCTGTACGACAGCGCGCACTACGATCCCGCGTTCGTGCAGGCCGTCGTCGATCTCGAAATGGAACGCGCGCTGCCGCCCGATTTCTCGCCGGCCGAACGCACCGCGCTGCGTGCGCATCTCGCCGCGCTGTTCGGCGGCCGCGTCGCGGTGTCGCCGTATCCGATGAACGAGCGGCTCGTGGCCGACGTGCGCGACCGGCTGCGGCAGGTGCCGTTCTCGCAGCGGCTGTACCGGCAGCTCACAATGACGCTGCGGCCGGCCACCGCCGCGTTCGACTTCAGCGTCGCGCGCGCGGTCGGCCCGGACGCGTCGCTGGTGTTCCGCCGCCAGGGCGGCAAGCCGCTGTCGGAAGGCGTGCCGGGCCTCTATACGCGCAACGGTTATCGCAACGTGTTCGCGCCGCGCCTGGCCGGCGAGGTCGAGGCCTACGGGCGCGAGGAAGTGTGGGTGCTGAACCTCGGGCTCTCCGAGATTCCCGGGCCGAACGACGCGGCCGCGTGGGCCCGCGATATCCGCCAGCTGTACCTGAACGACTACCTGAAGATCTGGGACGACTATCTCGCCGACATCAAGCTGCAGCGCACCGCGACGCTCGCGCAGAGCATCCAGGTGGCACGCGCGCTGTCGTCCGCCGATTCACCGCTCACGCGGCTGATGGTCGCGCTCGCGCGCGACACGGCGCTCGGCGATGCACCGGGCGGCGGGGCGCGCAATCTCGCCACGCGCGCGCAGGACAAGGTCGACGAGGCGCGCAGCTCGCTGTCGCAGATCTTCGCGAGCAAGGGAAGCGATGCGAACACGTCCGCGGCAGCGCCCGCGAGCGCCGAGCAGATCGTCGACAGCCACTTCGCCGGGTTGCGCGCGTTCGCGCCGGGCAGCGGCGACCAGGCCCAGGCGTTCAACGACGTGCTGAAGTCGATCGACGCGCTGTACACCTACCTGACGGCCACCGACGACGCATTGAGGAGCGGCGCGCAGCCGCCGCCGTCCGACGCGCCGGCGAAGCTGCGCGCGCAGGCCGGCCGCCTGCCGACGCCGTTCCGCGATGTGCTCGACGACCTGTCGAACGTCGCGAACGGCAGCGTGGCGACCGTCGAGCAGCGCAGCGTCGCGACGCGGGCCGGCGCGAACGTCGGCGACTTCTGCCGGCAGGCGATCGCGGGGCGTTATCCGTTCGCGCGCGGATCGTCGCGCGACGTCGCGCCAGCGGATTTCGCGCAGATGTTCGCACCCGGCGGCCTGATGGACGACTTCTTCCAGAAGAACCTGCAGTCGATCGTCGATACGACGTCGCACCCGTGGCGCTTCGCGAACCGCAATGCGGACGCCGATCCGTCGGCCGCCGCGATGCTGGCGTCGTTCGAGAAGGCGGCGGTGATCCGCGACGCCTATTTCGGCGGCGGTGCGCGCACCGCGCAGTTGAAGGTGCAGATCCAGCCGCTCGAAATGGACCCGTCGATCACGGAGATGGTGCTCGACGTCGACGGGCAGATCGTCCGCTACGCGCACGGCCCGCTCGTGCAGAGCGCGGTGGACTGGCCGGGCCCGCGCGGCAGCAACCAGGTGCGGCTGCAGGTGTCGGGGCAGGCCGGCGCGACCGACGGCTTCTCGACCGACGGGCCGTGGGCGCTGCACCGGCTGTTCGACCGCGCGGCCGTATCGGCCGGGCGCGGCTCCGACCAGATGATTGCGCGCTTCACGGTCGACGGCAAACCGGTCGTGCTGCAAGTGAATGCGGGCAGTGTCCGCAACCCGTTCAGGCTGCCCCAGATGGAGTCCTTTACATGCCCTCCGAAGCCATGAGCCCGACACCGCCGTTCACGCGTACCGACGGCGATGCGCCGGCCTGGTACGGGAAGATTCCCGGCGCCGGCGACTTCGTGAACAGCCGGCTGCCGCATGCGCTCGCGCTGTGGTGGGAGCGCTGGCTCCAGCAGGGGATGGCCGCGATGCGCCAGCGCGGCGCGGACGAGATCGAGCGCCATTACACGGTCGCGCCGGTCTGGAATTTCCTGATCCCGGCGGGCGCCGGCGCGTCGTGCGTGCAGCCGGGCTGCCTCGCGCCGAGCTGCGACCGCGTGGGGCGCTACTACCCGGTGATCGTCACGCTGCCGATGCGTGCGGCCGATTACTGGAACGGGCTGCCGGACGCCGCCGACGCGTTCTACTGGCAGGTCGGACAGGCGCTGCTCGACGCGATCCGCCATGCCCGCGCGCCGGGCGATCTCGAGCGGACGCTCGAACGCGTGCGGCTCGCGCCGGGCGTCGACAGGCACGCGGACATCGTCGACGGCACGCCGGCGCCGCTGCCGGAGCGGCCGGCACCGGCCGCGTGGCCGGGGCTGTCCGGTTACTTCGATCCGCACGGCGGCACCAGCTTCTGGTGGACCAACCGCGCGGACGGATCGCCGCTGCGCACGCACGCGCACACGGGCACGCCCGACAACGCGCTGTTCCTGACGCTGTTCGGCGGCGGTTAGCGGCCGGACAGAAGGACGGCGGGCCGCCGGGCGCGGCGGCGGGCGGAAAGGACGCGGTTTCGAGAGGTGGTGGAGATGAAGGACGCTGGATCGAGAGACAACGAGCACGACACGGCGACACGCGGCGACGCATCCGAATTCACGGTGCGGCCGCTGCCGCTCGGCCATCGCCTCGGCGAATTGCAGCTCGACGAGGTGCTGGGCATCGGCGGCTTCGGGATCGTCTATCGCGCGTTCGACCGCACGTTGCGGCGCGCGGTCGCGATCAAGGAGTACATGCCGTCGATGCTGGCCACGCGCGGCGGCGACTATACGGTGTCGCTGCGCTCCGAGCGGTTCGCGCAGGCATTCGACGCGGGGCGCGGCGCGTTCCTCAACGAAGCGCGCCTGCTCGCGCAATTCGACCATCCGGGGCTCGTCAAGGTTCTGCATTTCTGGGAAAGCCACGGCACCGCGTACATGGTGATGCCGTTCTACGAGGGGCGCACGCTCAAGCAGCTGCTCGACGGCGGGATGCGGATCAGCGAGACGCAGCTGCGCAACATCGTCGGCGCGCTGCTCGGCGCGCTCGACACGCTGCATCGCGCGCAGTGCTTTCATCGCGACGTCGCGCTCGACAACGTGCTGATCCGCCCGAACGGCAGCGCGATCCTGCTCGACTTCGGCGCGGCGCGCAAACGGATCGGCGATCTGGTCGACGACGGCGCGATGATGATCAAGCCCGGCTACGCGCCGATCGAGCAATACACCGACGATCCCGCGTTCAGCCAGGGGCCGTGGACGGATCTCTATGCGCTCGGCGCGGTGATGCACGCGATGATCACCGGCGAGTTGCCGCCCGCGGCCGTCGTGCGCAGCATCAAGGACACCTACCGGCCGCTCGCGTCGCGTGAACTGCCGGCCGGCGAGGTGTACAGCCCGGCTTTTCTCGCGGCCGTCGATCATGCGCTGCAGTTGCGGATTCCGGACCGGCCGGAATCGGTCGCGGCATTCGCGGCGGAACTCGGGTTGCGGGACTTCGACCGGACGGGCAGCGGGTATGGCGCGCCCGCCGTGCCGCCCGTGGGCGATGCGGGCAGGGGCGGGGGAGACAAGGGGGCGGCTTCTGTCGAGGCCGGGACCGCGTCGGCTGCCGCCGCGACTTCGATCGGTGCGGGTGGGGCCGCTTCGGGTGGCGCTGCGCCGCCGACGCAGGCGGGTGCAGGCCCTGTGTCGACGCCTACGGACACGGTATCCGCATCGCCCGGTGTGTCGGACGGCAAGCCGGAAACCGATGATGTGTCTCCAACGTTGAAAGCGGCCACGCACGGCGCAGCCGCCACGGCGGCTGCGGGAGCGCTCGCAGCGTCCGCATCGCATGCGTCCCGGCCGGCCGCGAAACCGGTTGAATCCGATGCGCCGAATGGAGACGTCGAACGCGCGAAAGAACCGGCCGCTGCACGCACCGACCCGCACGACGAAACCGGCGCGCGATCCGCAAGACGCGATACGGACATCGGCGCGCGTGGTGCGGCGGGTTCTGGGAAGGCGGACGCGTTCGCGGCTGAAGGCGCTGGTGCCGGTGCCGGTGCCGGTGCCGCCAGTACGACCGCGCCGTATCCCGCCGCATCGTCGTCAGCGTCGTCAGGCGGCGCTTCCGTACCGCCCGGCGCCCAGCACGGCCAGGCCCCCGCCGGATCGCGCAAGCGCCGGCTGCCTGTCTACGCAGGTGGCGCGGTCGTCGCGCTGATCGCCGTCGGGCTCGCCGCGACCTATCTGTCGCGTCCCGCCCGCGTGGCCGACGAGCCCGCGCCCGTCGCGAGCCAGCCGCAGGCCGGCACGTCACCGCCCGCGAGCACGCCGGCTGCCACACTGGCCCAGCAGGGGCCGACGCCGATCGTCGTGCCGCCGTCCAGCCTGCCGGCCGGATCGTCTGCCCAGGTTCCGCCGCCACGCGTCGCCGCCGAGCCTGCCAGCACGCCGGCCGTCGAGGCCGCCGCGCCCGCGCCGCAGGTTGCGACCACGGTGACCAACACGGCCCCGCCGCCGGCCGGCGCCAGCCCCGCCATCGCGCCCGCCGGCAGCCTCGACGCGTCGGAGCGCGTCGTCAACGTACCGCCGTCGGAAGCCGCCGTACCGCCGGTGACGACGCCATCCCCGGCACCGAAACCGCCGGACAGCCAGACGGCCGTCGCCGCCGTGACCGCGCTGCCCGCCGAGCAACAGCCGCGTGCGCCGAAGGCGCAGGAAACCGTGCAGGTGCGTTTCAACGTGCGGCCATGGGGCGATGTCTACGTGAACGGCGCGCGGCGCGGCGCGAGCCCGCCGCTGCGTTCGGTATCGCTGACGCCGGGCGTCTACGTGATCGAAATCCGCAACGGCTCGCTGCCGCCGTTGCACCGCACCGTGGCGATCGATTTCGGCAGCAAACCGGTCAACATCGACTATGCATTCGAATGACGTCAGCCAGGCGGCGCTGGCCGCCGCCGCATTTTCCGCGGTGCCGCCCGGCATCCCGGCGACGCCGCGCGCGGGCCTGATCGGCCCGTTGCTCGCGGATGTCGCGCCCGATGCGCCGTGCGGCGCGAACCTCGAATACGACGCCGAGTTCCTGCAGTTGCAGGAGCGTGCGACGCCGCGCGCCGAGCAGCAATACGGCGACACCGTGATCCCGGCCGAGGCGCCCGACTGGCGCGCGGTCGAGCGGCTCGCGCTGGCGCTGTCCGCGCGCACGAAGGACCTGCGCGTGATCGCCTGTCTCGCGCGAAGCTGGACCGAGCAGCACGGTATCCCCGGTTATGCGGACGCGCTCGCGCTCGTCGCGAACCTGCTCGAGCGCCGCTGGGACGCCCTGCATCCGCGGCTCGACGCGGACGGCGAACCGGACCCGACACCGCGGATGAACGCGCTCGCCGACGTGGCCGGCGCACACGACTGCGCGCGCGCGGCGCGCCGCCAGCCGCTGTTCGAAGGCGGGCCGAGCGTGCGCGACGCCGAACGGCTGCTGGACGGCCGCGACGATACCGGCAGCCCCGTAGCCGGCAGCCGCGAAAGCCTGCTGGTCGCGCTGTCGGCCGCGTCGGGCGACGGCACGACGCCGCTCGACGCGGCGCGCGCGGCACTGCACGCGCTGGATGCGATCCGCGCGTGCGTGACCGACAAGCTGGGCCGCGAATGGGCACCCGACGAAGGCGACGCGGAGAGGGCGCTGCGGCGGATCGTACGCGAGGTGCCGCTACCCGAGCCGCAACCGGTGTCGCCCGACACGCAGCAGGCCGTTCCCGGCGACGCATCGCAGGCCGTCTCGGCACCCGCCGCGTCGACGCCGATGCCGAACGCCCACGCGTGGCGCGAAGCCGACATCACGAGCCGCGACGACGTGCGCATCGGTCTCGACAAGATGTGCCGCTATTTCGAACAGCACGAACCGAGCCACCCGGCGCCGCTGCTGCTGCGGCGCGCGCAGCGGCTGCTCGCGCTCGACTTCTACGAAATCATCCGCGATCTCGCGCCGGAGAGCCTCGCGAAGCTGGACCTGCTGAGCGGCGAGCGAAGCGAATGAAAAGAATCAAACGAATGAACCGAACGAAAGGAACCGCCATGCGGGCGGCAACGACGGACTGCGCAACCTGATCGATGTGAAGGAGTGGACGATGACGGACAGAACCAAGGCGGCGGGCAGCGGACAGAAGTTCATCGCGCGCAATCGGGCGCCGCGCGTGCAGATCGAGTACGACGTCGAGACCTACGGCGCCGAACGCAAGGTGCAGCTGCCGTTCGTGATGGGCGTGATTTCGGACCTGGCGGGCAAGCGTGCCGAGCCGCTGCCGGACCTGCCGGAGCGCAAGTTTCTCGAGATCGACGTCGACAACTTCGACGAGCGGATGAAATCGGTCGCGCCGCGCGTCGCGTTCCAGGTGCCGAACACGCTGACGGGCGAAGGGATGCTCAACGTCGACATGACGTTCGAGCAGATCGACGATTTCTCGCCGGCCGCGATCGCACGCAACGTCGACGCGCTGCGCCGGCTGCTGGAGGCGCGCACCGAGCTGTCGAACCTGCTGTCGTACATGGACGGCAAGCACGGTGCCGAGCAACTGATCGAACGCGCGATCAACGATCCCGACCTGCTGAAGACGCTCGTGCGCGAACCGCACGCGAGCACGCAGAGCGGCGACGCGACCCAACCGGAGGCCCGCGATGAATGATCCTGTCCAGTCCCGCGTCGACGCGCGCGATGCCGCGCGACCCGCCGTCGCGCACGACGAATTCGCGGCGCTGCTGCAGAAGGAGTTCAAGCCGAAGACGGCCGAGGCGCGCGAATCGGTCGAGCGCGCGGTGCGCACGCTCGCGCAGCAGGCGCTCGAACATACGGTCGGCATGACGACCGACGCGTACGGCAGCGTGAAGCAGATCATCGCGGAGATCGACCGCAAGCTGTCCGAGCAGATCAACCAGATCCTGCATCACAACGAGTTCCAGACGCTCGAAGGCGCGTGGCGCGGGCTGCATTACCTCGTCACGCACACCGAGACCGACGAGCTGCTGAAGATCAAGGCGCTGCCGGCGTCGCGCAACGAAGTCGCGCGGACGCTGAAACGCTACAAGGGCGTCGCGTGGGACCAGAGCCCGCTGTTCCGCAAGATCTACGAAGAGGAATACGGGCAGTTCGGCGGCGAGCCGTTCGGCTGCCTGGTCGGCGATTTCCATTTCAACCACAGCCCGCCCGACGTCGAGATGCTCGGCGAGCTGTCGAAGATCGCGGCGGCCGCGCACGCGCCGTTCATCGCCGGCGCGTCGCCCGAGCTGATGCAGATGGATTCGTGGCAGGAGCTGTCGAACCCGCGCGACCTGACGAAGATCTTCCAGAACACCGAATATGCGGCGTGGCGCAGCCTGCGGCAATCGGAGGATTCGCGCTACATCGGGCTCGCGATGCCGCGCTTTCTCGCGCGGCTGCCGTACGGCGCGCGCACCAACCCGGTCGACGAATTCGACTTCGAGGAAGACACCGACGCCGCGAACCACGACCGCTACACGTGGGCGAACTCGGCGTACGCGATGGCCGCGAACATCAACCGCTCGTTCAAGCAGTACGGCTGGTGTTCGTCGATCCGCGGCGTCGAATCGGGCGGGGCGGTCGAAGGGCTGCCGAGCCACACGTTCCCGACCGACGACGGCGGCGTCGACCAGAAGTGCCCGACCGAGATCGCGATCAGCGACCGCCGCGAGGCCGAACTCGCGAAGAACGGCTTCATGCCGTTCGTGCACCGGAAGAACTCGGATTTCGCGGCGTTCATCGGCGCGCAGTCGCTGTACCAGCCGGCCGAGTATCACGATCCCGACGCAACCGCGAACGCGCGCCTGTCCGGCCGCCTGCCGTACCTGTTCGCGTGCTGCCGCTTCGCGCATTACCTGAAGTGCATCGTGCGCGACAAGATCGGCTCGTTCCGCGAACGCGACGACATGGAGCGCTGGCTGAACGACTGGATCATGAACTACGTCGACGGCGACCCCGTCAATTCGTCGCAGGAAACCAAGGCGCGCAAGCCGCTCGCGGCCGCGCAGGTGGTCGTCGACGAGGTCGAGGACAACCCCGGCTACTACACGTCGAAATTCTTCCTGCGGCCGCATTACCAGCTGGAAGGGCTCACCGTGTCGCTGCGGCTCATCTCGCGGCTGCCGACCGCGAAGGCGGCCAACGAATGAGCGGCGGCGCATGCAACGATCGGACTTCAACGCGGCATTCATCCTGACATCGCACTGAAACGGAGACGGTTATGGGCGTGGCAATGTTTATGAAGGTGGACGGCGTGACCGGCGAATCGGCGGACGCGCAGCACAAGGGCTGGACCGACATCCAGTCGTTCACGTGGGGCGCGAGCCAGCCTGGCGCCATGGCGAGCGGCAGCGGCGGCAACGCGGGCAAGGCGAGCTTCAACGATCTGGTCGTCGCCGCGTACATGGACAAGGGGGCACCCGCGATCATCAAGAATTGCGCGAACGGCAAGCATTTGTCGTCGGTCGAGATCTCCGCGTGCAAGACGGGCGGCACGCAGGTCGAGTTCATGCGCGTGACGCTGCAGGAGGTGCTCGTCACGTCCGCGCAGGTCGCGGGGATCGATCCGGGCGACGTCGCCGACCGGCTGATGATGCACTACGGCTTCCAGGCCGCGAAGGTGAAGAAGCAGTACTGGCAGCAGAACGACAACGGCGGCAAGGGCGCGGAGGTGACCGTCGGCTGGAACATCAAGGAAAACACCGAGATGTGACGGCGCGGAGACGACCATGGACGACCCGCGAACCCGCGACGGCCGGGAGGGCAACCTGCGCGACCGGCTTCAGCCCGCGCTGCTCGACCGGCTCACCGACGACACGCCGCAGCGCGCGAGCGAAGCGCCCGGCGCGCAGTGGATCGGCACCGAACGCCTGCGTGCGGCCGTGCTGCGCGATCTCGCGTGGCTGCTCAACACGCGCAACGCCGAGGACGGTTTCGTCGACTGGTCGGCGTTCGCGCACGCGCAGGCGTCGGTGCTCAACTACGGGATGCGGCCGCTCGTCGGCAAGCCGATGTCGGGTGTCGAGCGGATGTCGGTCGAGGCGTCGATCCGCGACGCGATCGTGCGCTTCGAGCCGCGCATCGCGCCCGACAGCATCGACGTCCGCAGCGTGACCGATGCGCCGGGCGGCCGCGCCGGCGAACGGCGTCACAACGTGCTGCTGTTCGAGATTCGCGGCACGCTGTGGTCGATCCCGCATCCGCTCGAATTCGTGCTGCGCTCCGACCTCGATCTCGAGACGGGCGCGATGTCGCTGCAATCCGTGGCGGGAGCCTGACGCGATGGATACGCGCCTGCTCGACTACTACAACCGTGAACTCGCGTACCTGCGCGAGCTCGGCGGCGAATTCGCGCAGCAGTTCCCGAAGGTGGCCGCGCGGCTGCGGCTCAATGAATCGGGACCGCCCGACCCATACGTCGAGCGGCTGCTCGAAGGCTTCAGCTTCCTCACCGCGCGCGTGCAGTTGAAGATGGACGCCGAGTTTCCGCGCTTCACGCAGGCGCTGCTCGATGCCGTGTATCCCGGTTATGTCGCGCCGCTGCCGTCGATGGCGATCGTGCGGTTCGCGCCGATGCTGAACGAAGGCAGCCTCGCGCAAGGCTGGCGGCTGCCGGCCGGCACGGCGCTGCGTGCACGGCCGGCCGCGTCCGAGCAGACCGCGTGCGAATTCCGTACCGCGCACGACCTGACGCTGTGGCCGCTCGAACTGACCGATGCGAGCGTCACCGGCGCACCGTCGTGGCTGCCGCGCGGTGTCGTCGCCGCACGGCAGGACGTGCGCGGTGCGCTGCGCATCCGGCTGAAGGCGCGCGGCGGCGCCAGATTGTCGCAACTGCCGCTCGACCGGCTGACGTTCCATCTCGCGGGCCCCGAGCGCGACGCGCTGCACCTGCTCGAACTGATCGCCGCGCATGCGCTCGGCGTCGTGTGCCACGATCCGGCGCAGCCGCCGCGCTGGCTGCATACGCTCGATGCCGACGCGATCGTCCACGAGGGTTTCGATCCCGCGCAGGCGATCCTGCCCGACGACGGCCGCAGCTTCCACGGCTACCGGCTCCTGCGCGAGTATTTCGCGTTTCCGGCGCGTTTCCTGTTCTTCAGCATCGGCGGGCTGCGTGCCGCGCTCGCTCGCGCGACCGGCGACGAGTTCGAACTGACCGTGCTGTTCGACCGCCACGACGCGGCGCTCGAGGCGGCCGTCAGCGCGCGCCACCTCGCGCTGAACTGCACGCCGGCCGTGAACCTGTTCGCGCGCCGCGCCGATCGCATTCAGTTGCAGCCGGGGGCGCGCGAACACCATGTCGTCGTCGATCGCAGCCGGCCGCTCGACTACGAGGTCTATGCGGTGCAGCGCCTCGCGAGCGAGCAGCGCGACGACGGCCAGTCGCGTGAATTCCGGCCGTTTCACGCGTCGTTCGCCGGCGACGACGGCAACCACGGCGCGTACTACACGGTGCGGCGCGAACCACGGCTCGTCTCCGCCCAGGCGCGCGCGAACGGCACGCGCACCGGTTACGTCGGCAGCGAGACCTACGTGTCGCTCGTCGACAGCCAGTGCGCGCCGTACGACGAGACGATGCGCTACCTGGCGGCCGACACGCTGTGCACGAACCGCGACCTCGTGCTGCTGCAGCCGCCCGGCGATGCGAACACGTTCACGCTGCGCGTGTCGGCCCCGGTCGACAGCATCGTCGCGATCCGCGGGCCGTCGCGGCCGCGCCCGCCAATCGCCGACGCGCAAACTGCGTGGCGGCTGATCCGCCATCTCGGGCTCGCACGTCACACGCTGACCGATCTCGACGACGACGAGGGCGCGCATGCGCTGCGCGAACTGCTCGGCCTGCATGCCGACCCGGCCGATGCCGCGATGCGCCGGCAGATCGACGGCGTGCTGCGCGTGGCGTTCTCGCCGGTGTTCCGCCGGCTGCCGGCGTCCGGCCCCCTGATGTTCGGGCGTGGCGTGCAGGTCGACGTGACCGTCGACGACCATGCGTTCTCCGGCGACAGCCCGTTCCTGCTCGGCGCGGTGCTCGAACAGTTCTTCGCGCGCCACGTGTCGATCAACGCGTTCGCCGAATGCGTGCTGACCAGCGCGCAGCGCGGCACGCTCGCGCACTGGCCGGCGCGTGTCGGCAGGCGGCCCGCGATATGACGCGCGACATGTCTCCGCGTGCCGGAACGGCCACCGAAGCCGCACGCCGCGACGCGTGGTGGGCGCGCCTGCGTGCCGCGCCGCACGGTTACGACCTGTTCCAGGCGTTGCGCTGGCTCGATGCGCTGTCGCCCGGCCGCGCGCCGCTCGGTCATGCCACGCGGCCGCGCGACGAGCCGGTGCGGCTCGGGCAGCAACCGTCGCTCGCGTTCGCGGCGTCGATGCTCGCCGGCGTGACCGACGACGGCACCGTGCCGCCGCGCATTGCGATTCACGGATTCGGGCTGTTCGGCCCGAACGGGCCGTTGCCGACACACCTGACCGAATACGCGTACGAACGCGCCGCACAGCACGACGACCCGACGTTTGCCGCGTTCGCCGACCTGTTTCATCACCGGCTGATCCTGCTGTTCTACCGCGCGTGGGCCGACGCGCAGCCGACGGTGAGCCTCGATCGCCCGGAACGCGCGCGCTTCGACGGGTATGTCGCGAGCCTGATCGGGCGCGCGGCGCACGACGACAAGCCCGCCGCGCATGCCGACGCCGACACGCTCGCGCCGCATGCGCGTTATTTCCATGCCGGCCATCTCGTCCGGCACACGCGCAACCCGGAAGGGCTCGTGCAGATCCTGCGCCGGCATTTCGGTGTCGAGGCCCGCATCGTCGAGCACGTGCCGCAATGGGTCGCGATCGAGCGGTCGCAGCGCTGCACGATCCGCGCGACGCGGCCGACCTTGCGGCTGGGCGCCGTCGCGCTCGGCATCGCGGTGCGCGATGCGCAGTCGCGCTTCCGGATCGTGCTCGGCCCGCTGTCGCTCGACGCGTACCGCCGCTTCCTGCCGGGCGGCCCGCATGCCCGGCAGCTCGCGTCATGGGTGCGCGAATACGTCGGCATCGAGTTCGACTGGGACGTGCAGCTCGAACTGGCGGCCGACGCAGTGCCGGCGATCGCGCTCGGCGCGCCGCAGGGCATCGGCCGCACCGCGTGGCTCGGGCAGCGGCTCGAACCGGGCCCCGCGCGCGACCTCGTCGTCCGCTACGACGTGCGGCGCGCCGGCGCACTCCTTCATCGCGAAACCGCCTAAACGGGAACCGTCATGTCCGATATCGGCCGCGTCAACCTGTTCGGAAAACTGAATCCGTTCCTCTACGAGACGCTCGAGCAGGCGACCGGCTTCTGCCGGTTGCGCGGCAATCCGTACGTCGAGCTCGCGCACTGGTTCAAGCAGATGCTGCAACGGCCCGACGGCGACCTGCAGCGCGTGCTGCGCCACTTCGCGATCGACGACGCCGCGATCGACCGCGGGCTCGTCGCCGCGCTCGACAAGCTGCCGCGCGGCGCGGGCTCGGTGTCGGATCTGTCCGTGCATATCGACGACGCCGTCGAACGTGCGTGGGTATACGCGACGCTGAAGTACGACGCGACCCGCATTCGCGGCGCGGTGCTGCTGCTCGCCATCCTGAAGACGCCGCAGTTGCGCAACGTGCTGCTGGCGATCACGCGCGAATTCGAGCGCATCGTGCCGGACGTGCTCGCCGACGCGCTCGAATCGATCGTCGAAGGCTCGCCCGAGGCGCCGCCGGCCGGGCAAGCGACGCCGGGCGGCGGCACGGCGATGCGCGGCGCGGCCGGTGCTTCGGACGGCCCGGCGCTCGCACGCTTCGCCGTCGACCTGACCGCCCGCGCGCGCGCCGGCGAGATCGACCCGGTCATCGGGCGCGACGCCGAGATTCGCCAGATCGTCGACATCCTGCTGCGGCGCCGGCAGAACAACCCGCTGCTGGTCGGCGAGGCCGGCGTCGGCAAGACGGCCGTTGCGGAAGGCTTCGCGCTGCGGATCGCCGCCGGCGACGTGCCGCCGTCGCTGCGCGACGTCGCGCTGTACCTGCTCGACATCGGGCTGCTGCAGGCCGGCGCGAGCGTGAAGGGCGAGTTCGAGAGCCGGCTGCGCGGCGTGATCGACGAGGCGATGTCGTCCGAGCGGCCGGCGATCCTGTTCATCGATGAAGTCCACACGCTCGTCGGCGCGGGCGGGGCCGCCGGCACCGGCGACGCCGCGAACCTGCTGAAGCCCGCGCTCGCGCGCGGCCTGCTGCGCACGATCGGCGCAACCACGTGGTCCGAGTACAAGCAATACATCGAGAAGGACCCGGCGCTGACGCGACGCTTCCAGCTCGTGCACGTGCACGAACCGGAAGAGGCGGCCGCGCTGACGATGCTGCGCGGCCTGGCCGGAAAGCTCGAGGCGCATCACCGCGTGCTCGTGCTCGACGACGCGCTGCAGGCCGCCGTCACGCTGTCGCACCGTTACATTCCCGCCCGCCAGTTGCCCGACAAGGCGATCAGCCTGCTCGACACGGCCTGCGCGCGCGTCGCCGTCAGCCAGCACGCGGTGCCCGCGCCGATCGAGGATGCGCGCCGCCGCATCGACAGCCTGCGCGTCGAGCAGGAGCGGATCGGACGCGAATGCGCGCTCGGCACCGGCGACACCGCGCGGCGCGATGCGATCGATCACGACATCGCCACCGCCCGGGCCGAACTCGACCGGCTCGACACGCGCTGGCAGACCGAACGCGACGCGTTGACGGCGATCGTCGATGCCCGCGCGTTGCTGCTCGACGACGACCCGTCGCACGTGCTCGACGCCGACGCGCGCGGCGCCGCTCAAGCCCGCCTGTCGGCCGCCCAGCAGGCGCTGGCCGACCTGCAGGGCGATGCGCCGCTCGTGCTGCCCGCCGTCGACACGCACGCTGTGGCCGCCGTCGTCGCCGACTGGACCGGCATTCCGCTCGGCCGGATGGTGCGCGACGAAACGCAGGCCGTGCTGAAGCTCGCCGATACGCTCGGCGAACGCGTCGTCGGCCAGAAGCATGCGGTCGAACTGATCGCCGAGCGCATCCAGACCGCGCGCGCCAGGCTGGACGACCC
Source organism: Burkholderia sp. 22088 (assembly GCF_052045915.1). Taxonomy (NCBI): domain Bacteria; kingdom Pseudomonadati; phylum Pseudomonadota; class Betaproteobacteria; order Burkholderiales; family Burkholderiaceae; genus Burkholderia; species Burkholderia sp. 22088. The sequence continues at coordinate 384,965 of NZ_JBQEPY010000005.1, forward strand.
GAAGAAACCGCATGGCGTGTTCCTGCTGTGCGGGCCGTCCGGCGTCGGCAAGACCGAAACCGCGCTCGCGCTGGCCGACACGTTGTACGGCGGCGAACACAACGCGATCACCATCAACATGAGCGAGTTCCAGGAGGCGCATACCGTGTCGACGCTGAAGGGCGCGCCACCCGGCTATGTCGGCTACGGGCAGGGTGGCGTGCTCACCGAGGCCGTGCGCCGGCGCCCGTACAGCGTCGTGCTGCTCGACGAGATCGAGAAGGCGCACCGCGACGTGCACGAGATTTTCTTCCAGGTATTCGACAAGGGCTGGATGGAGGACGGCGAGGGGCGCGACATCGATTTCCGGCATACGGTGATCCTGCTGACGTCGAACGTCGGCGCCGATCGCGTGATGCAGCTGTGCCGCGATTCCGAGCGCCTGCCCGACGTGCAGACGCTCGCCGATGCACTGCGCGCGCCGCTGCTCGACGTGTTTCCCGCCGCGCTGCTCGGCCGGCTGACCGTCGTGCCGTACTACCCGCTCACCGACGCGACGCTTGCGCGGATCGTCGCCCTGCAGTTGCGGCGGATCGAGCAACGGATCGACGCGCATCACGGCATCCGGCTGCGCTGCACCGACGCGGCGACCGCGCTGGTCGTCGAGCGCTGCCGGACGATCGAGTCCGGCGGCCGGATGGTCGACGCGATCCTCACGCATACCGTGATGCCGCGCATCGGCCGCGCGATCCTGCAGGCGACGCTCGAGGGCCGCACGCTGTCGTCAATCGAGCTGGGCGCGGCCGACGGCGAATTCGCATACCGGTTCGACGAGGAGGAGGCGATTTGAATCGCGTATTCACACTCGACAGCCCGCACGGCGACGACCTCAAGTTCCATACGCTCGACGGCAGCGACGAACTCGGCCGGCTGTTCGAATTCCGGATCGAGGCGCTCGCCGACAGTCACAGCCTGTCGCTGAAGGACATGCTCGGCAAGCCCGTGACGGTCCGGATCGAACAGCAGGACCTGTCGACGCGCTACCTGAACGGCATCGTGGCGCGCGCGTCGCTCGCCGGCCGGCGCGCCGAGCGGTACTACGGCTACGAGCTGATCGTGCGGCCCTGGTTGTGGCTCGCGACGCGCCGCTCCGATTGCCGGATCTTCCAGAACAAGACCGTGCCGGAGATCGTGCAGGAGGTCCTGTCGACGTACGGCTTTCCGATCGAGAGCCACCTGGCGGAGACGTACGTGCCGCGCGATTACTGCGTGCAGTACAACGAGACCGACGCCGCGTTCGTGTCGCGGCTGATGGAGTTCGAGGGGATCTACTTCTGGTTCAGGCATGCCGAGGATACGCATACGCTGATGCTGGGCGACGCGATGTCGTCGCACACGGCGCTGCCCGGCTACGAGACGATTCCGTACATTGCGCGCGACCGCACCGCGATCGCCGACGAGGAGCGCATCGACGGATGGCTGCCCGCGCAGGAAGTGAGCGTCGGCCGGCACCAGACCACCGACTACGACTATACGAAGCCGCGCGCCGACCTTTCGTCGCAGAAGGTCGATCCGCGTGGGCACGATCACGACAGTTTTGCGTCGTTCGAGTGGCCGGGCGGCTATCGCGACGATGCGCCGGGCGCACATTACAGCCGCGTTCGGCTCGAGGAGCAGCAGGCCGAGCATGAGCGGGCGAGCGCCGATACCGATGTGCGCGGTGTCGCGCCCGGTTACCTGTTCACGCTCGAACGATGCCCGCGCGCCGACCAGAACCGCGAATACCTGATCGTGCGGTGCCAGTACCGCTTCCAGGAGAACGCGTATGCGAGCGATCAGGGCGCAGAGGCCGTGGTGCATCAGACGATGATGCTCGTGCAACCGTCGAGCCTGCCTTACCGGTCGCCGCGCGACACGCCGCGGCCGCGCACCAACGGGCCGCAGACGGCCACCGTGGTCGGGCCGCCGGGGGAGGAAATCTGGACCGATCAATACGGGCGCGTGAAGCTGCAGTTCCGGTGGGATCGGTATGGGCAAAGCAATCAGGATTCGTCGTGCTGGGTGCGGGTGTCGAGCCCTTGGGCGGGTGGTGGATTCGGTGGTGTGCAGATTCCGCGGGTGGGCGACGAGGTCGTCGTGGATTTCCTGAACGGCGATCCGGACGAGCCGATCGTGACCGGGCGGGTTTACAACGGCGAAAAAATGCCGCCGTGGGGGCTGCCGGGGAGCGCGACGCAGAGCGGGTTGCTGTCGCGCTCGTCACCGGGCGGGACGACCGAGCATGCGAATGCGTTCCGGTTCGAGGACAAGAAGGGCGCCGAGCAGCTCTGGATGCACGCGGAACGGAATTTCGATGCGGAGACGGAACTCGATCATTCGCTTTCCGTCGGGAACAACCATACGCATACGGTCGGGAACGACGAAACGATGCAGGTGAAGAACAACCGGCAACGGAGCGTGGGGCAGAACGAGACGGTGAATATCGGGCAGAACCGGGTCGCGCAGATCGGGGCGAACGAGACGCATGGGGTGACGGGGAACCGCAGCGTGTCGGTCGATGGCAACAGTTCGCATACGGTGACGAAGGGGAATCACAACCTCGCCGTTGTCACCGGTACGCATGACGTCTTCGTCGAGGGGAACAGCACGCATGTCGTCGGTACCGGGTCGTATGCGACGAAGGTCAATACGGGGAGCCATTCTGTCGACGTAGCCAAAGTCTCGTCATTGGCAGCAGGCCAATACATCGACATGGGTTCAGGAAAGAGTGGCATGTCGATCAACAAGGACAACGTCGGAGTCTCCATCGGCGGAACAGGAGGCGATACCGGTGTTGGGATCAGCGGCCAGGGTGGCGGCGTGGCCATCGCCGGATACGGCAAGGGCGTCAACATTGCGGGCTATGCCCCGGGTGTGACGATTTACGGCGAAAACGATCTCAATCTTTCCGGAAAGTCGACCGCCAATCTACAGGCGCCGACGGTCAACATCGACAACGGCAAGGCCAGTTGCAACGTCAATGTCACCGCGACGAGGATTGTCCTGTCGACCGGCGGCGGTTCCATCACGCTCGACGGATCCGGCGTGACGATCCAGGGAACGATTGCCCACATCAATTGATTTCGACCGGCAGCCTGCCGGCTGCCCGATTGCATTCGGAGCATGGGAGACATTCGATGGAAAACGAATCGGACCAGATGATGGTCGACGAAGCGCTCGAAGCGGAGACGGTCGAGGCGTTGCGCAGGCTGTTCGCCAACGATGCAACGCCGGATCGCACACCGCTTGCCGAAAGTCGCGAATCGTCGACGATGATCGGCGAAGTGACCGATACGCATCATCCCGACGCGATGGGGCTCATTCGCGTGAAGTGGACATTGCAGGACGACACCACACACGAACGCTGGCTCGAATGTGTGGCCGACGTGAAGCCGCGCATCGGCGATCGCGTGTTACTGCAATCGCCTGCGAACTGGCCCGAGTACCTGATCGCCGGGCTGCTGACGCGCAAAGGGCACGGTGAACCGGTCGAACCGGCGGTCGAACCCGCGATGACACTTTCGCTTGAAACCGACAAGTGCGTGCAGATCGAGGATGCATCGGGCTGCCCGCTGCTGCAGGTACGGGCATCGCCTGACGGGCCTGTCGTGACGCTGCTGAACCGGAATGTGAATATCGAAGTTGCCGGCAAGCTGCGGCTGAGCGCGCAAACCCTCGAACTGGAGGGCGGGCGAGGTGGTGTCGATATCCGGACCGAAGCGGACACCGTCGTGCGCAGCCGGTACGTTCGCCTGAACTGAGAGGCGACCTGACGTCATGCATCGTGAATTCTCCGCCATCGAGTCGTCGATCGAAGCGTTCATCGATCAACCCGACGATCCGACATTGTTGATCGAAGCGACCGACAACGACGTCGTGCCGGTTCTCAAGATGATGCAATCGCTCGACGAAAGAGTCGGCGATGCGGTTTTTTTGAATTTTCCGTTTCCGTGCGACTCCGCCGATGCGTATTTGCGGACATGCATGGAGGCGCTTGCACGTCAGATCGACGAAGCGAGCGCCGCGCGCATCGAGCGTGGCGAAACAGGCTGGCCGCCATTGCCGCTGACTTGCACCGATCCGAGGCGCGCGTCGGCGACACGGCTGCGCGATGCCGTCATGCACGTTCGCACGCTGATGCCGGAAGGCACCAAGGTCGTATGGGCATGGTTGCCGTCGCCGATGGGCGACTTCGGCGGCTTCGCGAAGCTGGTGCTGCAATGCCTGGCGCTGAACGGCTTTGAGGAATGGATGGAAGGACATCGATTCTGCATCCGCGATGACCGGAAGCATCCGTGCCTGATTCCGCTTGCGCGCGACAGAAAGGCCGAGCATGTACTGATTCTTCCGGTCGATTTCTCGTCAGAGAAGGCGACCCGCCATCTGGTCGACATTGCAAACGATGCGGCCCATCCGATCGAGCAGCGCATGGGCGCCTTGATGCAGATTGCCGGGATCGACCTTGCGCACGGCAGGCTGCCCGACGCGCAGCGCAAGTACTACGCGCTCTTTTCATTTCATGCGGAGCGGAAGGATTCGACCGGTTGCGCGGTCGCGTTGCACGGACTGGGTGACGTGGCGTTGCGCCACGGGTCGCCGCGTGATGCGAAGGACTGGTACCTGCGCGCATTGCCGGCAGCGCTCGATGGCCGGAATCTGATGGTTGTGCTCAACGCGTTGATGGCGACGGGGGGCTGTTGCAACACGCTCGGCGAGCACGCAAAGGCGGCGACTTATTTCGATCTGGCGAGCGGCGCAGCCGGCAGGCTGATGCTCGTGCACACGAAGATCGAGGCGATGGAGAAGGGCGGTGTCGCGTTGCTGGCATGTGGGCAGGCGGCGGAAGCCGCGAAAAGCTGGATCGCCGCGAAGGGATTGTGCGAGCAGTTCGGCTGCGAACGGCAGCGCATCAACCTCCTCGATCGGCTCGTATCGCTTTATGGAAACGCCGGACTGAAAACCGAGGCGAGGGCGTACGAACTCGAAAAGGATCCGCAGCACATGGCCCGGTTGCGGGGCGCCATGACGCCGGGCATGCGCGACACAATGGCGGGAAACGAGAGGGCACGACCGTGAGTGAAACGGCAAGCCGTTTGACGCGTGCGTCCGAGCCCACCGAGAGCCATACCGCGCCTTCTGAATCCAGGACCGACACCGCGTGCGATTCGCTGCTCGGTACGGTCAAGTCGACCTTCGATCCGTTCAAGCAGACGTTCTCGTCGGAAGGCGGCGCAATCCACCATGTCAGCGAGGCGGTGAATGCGCTTGCCTCCGTCCAGAGCATGCCGTCGCAGTTGCTCAATACGGGTATTGCGCAGATCCCGCTGCTCGACAAAATGCCGGGGATGCCGGCTGCGACGATCGGCGTTCCTCATCTCGGCACGCCGCATGCGCATGCCCATCCGCCGAGCAACGGCTTTCCGTTGCCCAGCGTCGGCCTGACGATCGGTAGCGGTTGTTTGAGCGTGTTGATCGGCGGTATTCCGGCCGCCCGCGTGCTGGATATCGGCTATGCGCCGACTTGCGGCGGATTGACACCTTACTTCGACATTCAGACCGGGTCGAGCAATACGTTCATCGGCGGAATGCGTGCCGCGCGCATGGGAATCGACATGACGCGGCACTGCAACCCGATGGGGCATATCGGAAAGTCCGGTGGGAAGGCTGCGAGCGCTGCGGAGAAAAGCGAAGAGGTGGCGAGCGAGGCGGCGCAGGTGACGGGTCGGGCAAAAGCGTTGGGGAGAGCAGGGAAGGCGTGGTCGGTTGGTAACGCGGCGCTCGGGCCGGCGTCAGGGGCGGCGACTGCTGCTGATGACGCGTCTCAAGGGGAGATCGGCGCGGCGGCAATGATGGCCGCGCAGACCGCCGCGGATCTCGCGTTCATGATGCTCAGCAACCTGATGGGCAAGGACCCTGGTATCGAACCAAGCATGGGGACATTGCTGCTGGGGAACCCGACGGTGTTGATCGGCGGGTTTCCGCTGCCAGACTCGCAGATGATGTGGCATGGGGCGAAGCATGGGATCGGGAAGAAGGTCCGAGCTCGAATGGCAGCCAAGCGGAAAGGAGCCGCTCCGTGCAGGGATGGACATCCCATCGACGTGGTTAGGGGCACCGCAGAGAATGAGTTTGTCGACTTCGAAACGAGGATTGCGCCCGCGTTCAAATGGGAACGCTACTACTGCAGCGGCTGGAATGAGCAGGATGGAGCACTTGGCTTTGGATTCCGGCATAACTTTCAGCACGAGTTGCGTCTGCTGCGCACACGAGCAATCTATGTCGACGCGCTCAACCGGGAATATCCGATTCGCCGGAATGCAGCCGGCCGTTACGAAGGCATCTTCGCCGGCTACGAACTGAAGCAGCAAGACGAGCGTCGCCTCGTGCTCCGTCACGGCCGGCTCGGTGACATGACTTTCGAGCGTGCGAACGAAGGTGACCGCGTGGCCAGGGTCGTGAACCATGTCCGGGATGGTGTCGAGAGCACGCTGGAATATGCCCGCAACGGCGCACTCATGCGCATCGTCCAGGTGGAAGGCCCTGGCCGTCGTCGGCAGTTGATCGACTTCAGCTACGATGACCGCGGTCGTATCGTTGAGGTTTACCACACGGCCCCGCACGGAGAGACGAAGCGTATCGTTCGCTACCGTTACGACATGGCCGGATGTCTGGCGGCATTTACCGATTCCCTCGGCGCGGTGACGTCGCACGGGTATGACGACCGGTGTCGGATGGTCCGGGAAACGGACGCGAATGGTTACTCATTCTTTTACCGATACGACAGCCAGGACCGCTGCGTTGAGAGTAGTGGCCAGGACGGGCTGTGGCACGTAGTGCTCGACTACCAGCCAGGCCGCACCATGGTGACGCGTGCCGATGGCGGCAAGTGGACGTTCCTGTACGACGGGGCGCGGACGGTGACGCGCATTATGGATCCTTATGGGGGGGCAACCGAGCGCGTGACTGGCGACGACGGCCGAATCATTCGCGAGGTCGATTCGGGCGGACGCGTGATGCGCTGGCTCTATGACGGGCGCGGGAATAACACGGGACGCATCGACCGCTGGGGAAATCGCTGGCCGACGAGAGACGAAGCGCCGACCTTACCCAACCCATTGGCGCACACCGTACCGGCTACGCCGCTCGGTCTGCAATGGGGAGAGGCCAAGCCTACTGAGCTGACAGATTCGGTTCTGCTTCCGCCAGAAATACAGAAAGTTGCGGAATCGCTATTTCAGAAAAACGCATTTTCTCCCAGCGAGCAGCATGATGCCAGGGGCCGAGTCGTTGCTCGTACAGACGAACGCGGTGGAGTTGAGCGGTTCCGGCGCGACGCCGCCGGAAATATTGTGCAACTCTGCGACAAAGACGGACGCGAGCACCACTATGGCATCGCGTCATGGAGCCTGCGCGATAGCGAGACCGATCCATTAGGTAACACCGTGCGATACCGGTATTCGCACAAGCAGGAAATCACGGCTATCGTCGATGCGAACGGCAACGAAAGCACCTATGCGTATGACCTCAAAGGTCGAATGATCAGCGTCACGCGGCACGGTGTGGTGCGTGAGACTTACCTGCACGACGTAGGCGACCGGCTGATCGAAAAACGCGATGGGGCCGGCAACGCATTGCTGCGTTACGAGGTGGGCGAGGACGGTTTGCAAAACAAGCGCATCCTTGCGAGCGGCGAAACGCATACCTACGCGTACGACCATAGCGGCAACTTTACCAAGGCGTCGACGGAAAAATTCGATGTCACGCTCACATACGACGCATACGGTCACCGCACATGCGACAAGCGTGATGGACGTGGTATCGAGCACAGCTTCGTTGGTGGACGTCTCGAGAGCACGACCTATTTCGGACGCTTCGTCGTGCGTTACGAAGCGAGTTCAGCAGGCGAAGTCGTGATTCATACGCCGGGTGGACGCGTGCATCGTCTTCAGCGCGCAGCTGACGGCACGGTACTGCTTCGACTTGGCAATCTCACCAATGTGCTGTGTGGGTTTGATGCGGACGGTCGATGCACCGGGAGGCTGAGTTGGCCAGAGGGCGGCACGACAAAGATCCATAGCGTGCAATACCGGTACAGCGCGATGGGCGAGTTGCGGTCCGTGATCGATAGCACGCGCGGCACAACGGAATACCAATACGATGCCACTCACCGGTTGGTCGGCGAGACTTGCGATGGACGGACCGTTCGACGCTTTGAGTACGACCGCGGGGGTAACCTCTTGTCGATGCCGACGTGCCAATGGATGCGCTATGCCGAGGGCAACCGCCTTCTAAGCACCGCGTGCGGTTCGTTTCGCTACAACAGCCGTAATCACGTTGCCGAGCAGATAGACGAACATAACCGTCGTACGACCTATCACTACAATAGCCTCGATCTGCTGACGCGGGTCGAATGGAGCGATCGCCAGGAGATCTGGAGCGCCGAGTATGACGGCCTGTGCCGGCGTATCGTAAAAACGATGGGGCAAGCGCGCACCCAGTACTTCTGGGACAGCGACCGTCTGGCCGCGGAGGTTGCCCCAGACGGCAGATTGAGGATCTACGTCTATGTGAATGAGCTGTCGTATCTGCCGTTCATGTTCATCGATTTCCCGAGCTGCGACGCCGATCCGGAATCCGGCGACGCATACTACGTTTTCGGCAATCAGGTCGGGCTGCCTGAGTGGATCGAGGACGACAAGGCGCGGATTGTCTGGCGCGCCGAAGAGATCGAGCCTTACGGCTCGATTCGCGTAGTAACGGGTAATGCGATCGAGTACGATCCTCGTTGGCCGGGGCATTGGTTCGACGTTGAAACCGGATTGCACTACAACCGGTTCCGATCATACCGTCCAGCCCTCGGGCGCTATCTGCAATCCGATCCCGCCGGACAATCGGGAGGGCTCAACCTGTATGCGTACACGTCGAATCCGCTCGTCGCAGTAGACGTCCTGGGGCTGGACGCGTGTCCAGAACATGGGGGGCAGCCATCCAGCGAGTGCCCCGATTGCGAGAGTAAAGAGAATCCGGGTACGACGGATCGAGATAAAGCTCAGGAAAGGAAGAACAAGGAGATCCGAGCGCTCAACGAACAGATCGCGGACCTGCAGGTGAAGCTCGCCAAACTGGATGCCCACATTCAAGACGAACACGGGAACATGTGGGAAGCACCGCATATCGTGGAGCGCGACAGCATAAATAGCGGGATCGCACGAAGGCAAAAGGATATATCGGAACTGCAGACCGACTTACGCACGCGCACCCCTACAACCGCCCTGACCAACAAGGTGAATAAAGGCGTCAGATTCGGGATGGACGACCCGGCTTTCCCGGCTTCATCGGGAATGAAGATCACTCAAAGACTCCATGCCGATCATATCGTCAGCTATAAGGCAATCACCAACATGGACGGCTTCTGGGACTTGACCGTTGAGAACCAGATAAAGGTATTGAACTACGAGGACAATTTTGTTGGCCTCAGTGCGCCGGCAAATGAGTCGAAGGGGAGCAAAAGCTTTGAAGAGTGGACAAGGTACGAGAAGGGCAAGGTTGATGTTGACCCGGAGTTTCGCGAAAAGATGATGGAGCAGGAAAAGAAATTGCGTCCTAGGTTGCAACAATACATCCATCAATTGCTTGGCGAACAGCGTGCCCAGTAGCATTTGCCATACATATACCAATCCGGGACTGAGCAGGGAGCGCGCTCATGCTCGACGCCGCAATGCCGTAGCGACCGTTGTGGAAACCCAAAGCGCAGCAAAGCAGAAGACGATGGGCATAGAAAGGAGCGTTCGAGAAATGGACAAGAAAGCGGTGCTCGCCAAACTGGAATGGTTCATCGACTCACCGAAGCTTGCGACTACGCCGAACGAAGTGCCGTCGCGAGCCAACGTGCCCGAGTCGTGGTTGAACATCCTGCAGTGCAATCCTCGTACCAAGCGAGACGCTGTGCTTGAAGGTTTGAGGGGATTCGTGGCCAATGTCCCGTCAGTCGAGCACTTCGTGCGAACCCGGTTGCAAGATGTGCTGATCCTGTTCCAGAGCGAATCACCATCTCTTCTGTACGTCTATACCGCCGATCGAGGAGATATCAACTTCTTCGAAGGTCGCCTTCCAGCCCAAGAGGCCGTACCCGAGCAGCTTTGTGGCGTTTGGCAATCGGTGCCACGAGACCTGCGGCGGTTTTACTCTGAGGTCCACGATGGCTGGACTTTTCTCGCTTCTAACGCAATGGGACCGCTACCGCTACGCGATTGGTGTCCGCTTTCGGCGAATCAGTTCGATCTGAGCCTCGACACCATAGCCCGGATGCCAGTTGATCCTCAACAGGTCATCACGGTTTTCCACAACGGGGCGGGTGACTATTTGTGCTTGAACTTTGCTGCTCGCAGCAACGACGGCATTGCGTCCGGGCTTATCTATTGGCATGAAAGGCCTACGGAGCCTGATTTTGTGGACTTTTGGCCAGCCATGAACACTTGGCTCGGCATTTTTCTGGAGAATGCCGATCCGTACCCGTGAGGGCCGCAGGGCAAGGTCACCACGCGGGCCAAGTCCGGAAGCGAAGCCAGTCGAACAAGTTCAGAACGGCTTGGAATGCAACTAGACGTGACCATGTGGAACCAATTCGATCGGTTGACGTGCTCGAATGGGCAACAAATTGGGAGTTCAAGATCGTCGCGAACCTTCTTAGGGCGGCGGGCGATTCTTTAATTTTACATAACGTGAATTATCGGTAGTTTGTGTGTAGGTCCCAAGTTCAGATGTCGCGTTTGGGGCCGCGTAAGCTATTCGACCTCCGCTCACCATCCAGCCGGTAAACGCAACCGCACACGGCCGCCTGTCCAATTCCCGCAAGTATCCAGAAGCCGTTACTGGCCGTTTTATTGACCTTGCTGCAAACGTGTACAGTGGACGTGACCCGGAACACCGCGGCGATCGTCCGACATCGCGCCCCGGGTTTCCCCGCATACGCAAAGAAGATTCGCCATGTCCAATGCTTCCTTGCCGATCGAGCCGACCCAGCTCCGTCGATACCGCTATTTCGAGTCGGTCGATATCGACGACACGCGGGAACGGATCGCCGCGGTGCTGCAGCCGCATCGACTCATCCCGGGCAGCTCGCGCGGCGGCTATTCCGCGTACATGGACTACGTGCGGATCGACAGTGTCGGGTTCGGCACGATCGGTTACGACGTCGCGATGGGCGTCGATGCCGGCGAAATCGAGGATTACTATCTCGCGATCCTGAGCCTCGGCGGCTATGCGGACGTGAGCGTCGGCGGCCGGCGCATGATCGTCGGGCCGGCGCAGGGTGTCATCGTGAGCCCGGCCAGCCATTTCGGTGCCACGTTCTCTCGCGACTGCGAGCAGTTCTTCGTGCGCGTCGACAAGCACGCGATCCTGTCTCACACCGGCTACGACCATCTGCAGATCGAGCCGGTGCTCGACCTTTCCCGCTCCGAACTCTTGCCGTGGCTGATGCAGTTGCGCGTCATGACATCGTCGCCGGAGACCGTCGCGCTCGCGCAGCGCGACCGCCGCATCGCGCTCGAATTCGAGCGGCTCGTGATCTCGCTCCTGCTCGCCGGCCAGCCGCATCACTGCCAGGCGCGATCCGGCGGAACGGCGCTCGTGCCGCGCACGGTCAAGCGCGCGGAAGCCTATATCGCCGAGCACGCGTGCGAGCCGATCACGCTGGCTGATATCGCGCTGGCGGCCGGCGTGCCCGTGCGCACGCTGCTCGACGGGTTTCAACGCTTTTCGCGCGGCAGCCCGATGCAGCTGGTCCGCGAACGTCGTCTCGAACACGCACGCGACCGATTGCGGCAAGGCCGCGACACCGATCGCGTGGCCGACGTGGCGCTCTGTTGCGGCTTCGCGAATCTGGGCCGATTCGCCGCCCTGTACCGCGAAACGTTCGGAGAATCGCCGTCGGATACGTTGCGGCGCGCGCGCCAGTCCGCCGCCTGAGCGAAAATTCTGCGCGCGCCGGACAGGCGCTGCGATCGCCGGATATTCTCGGCACATTCGCCCGCATACAGTGGACTCCTCTGAATTCAACGGAGCCGCTGGATGTCCCTGCTCAGAATCCGCGTCGAGCGCATCGATGCACTGACGCCCGCAATCCGCCGATTGCATCTCGTCGCCGCCGATGGCGGCCCGCTACCCGGGTTCGCCGCCGGCGCGCACATCGGCGTGCACGTGCCGCTCTCCCCTCGTTCGCGACGGCGCGCGTATTCGCTCGTGAACGCCGGCGGCAGCGCCGATTCGATTGACCGTTACGAAATCGCGGTGCTGCGCGAAGCAGCCGGAAGCGGCGGTTCGCAGTGGATGCACGCCTGTGCGCCCGGCGACGAATTCGACATCGATCCGCCCCGGAACGATTTTCCGCTCGTCACGGACGCACGCCGGCACTTGCTCGTGGCCGGCGGCATCGGCATTACGCCGATTCTCGCAATGACGCGCGAACTGACGAGCAGCGGGCGGCGGTTCACGCTGCACTACGCCGCGCGCGACGCGATGTCGATGGCCTATCGCGACGAGGTCGCCGCGCTACCGGGTGCGACATGCTGGTTCGACGACGGCGAACCGTCGCGCGGCCTGCCGCTGGCCGACGCGATCGGCGCGCCCGAGAGCGGTACGCATCTGTACGTGTGCGGCCCCGCCGGGCTCATCGAGGCGACGCTCGCGGCCGCGCGGCATCTCGGCTGGGGCGACGACGCGCTGCATTGCGAACGCTTTGCCGCGCCGGTCGCGACGGTGGAAGACGCCACGGTCGAAGTGCGTCTCGCCGGTTCGGGGCACGTGCTGAACGTGCCACCCGGCACGTCGATTCTCGACGCGATGATCGAAGCCGGCCTCAATCCGCTCTACGACTGCCGGCGCGGCGATTGCGGCGTGTGCGCGGTGCGCTTGCTCGACGGCGACCCCGATCACCGCGACATCTGCCTGAGCGACGACGACCACGCGAGCGGCACGTTCTGTCCATGCGTGTCGCGCGCGCATGGCGCGCATCTCGTGCTGGATCTTTGACCCTTCCCTTCGAGGTACCCCCATGAGCGTTACCAACGAGACACTGGCCGGGCTGGTGCGGCCCGACAGCGTGCACAAGCGCCTCTATACCGATCCGGCGATCTTCGCGCTGGAAATGGAGCGGATCTACGGCCGCGTGTGGATCTACGTCGGCCACGAGAGCCAGGTCAAGACGGCCGGCGACTATCACACGACGCGCATCGGCGACCAGGACGTCGTGATGGTGCGCGCATCCGACGGCACGATCCACGTGATCTACAACCGGTGTCCGCACAAGGGGGCGAAAGTCGTACCCGACGGCGACGGCTCGGTCGGGAAGTTCTTCCGGTGTCCATATCATGCATGGACGTTCAGGCACGACGGCACGCACCTGTCTGCGCCGCTGCGCAACGGCCTGCAGAACACCTGCTTCGACCCGAAGCATCCGGATTTCTCGATGCGCCGCGTCGCGCGCGTGGACAGCTATCGCGGCTTCGTATTCGCCAGCCAGAGCAACGATGGCCCGGATCTGCGGACCTTCCTGAACGGCGTCGTGTCGTCGATCGACAACCTGTGCGACCGCTCCCCGGTCGGCGAGGTCGAAGTCACGGGGGGTGTGTTCCGCGTTCTGCAGCGCTCGAACTGGAAGGTGTTCTACGAGAACCTGCATGACACGATGCATGCGCCGGTCACCCACGAATCGTCGGTGGTGTCGGCCCGCGCGCAGGCCGCGGAGATGGGCGCGATGCCGTTCGAGCTGCTCATCATGGACGGGAACGGCGAGCCGTACGAATTCTGGGAAAAACTGGAATTGCGCGCGTACGCATACGGCCACGGCTACATGGAAGGTATTTTCGACCCGGCGGCTGCCGAACGCGATTCGGTGTCGAGCGCGCATTTCGCGGTGCTCGCGGAGGTTTACGGCGAAGAACGCGCACGCGGGATTCTCGGCATGAACCGCCACAATACCGTGATCTACGGCAGCGGTTCCCCGCATACGGTGTTTCAGCAGTTCCGCGTGATTCGTCCGATTGCGGTGGACCGGACGCTGGTCGAAATCCAGCTGTTTCGCCTGAAAGGCGCGCCCGATGCCGTGTTCGACCGGGCGTTGACCTACGCGAACGTGATCAATTCGCCGTCGTCGAACGTGATGCCCGACGACGTCGAAGTTTACGCGCGCTGCCAGGAAGGCAACCAGACCCGCGGCGGCGAGTGGGTGAGCATGCATCGCTACGCGGGCACGGATCGCGCGACGGACGACGGCTTCGTGTCGATCAACGGCACCAGCGAATTGCCGATGCGCAACCAGTTCGCCGCGTGGAAACGCTTCATGGTCGACGAGGCCGCCCCAACGGCGCGCACGCGCGAAGGAGACGCCTGATGCTGCACGATCCGGCTTTCGATCTGTCGACCGTCGTGGTCGACGCCCCTGCCCTCGCCTTCGACGCCGCGCTGCACGCGCAGGCGGCACAGTTTCTGTTTCGCGAGGCGCGGCTGCTCGACACGCGCGCATTCGACGCTTGGCTCGACACGTGGACGCCCGACGGGATGTACTGGCTGCCGCACGAGCCGGGCCAAGCCAATCCGCGCGACCATATCTCGCTCTTCTGGGAGGATGCGACGCTGCGCGAAGTGCGCGCGGCCCGCGTGACGAACCGGCGCAACTGGTCGCAGCAGCCGTCGACGCGCACCGCGCGCGTCGTCGGCAACGTGATCGTCGACGGCCGCGATGCGGCCGGCCGGCTGGTGGTCCACTCGACACAGATCGTCAACGAATGGCGGATCGGGCAGCGCACGCTCGCCGGGCTCGTCACGCACAAGCTCGATACGAGCGGCCCGGACTGGAAGATCTATCTGAAGCGCGTCGATCTCATCAACTCGACCGATGCGCTCGCGAACCTGGAGGTATTCGTGTGAACGCCGCATCGCTGCCGATACCGCTTGCGCGCACCGCCGTGATCGCGCTGCATTACCAGAACGACGTGCTCGATCCGCGCGGCAAGATTCGCGTCGGCTTCGACGCGGACCAGCCCGGCCGCGCGGCGGTGCTCGACGCGGCCCGCGCGCTGATCGCCGGCGCGCGCGGGCTCGGCTTGCCGATCGCGCATGTCCGCATCGCCTTCCGCGAGGATTACGCGGACTTGCCGCGCAATGCGCCGATTTTCGTGCGCACGGCCGAGCTTGGTGCGTTGCGCGACGGCAGCTGGGGCGCGCAGTTTTACCCGACGCTCGAACCCGATCCGGCGCGCGCGCTCGACCATGTCATCCATCATCAATGTACGAGCGGCTTCATCGGTACGCCGCTGGAACGGATCCTCGCCGCGCACGACGTGCGTCACCTGATCGTCGCAGGCGTCGCCACGCATTCGACCGTTGAAATGACTGTCCGCCATGCCGCCGATCTCGGCTATCGCGTGACCGTCGCGGCTGATGCCTGCGCGTGCGCGGATCGTCGACAGCACGATGCATCGATAGAGTCGATGCGCTTGATCGCGGGCATTTCCAGTGTGGCCGAGTTGTTCAGCTGCGCGCCGCAAACGGAGGGCGCATGAACGTTTCGCCTTCTCCCGAATCGTCCTCGCAGACGAGTCCGGCCAGCACGCACGCGCGTCTCGCGGGCAAGGTCGCGATCGTCACCGGCGCGACGCAGGGGCTCGGCGCCGACATTGCGCGCGCCCTCGCGAACGAAGGCGTTGGCGTGTTGATCGCCGGGCTCGATGTCGATGCGGGACACGCGCTGGCCGCTTCGATCGGCGCATCGGCGCGCTTCGCACGCACCGACGTCACCGACGACGCACAACTCGACAGCGCGATCGCGACCGCCCTTACCGTCTTCGGCGGCCTCGACATCGTCGTGAACAATGCGTGCAGCTACGACGACGCAGGCCTCGCGTCGACGCGCGAACAATGGTCGCGCCTGCTCGACGTCAATCTCGTGTCGGCGGCGATCCTGGCACAGAAAGCCGCGCCGCATCTGCGGCGACGCGGCGTGATCGTCAACCTCGGCAGCGTGGGCGGCAAGTTCGGCGCGGCCGGGCGCGCACTGTATCCGGCGTCGAAGGCAGCGTTGCTGCAACTGACGCGCAACCTCGCCGTGGATCTGGCGCCGCGCGACCTGCGGGCAATCAGCGTATCGCCGGCCTGGACGTGGTCGCCATCGCTGGAACAGCTCGCGGGCGGGTCGGTCGATGTCGCGGACCGCGTCGGCCGGCCGCTGCACGTCCTGGGCCGCGTCGGTCGCGGTGACGAGATCGGGCGCATCGTCGCGTTTCTCTGCTCGGACGATGCATCGTGGCTCACCGGCATCGACGTACCCGTCGACGGCGGTTTTTCTATCCTGGGGCCGGATCAGGGTCGCTCGCCGCGCGAATGGTTCGAGCGGCACGCAGCGCAGTAGCGAACCGTTCGGCTCGCATTCCTCCCCCCACTCCATCGGGACTTCATCCATGACGAAGCACATCAGAATAGTTCGGGGCGACACGGCGTTCGACGCCTATCTCGCACTGCCGGAAGCCGGCCGTGGCCCGGTCATCGTATTGCTGCAAGAAATATTCGGCGTGAACGCCGAGATCCGCGAAGTGGCGGATCTCTATGCGGCCGAGGGCTATGTCGTCATTGCACCGGACCTGTTCCACCCGTTCGGCTCGAACATCGAACTCGGTTACGGCGAAGCCGACCATGCCAAAGCATTCGACTATTACACGCGCCTCGATGTGGCCGGCGCCGTCGACGATATCCGCGCGACCGTTGCCCATGCGCGCACGTTGCCCGAATCGACCGGCCGGGTCGGCGTGCTCGGCTTCTGTCTCGGCGGCAAGCTCGCCTGGCTCGCCGCGGCCCAGGGCGACGTCGATTGTGCGGTCGGCTATTACGGCGTCGGCATCGAGCAGTCGCTCGAACTGGCCGAGCGCATCGCGTGCCCGCTCGCGCTGCATTTCGGCGCCGACGATCCGCTCAATCCGCCCGAGACCGTGACGGCGATACGCGCGGCGCTGGACGGCAAGCCGAACGCGAAGCTTTACGTCTACGAGGGCGCCGGCCACGCATTCAGCCGTAACGGCCCGACCTTCGTCAAGGCGGCGGCGATGTCCGCGCATACGCGCAGCCTCGCGGTGTTTCGCAAGGTGCTCGGCCCCGACTACGACCTGGGTGCACTCGCCGATCACCACTTCCATCTGGAGTTCGCCGCGCGCGATCCCGAGGAGACGATGCGGACGATGGTGCCCGAGCCGTACGTGAATCACGTGCCGACCATGACGGGCGGCACCGGGTACACGGAACTGAAGCGCTTCTACACGCACCATTTCGTCCACAACAATCCGGCTGACATGGCGATGGCGCCGATCTCTCGCGTGGTCGGCGTCGATCGCATGGTGGACGAATTCATCCTGACGTTTACGCACGACCGGGAGATCGACTGGTTGCTGCCCGGCGTCGCACCGACCGGCAAGCGTGTGGAGATTCCGATGGTTGTCGTCGTCGCATTCCGCGGGCCCAAGCTCTACAACGAACACATCTACTGGGACCAGGCGAGCGTGCTCGTGCAGCTCGGGTTGCTCGATCCACACGGGTTACCGGTCGCCGGCGTCGACGTCGCACGCAAGCTGCGCGACGAGACGTTGCCGTCGAATACGCTGATGGCACGCTGGCGCGAGAGCGAACCGGCCCGATCCGGGTATGACATTGTTATCGGAAAGAAGCACCGCGTCTGAACATCCATGGGCAGGCCCTCGCCAACGCCGAACAAGACCTGACCTGCCCTGGAATTTTCAGCCCGATCGAAGCTCGAGAAAATGGCTCCCGCATACCGCCAAGGACGGCGGTGCACCTGGAAAACGGATTCGGTCATGGCTTCCGTACAACGGAGCGCCCTATGGGAAGCATGCTCACAGGAGCCTTCACGTAAAGCGCAGCAACGCGCCAATGCGCGAAGCATTTTTGTAATTTGCAAGTAATGCAATCGTAATTATCGCGTCACTCGCCATCGGCAAGCTTGCGGGCTTCTTTGTGAGGGAGGCTCAAGCATGTCGAATACCAAGAATCCAATGATCAACCCACTGGCCGAGGCCATGCCCCCGCAGCCTGAGCGCCGCCGCTGCCTGCCGGCAAAAGCGCATGGCTACGCTGGCCGCTCGACCGCACGCCGAACTGCGCAAGTGCGGCGCTTGCCATGCCAATGATCAAACGTCCCGATCCTTCAATGGGACGTCGCTAGCTGCCTTATCGTGAGCAGTGCTCTGCGCAACCTCTCCGAATGCTCAGCATATGGCGCGAGTTGTGCCGAGGGGCGTCGCTGATGGATCGCACACGATGGAGTGGCGTTCGTTGCCCGGCCCTCTTACGGACAGGCTCCGCATGTGGGAATGCAATGCCCTCCGCCGACAAATCCCGCTATCGCTTGCCTGACGGGCAACATGCCCGCTTAAGTGAGTTGGTTGTTCCTTTGCTCCCCGGACCCGAGTTACGGACGCACTTCCCGAAATGCCTGCTTTTGAGGATCCCACGCGAATGCGGCCCCCACACACGCGCCGTTTTCGACCGTTACCCCCGCCACGCTCAACTCCGGCGCAGGTCCGTCCTTTTTCACCTTCACCGTATCGATGCCCCAATCGCACAACGCACCATGAGCGGGGGTCAGCGCCTGGACGAGATCGCCGGTTTTCTTGTCCCGCACCTCGATCACGCGATCGAGCGTGGCGATCGATGGAATGACGAAATACCAGCGATCCGTGGATGCCGCCTGAAGTATCGGAACCGGCTCGGCGCCGTATGCGCTGTAGGCGACGAGGTTCAAATGGATGGGCAGTTTCTGTCCGGTGCGGTAACTGACCCAGGTGCCATCGTACGACTTGGGCGGATTGATATCGCTCGGCAGTGCGAGCCGGGCGGCCGGCAGCCCGTCGGCGTCGAGCTCATCGATGTGGGTGTCCCCCGACGTATGGGAGATCGTGGGCTTGAGCCGGATGGGGGTGCGGTGCCGGTCGTAGAAATAGACCCCCGTGGTCACGGTATTGACGAGGGACAGGTACAACGTAACGGGTTGCTTTCCAATGGTCCCTTGAAACAGGGAAGCGGCTTGGGCGGCCGGTGCGCCGAGTCCCGACAAGGTCAGGCCCGACAATGCCACGACGGCTTTAAGGTGCTTGATCATCGGTTCATTGGCCCCTGGGTGCTGCCGGTAAATGTCAGTGTCCCGGGCGACGTGAACCGGTAGTGGTTCCAGGTCGCGACACGGTTGCGATAGTCGATGTTGGACTCCTGCCGGACGTCGATCCGGCCGTGGGGCAGGAACCAGGGCGTTCCATCCTCTTCCAGCTTGTCGAGCGGCGTGAAGTCGCGAAACTGGCCGTTCAGAAACAGGAAGTAGCTCCGGCTGCCCGTGGAGCGATTGCCGCTGCCGTCGATAGCGAGCCGGGATGCACGGAAGTCCGTATGCCCGTCTCCGTTGTAATCGTCGAACTCCAGCGTGTCGGTGTAGTTGAAGTCCAGCTGCAGGTGATCCAGTGTCTGAATCTTGCTGCCACTGGCGCGATCGTAGACATCGATTCGATCCACCAGGCCGCCAAATTCGCCACGAGCCTTGTGCGCGTGTACGCGGAACAGATACGGACCACTTTTCCCGACCTGCAGCAGATCGCCATCGTAGGCCACGGCGGCATAGCCGCTCCCGAACATGGCCGTCTGCTTGAACTGGAACGCGGTGCGGACCCGGCTTCTCAGGTCCACCCAGTCTCCGGCCAGCTTATGATCCGTCCAGCGGAAAGAACGCAGCATCAACATCGCGAACGGCTGACCCTTCGCATCAGTTACGTCAATCGACAGATCGGGAGCCGCCTCCGGACTATCCGCCAGCGGCGTTTCCTCCAGGGGCAACAGCAGGCCGCCGTTCTGTTCGAATACGTAGCCGCTCAGGCTGGGGCCGTGATTGTCGAGACGCAGGATCAGTTGTACAGCCTGACCGCCAATGATGCCTTCCTGTACCTGGGTGTCTGTCGCCTGAGCGAATGCGGTGGAGGCCAACCACGGAGCAATGGAAAGCGTCAGTCCGGCAGCCCATTCGGTAATTTTTGTCATCGATACGAGGGACATTCAGAAATCATTCTGGTTTGAAGACGTCGTCAAGGTGGCCTGACTCAAACAAATCGGTCTCCCGGAAGCGAGACGCGATTCACACACCGCGCAGGATGCAGCGATTTTTACACAGGGCGTCGTTATTCGATCGCTTCATGGCAGCGGTCCGGGCAAATTCAGCTGGGTAGTGGAACGGACTCACTCGTGGCTCCACAACTTCCGGCGTCTGCGCATTCGGTTCGATCGCCGAGCCGACATTCACGAAGCGTTCTTGAAATGTAGCTGCGCTCTCGTCTGCTGGAACATTTTGAGGCGCACGGCGCAACCTGCTTGATCTAACCTATTACAGCAAAAGCGGCATGTGTCACAGGTGCTTGCACATGCAAACGGCACTAGCTGGACAAAGTTCGGCGAACTCTCTGCTTCCTTTGACCACTGTCGGAACCTCATTCCGGTGAACTGTCGTATATCCCGCACCCTGAAAAAACTCCGTCGCAGAGTTTGTCAGCAGCCACAGCGATGAGACACCCGTCGCTCTCGCCCTCTTCTCCATTTTCTCGACCAGTTCTTGGCCTAGTCCGCGAGAGCGACCGTCACCGGCAACAACGAGCGACCGTAGCAACGCATTGCTCCCAAATCGCTCAAGTCCTACCACTCCCACGAGACCCGGGCCAACCGCTACGAGAAAATCGTCCAGGAGCGGAGCGGTAACGTCAGCGATCGGCAGTTGGTTCTCCTCGAGCAGCTTTCTAATCGAATCGAGGTCGTTTGGTTGCGCTTCACGAATATTCATCTTCATGTCCTTATCGATTCAGGCAACCAAAAGTAACAGCTTGCCGGAAAAGTAAGTGGTTCCCCCGCCGGGTTTTGAACTGGCCTCCAAGAAGAGGGGCTGACCTGGGGCTCCACCCGCCTTGAACACGGAAATCCTGACACCCCCGAGCCGACCTCGCCTATACCGTACTCGATACTGTAGGCCATGTATTCATGCGAAGAGCGCATGCGGTCGGTCAATCTGCACTTGAAACGCGGGAAGCGCATCAAGCCGACCATTCGCCCGTTGGGCTACCCAGCGAAGCATTCTCTCAAGGCGTGGTGTGACGAATTCGAAAAGAATGGCGATCTGCAGGGCCGCACACGGCTCAAGCATGCCGGGACCCATCCACATCGTCCGCCAGCGCGCCGAGCGGCACGAAAATGTAGCCCTTCCCGCGCACGGTACGGATGTAGCGATAATCGCCGACCGCCTGCTCGACCAGGTTGCGCAGCCGGAAGATCAGCACGTCGAGCCCGCGCTCGGAGCGCCCGGCCACGCTCAGCCCCAGGAGCGCGAGAATCTCCGCACGCGACAGGACGCGCATCGGCTGCGAGATGAACAGTGCGAGCAGCGCGAATTCGCTGGCACGCAGCCCGAGGTCCTGTCCCGCGCGGGTGGCGCGCCGCGTGATGAAATTCACCTCGATGTCGCCAAATGCGTACGATTCGGGGTTCACCGGCTCGCGCACCGGCGCGGGACGGTTCGGCGCGTAGCGACGCACCGCGCTGCGCACGCGTGCGATCAGTTCCATCGGGTCGAACGGCTCCACCAGATAGTCATCCGCGCCGATTTCGAGCGCAACGACCTTGTCGACCACCTGCGCGTCGCGGCTGATCACGATCACCGGCATGTCGTGACCGGCGCGCCGCAGCGCACCGAGCGCCATGTAAAACGTCGTGGCCGGCCGTTCGACCCGCATCACGATCAGGGTGGGCGGCGTGGCCGTCACGTGCGCCAGCAGCCGCGACGCATCGTCGAGCGCCGACGTGGCGATCTGGCAGCCGCGCAGGAGCGCGCGGATCCGGTCACGCATGCGCGGATCGGGCTCTACGACGAGAACGTGGGTGGCCATGGAAAATCGTCCAGCACGACGGCCCGCACGGCGAATCGCGACGTCACGCCGGCCCGCCTTCCGGCCGCAACGGCCGGGTGCGGCCTGCACGAACCCGCGAGCGCGCGGCGCAAACGACTACACATGCATGCAGCAATCGAGACTCGTCAGGAAATAGCTCAGGCTCTTGCGGATCGACGTCTCGACGTCCCGCACGTCGCGGGCCGCGGGCGACTGGCCGAGCAGCGTCGCGACGATGTCGAGCGCCTCCCACGGATGCCGGTCGTCGTAGTCGGCATGCAGTTTGAGCCAGCGCATCGCGCGATGCCGCACGGCCGGGTCGAACTGCTGTTCATACGGCGATGCGCACAGCAACGCACTCCACTCGCCGGTCACGCCTTCGATCGCGTAGTTGGTCGCGGCGATGCTCGGCGCGAGCGCGTCGGTGCTGCTGCTTTTCCAGCACCAGTGGCTCAGCGCGAATCCGGCCAGCGGCGCATCGCCGTGCAGCAGCATGTCGGTCGTCACGCCCGATTCCGCAGCCCAGTTGGCCCAGTGATCGACGTGGTTCTGCTCGACGCGGATATTGCGGATCAGATAGCGCCGCGCCTTCTCTTCGCCGCGCGACCGATAGGCAGCGGTCTTCACCAGGTTCATCGCCATGTACTCCGGAAACTGGCTGACCACCGCCCAGCCGGTCACGAAGAACGCGCGCAGTTGCGACGCGCGCAGCGTCCCGCCGCTCATCGCCGCGAACACCGGATGCGCACGGACACGCGCCTTCAGCTCGTCGGTCGCGCCGACCACGTCGCGCAGCCAGGCCGGATAGCTCGCCAGGTCCATCAGGTCGCCGGTCAGTTCAAATGGAGCACTCATGCGTTCGTTCCTCGCTTGGTTCAATGGAATCCCCCTTCCTGCCAGGGCGCGGGGCGGCTGAAGTAATAGCCCTGGCAATAGTCGACGCCCAGCGCGCGAAGCATCTCGGCCGTCGCCGCGTCCTCGACGTGCTCGGCGACGGTGCGGTACTGCATCACGTGTGCGATGTCGTTGATGGCGGACGCGATGCCGCGCTTGATGCTGTCGGACGTCATGGTCGCCACGAGGCCGCCGTCGATCTTCAGGTAGTCGATCGGCAACTGGCGCAGATACGAGAACGACGACATGCCGGCGCCGAAGTCGTCGAGCGCGAAGCGGCAGCCGAGGTCGCGCAGCTCGTACATGAAACGCGACGCGACCTCCAGGTTGCGGACCGCGCTCGTCTCCGTGATTTCGAAGCACAGCAGCGCCGGGTCCAGCCCCGACGCCGACAGCTCGGCGATCGCGAATTCCACGAAGCGCTCGTCGGTGATCGACATCGCCGACAGGTTCACGTTGTATTCGACGTACTGGCGTTGCTCGAGCCGCGCGAGCCGCCGGATCACGTTACGCACGACCCAGCGGTCGATCATCGTCATGTGGCCGTAGCGCTCGGCGGCCGGCAGAAAGACCGGCGAGATCAGCTTGCCGTCGGCGTCCGGGATGCGCAGCAGGATCTCCGCGCGCTCCTGCGCGCCGTGCGCCGGCTGGATCGGCACGATCCGTTGCGCATACAACTGGAACGAATTCGTTTCGAGCGCCGTCTTCACGCGGCGGCTCCACTGCATGTGATATGCCTGGCGTCCCGAGTTCATGTCGCGCGAATCGGCGACATGCACGCGGTTGCGGCCGCGGTCCTTCGCGATGTAACACGCGATGTCGGCCAGCTGCATCGCCTTCTCGACGCTCTCGGGCCGACAGGCGAGATCCAGCACGCCGATGCTCACGCTGATCTTGAACGGCTCGCCTTCCCACAGGAACGTGAAATCCTCGAGACACGCCCGGATGCGCTCCGCCTTGCCGTCGTCCGGCACGCCGTTGCGGCCGGCCGGCAGCAGGATGCCGAATTCGTCGCCGCCCAGCCGGCCGAACACGTCGTCGTCATCGAGACAGCGCGCGAACACCGTGGTCGCGTCGCGCAGCAGCGCATCGCCGGCTGCGTGCCCGCACACGTCGTTGACTTCCTTGAACCCGTCCAGGTCGAGAACCATCAACGTCCCGCCACCACGGTGCGTCAGCGCGTCGCCCAGGCGCTGCTCGAACGCCGTGCGATTGATCAGGCCGGTCAGCGCGTCGTGCGACGCCTGCCAGGTCAGCTTCTCGATCAACTGGTGTTCGCGCGTCATGTCGCGCAGGATCAGCACGTAGCCGACGCAGCGGCCCGCGGCGTTGTCCATTCTCGACAGCGACGCGCGCACCGACACCGCCGAGCCGCACACGCGGATCAGGTCGAGATCGCGGGTGAACGTGTGATCGCCGCTGTTGCTGAGCGACGCGAGCAGCTTGATCGACATGCCGGTCGACGTATCGATCAGGTCGAGCACGTCGTTGATCGGCTTGCCGACGCTGAGGCGCGACGGCGCGCCGAGCAGCTGCTCGGCCGCCGGATTGACGGTCTCGATGCTGCGCGTGAGGCCGATCGTGACGATCGCGTCGGCCACCGAGCGCAGCGCCGCTTCCGCGAACGCCTGGCTACGGTCCAGCTCGGTCTGCATCGACGCCTGCTGGCGCTGCGCGCGGCTCGCCCAACGCACCGACAGCAGGAGGATCAGCAGCGAGGCCACGACGTACGACAGGAACAGCTGGATGACGGCCGAACGGAATTCGGCGCTCAGTTCGTCGGAGAAGCGCTTCGGCAGCGGCTCGATGTGTGAGTTGAAGTCCCAGATCGCGCGGTTCAGGCGACTCGTGCGCCGGACGTCGCCCGCCTGCACGGAATCGCGCAACGCGTTGGCGATCGCGCGCAGGTTGACCAGCTGCCGGTCCGCGTCCTCCCAGTATTGCAACGCTGCGTTCAGGCGCGCGAAGCTGCTCAGGATCGGATAGAACCATACCACCGCCACCGCATCGACAGGATTGATGCCCGCCTCGATCAGCGCCTGGCGCGCCACGCGGTGGTCCGGCGGCACGCTGATCATCGCGCGGCGGGCAACGCCGAGAAACGTGAGGGTGCGGTCAACCGCCAGGTAATCGTCGAACAGTTTTTCGTCGCCGGTCTGTCCGTAGCGGGACAGCAGGATGATCTCGTCCTTCTGCGCCTTCGACCAGCTGCTTTCGCCGCCGACGTACACGCGCAGCGACATGATCACGATCAGGCTGACGGCGACGAACCCGGCCAGCGCGACGATCACGACGACGATCGGCAGGATGCCGAGCGCCGGACTCCATGGCCACACGTGAAACGAGCTGCGCTGACTCTGGAGCTTCGAAATGTTTTCCATACCCGATTGACTGCTTTTCTGATTCTTCTCGATGCCGCCGGCCAGCCGCGTCGCGACGCGTCTTGCGTTCGGACCTCTCCCCTTCCATGCGCGCGACGCGCCGGCGCTCATTCAGCGGCGGCGGCACGCCGGTGCCGGCCGCGCGGCAGGATGCGCCTGCAACTAGGTCGTCCGGACGCGTCGCGACAACCCGACGCCGGCCTCGGTACCGGCATCGATCGCGAGAATGCGGCACGTTTCGTCGCGGATGACCCGATGGCAGTCGCAGCCCTGCCCCGCGAGACGGGCGAGATCCGTCAGCACGATGGCGCCGCGATGCTGATGGATCACGCCAAGCTCATGGAGCTGTCGCGCGGTATCGGTGATGGTCTCGCGGCGCACGCCGAGCATCTGGCCCAGCATGCCGTGCGTGACCGGGATTTCGATGCTGCGCGAGCGCTCGTAGGCAATCAGCAGCCAGCGGCTCACTTGATGCCGCATCACGTGATGGCGGCTGCAGAACATGACCTGCGACGCCTGGGCCAGCACCAGCTGCATCCGCACGAAGACCTGCCGCCTGATCGCCGGCGATGCGTCGCACGCGTCGGCGAAACGGCGCGCATACAGCCGATACGCGAATCCGCCGTGATAGACGACGACGCGGCGCTGCGTCGTGCTGCCGATGACGTCGTCGCACACGATGCCTTCGCGGCCGATTTCCGTCACGCCGAGCGTCGTCTTGCTGCCTGTCGTGTATTGGAGGGAAATACCCGCCGTCACCGGAAAATAAACGGCCTCCAGATTCTCGCCGGCATCGCACAGCACCTGGCCGGTCTTGAGATTCGAAAGCATCAAATGAGGCGCCAATTCCGCACGGCTAATTCCGTCGAGCGCAGCCAGGAATTGATTGGCACCAAGCGCATGCGGCAACTCGATGACATTGTCGGCCTGATGTATCACGGTGCACCTCGTACGTTGTATTCCTGCCCCTCGGCCACCGAATCTTCATGCAGCGTTGAAACGAACCGGTTTTCCGGTTTTGCCGTTTTCCTTACGGTCTAATTGGACAAAAAGATATCACGCAGCCCCGTCGTGCGCGCCACTCCGGCTTTGTTACATGAAGTAATTTGACAGTTTCAGGCGTTACTCCGAGATATTTGCATGGTCAATCAATTATCGGCGATTTAAATATTGCCCTTGCAAAGGTGCCGTCCCGGTGAATCATTGAAAATTACGAATAGCGGCCAATTCGACGGAATTCAGTTAATCCTGAAAATAAAAATCATTCCTCCATCGAAATAATGCGGACTGAGTGACATATCCCACACTTCTCCAATGGCGAACGTGGAATATCCATGACGGCGCTTGCCGGGGATGTCGGCGCCGGGCGGCTATCGCGCGCGCTGGCGAGCGGTGATGTCCGCGCGGTCCCCGCCCAGCGACGCGGCACGCAATGCGTCCGCCGGATCCGGAAAATCGCGCTGCAGCAATTGCGCGAGCTGGGCATCACGCGCATCGGGCGCAAGCTGCTGCGCGACGAGCCGCTCGCGTTCGGCCTCATAGTCGCGATAGCGCGCCTGCCACGCATCGTCGTCCTGCCGCTGCCGCACGACGCGCGCGGCGACGTCGGCGCCGAGCTGCGCACGCAGCGCATCGGGTGTCGCGCGACGCGCGTCGAGCCGTGCAACCGCCGCGACCGCCTCGCGCTGCCGCGCGAGCTGCTCGTGCGCGTCGCGCATGTCCGGCGGCAGCGCCTGGTCGAGCGCCGCAAGGCGTTCACGCTTCTGCGCATCGCTCAATGCCGGATCGCGCGCAATCCGGATCCGGTCGAGGTCGTCATGCTGCTGCCGGAACGCGTCGGCGAAGAACGGTGTGCTCCAATCGCCGAGCCAGCGGCTCGCGAGTGCCGCCCGTCGTTCGAGCTCGCCCGCGATCGCATCCGGATCGATACGCGTGCCGGGCTGCACGGTGCCCGGCTGCGCATCGAGCGCGGCGAGACACGCGCGATAGCGCGGCCACAGGTCGAGCGCTTCGCGCTGGGCCGGCGCGCCGATCGGCTGCGCGGCGACCTCCCGCGCGACCAGCGCGTCGAGCGCGGCCGGCGTCAGGTCGTGCTGCGCGAGCAGGAAGTAATCGAAGAAATCCCGAACCGCCCGTCGTTTCGCGAGACGCCCGTCCGGACCGACCGGCAGGCGCGGCGCGCGCGACCCCGCCAGCGACGCGGGCGGCGCGACGTCGGAGGACGCAGGCACGGGCCGTGGCACCGCCGCGTCGGGCACCACGGCGCGCGCGGCAGGCAGCGCGACGGCCTGCGTCGACGCCGCCGGCCGCTCGAGCGCATGCCATACCGCCGCGGCCGCGAGCGTGCCGACGGCGCCATGGAGCGCGACGCGAGACAGCATCGTCCGGACCGTCATCGCTCAAACACCCTGCAGCTTCAGCCGGTTCGCATGCACGCGCAGCGCGGCGACCGGATCTTCCGCGTACGCGCCGCGGATGCCGAGCAACTGATTGATCGCGTCGAAGTGATTCCAGTGGTAACGCGTCGAGATCACCGTGCCGAACATCGAACTGCAGGTCGACGTGAAGCCATCGTTCGGCCCCGCACCGGCCAGCGCCATCACGTTGCCGGCGGTCAGGAACACGAGCGTCGACGGATCCAGCAGGTTCGCCGGATCGATGACCGGAATCACGCTGGTGTCGGCAGCGCCCGTCACGATGCCGAGCAGCGACACCGGCTGGTATGCGGCGCCGCTCCACGAATACAGCAGATGCACGTTGCCGCCGATCGTCTCGACGGGCGCGCCGGTGCGACAGGCACCGGCGCCGAGGCCCGGGCTCGGGAACAACTGGTTGAACCGCGTGGTTCGCGCCGTGCCGAGCGCATCGAGCGCGGCGATCGCATCCTGGTTCGTGTTGTGCGTGTCGCTGGTCAAGACGCCGAACAGGTTCAGGAGCGCGCCGAACACCGGCGTCGAGATGCCCGTCGGGTCGAGCTTCAGCGCGGCGAGCACGAAGTCGGCGAACTGCGAGCCGCGGTGCGGCGTCGCGATCGTCGTGACCGACGCGACGAGCGCGGGCGCGACCGATGCGACGTAGCGCGACGTCAGCCCGCCCTGGCTGTGCCCGATCAGGTTCACCTTGGCCGCGCCCGTGACCGCCAGCACCTGCTTCACGTAGGCGAGCAGTTGCTCGCCGCGCCCGTTCGGGCCGAGGTCGCTCTGGAACCCCGACAGGTCGGCGACGTAAACCGTCGCGCCATGCCGCTGCAGGTCGGCCTGCATCCCGTACCAGTACGGCACCACGCCGAAATAGTCGTCGGTGCCGGTCAGGCCGTGCACGAGGATGATCGGGTAGCGGGTCGCCGCGTAGTCGTCGAGCGCGGCGCCGGCCGCCGTCTGCGCGCCGGCCGCGGGTGCGGCCAGGCCGACGCAGGCGAGCAGCGCGGCACCGGCCAGGAGGCGCGCGCACGCGCGCCAAAGGCGTCGCACCGGCGCGGCGCGTCTCGCGATATCGATGTCATGCATGCGCGTTCCCCAAGGTTGCGTGCGCGGCCACGCGCCGCTGCCACGCGATGAACAACGGCGCGCCGACGACTTCGAGCACCGTGAAGCCGACGAACGGCGGCCACGGCAGCCCGAGCGTCGCGAGCGAAATCAGCCGTCCGATGCCGCCGAGAAAGATCATCGTCCACAGCGTCGCGAACAGCCGTCCCTGGCGCTCGATCCCCGGGATCACCGAGAACGCCGCGAGGCCGAGCCCGAGCCAGACGCCCGCGTAGAAGCGCAGGTTGCCGTCCAGCGTCGCGTCGGCCGGCAGCGCGATGCCGAGCGACGCGTACAACGGATCGTGGATGCCCATCATGCCGAGTACCCCGGTGATCGACGGGACCAGCGCAAGCACGGCGGTCGCCGCCTGAAGCGCGCGTTTGCTCATTCGAACTCTCCTTGCTTCATCGATAGAAAATGCCCAGCACCTGCACGCTGGCCGACTCCGGCATCGCACCGAAGCGGCTCCACGACGGGCCGCCCTGATGCAGCCACTGCAGCGCAATGTCGAACCGGTCGAAGCGCCGCCGCAGCTCGAGCCAGTATTGCCGGCCGCCGCCGAGATCGGCCTGCACGAAACCCGACAGATCCAGACGGCGCACACCGATATTGCGCCATGTCGCCATCAGGAACACGCCGTGACGGGTTTGGAGCTCCTGCGCGGCGATCGACGTCTGCACCGCGCTGCCCCAGGCCGCCGGGTTCGCGCGCTGCAGCGCGCGCCATTGCGACGCGTCCGCGCCGCCGCCGTTGCTCTGGAGTTCGGCACTCAGCGACAGGTCGATCGGCAGCGTCCAGGTCGCGCCCACCGACGAACTCGTGCGAAACGCGCTGTCGCCGGCCGCGCCGGTCGCGCGTGCGATCAGCGAGCGCCGGTAGCCGCCCGCCCATTCGACGTAGGCGACCACCGAGTTGCCGAGCAGCACGCTCAGGTTCTGGCCGAACTGCGGCGCCTGCCCGCTTTCGCCGTAGACGATCCATTGCGGCTGGATCGTCGCGGCGAGCCGCTGGCTCGCGACGAGCATCCAGCGATCGACGCCGTTGGTGCGCTGCAGGTCGGACGATGCGGCCGGATCGCCCGGCAGGCTGCGGCGCTCGAGCCGCGGCGACAGCAGCGCCGCGAGCGAGCCCGTGTCCCACACCTGCTGCGCGCGCAGCGCGACCGTACCGAGCCGGTTCGTGTGGCGGCTGTCCGGATCGGGCGGCACGTCGAGGCTCACCGCGCCCGCGCGAAAGAAGTCGGTCGGGTTGTAGCCGATCGCCGCGCCGAGCCGCTCGTTGACGCGCCCCGCGTCGACGACGAACGTCGGCGCCGCGCGCCAGCTCGCGTACGCCTCCTTCACGAGCGTCACGTCGCGCGACGACGTACGCGACGTCCCGAGCGGATCGAAGCGGTCGAAGCGCATCGAGAAGTGCGCGGCGAACGTCGGCGTCAGCCACTGCCCGTACTCGAATTCGACCGATAGCTGGTTGCGCCCGGCGTGCGCGCCGTCGCGATAGCGGCTCGCGCGCAACGCGTCCTGCACGTCGAGCTTCCACGGCTTCGCGGTATCGGCCGGCGCCGCGGCGGACCGGTCGGCGAGATCGAGCGCCGCGGCATCGGCCGCATCCACGCCGCCCGCACCGCCTGCACCGCCCGTCGCCTCCGCGCCGGCCGCCGCCGCACGCGCGAGCGCCGGCAGCAGCATGAACGCGAGCGCCGCGACCCGGCATCGACGCCGCACCGTCATTGCGCCTGGAAGCGGGACAGGTAGTCGCGCTGCAGCCATGCATCGGGAATGTCGCGCCACGCGTAGTCGGAGAAACGCATGACCGTGACCCAGTTGCTGTCGAGCCCGTCGATGATGACCGTTTCCGTCGGCCGCTCGACGCCGAGCTGCATCGTGTAGCGCCGGTAGAACGCGGTCTTCAGCAGCCGGTCGCTCTCCGAATAGAAGCGCGCCTTCAGCGGCCGGTTGTTCGCCGCGTCGATCCAGATCTCGATGCGGCGGTACGTCAGCCCGTCGCCGTGGCCGGTGAGCGCGAGCCGGTATGCGCGGCGGGTCTGCCGGTCGCCGTCGGCGATGTCCTCGACGCCCTTCAGCTCGGCCGTGTAGTCGTGCGCGAGATTGACCGTCACGACGTCGCCGTTCGCGGCCTGCCCGAGCAGCCGCTGGTCGGGCGAGATCCGCACGCTCGCCTGGTTCGCGGGATCGTAGAACCACAGGTCGTTGCCGTTCTTCAGCATCAGCTTGCCCGTGTCGCGCGCCGGCGCGACGAAGCGCACCAGCGTGCGGAACGCGCCGCCCGGCGCGTCGGGCTTCGAATAGATCGACAGCGTATTGCCGTCCACCTGCTTGCCCGACCGATACTCGATCAGCGTCGCGGTCAGCACGAACGATTTCGCCGGCGCGCGGATCGCGTCGCTCGCCGCGAGCACCTTCTGCGGATCGGGCGCCGGCTGCGCGTGCGCGGCACCGGCCAGGAATGAAAGACTCAGACAGCATGAAACGAACAGGCGACGCACGTGCGCTCTCCCCGAAAGTGAAATGAACGAAAAAGACCGCATCCGCGCGGCGTCATACATGCCGCAGCGCATCGACGATCGACAGCCGCGCCGCGTGCCGCGACGGCAGCCACGCGGACAGCCCGGCCACGCATGCGAGCCCCGCGAACGTGACGGCGATGGTTCGCCACTCGCCCCACACGCGCACCGTCAGCGCGACCGCGTCGATGCGCGCGGGCGGCGTCCAGGCCAGCCCGCTGTGATTGACGGCCGCGGCGATCGCGAGCGCCGCCAGCACGCCGAGCGATGCGCCGGCCACGCCGAGCAGCGCGCCCTCGCAGACGAACAGCGCCTGAATGCCGCCGCGCCGCATGCCCATCGCGCGCAGCGTGCCGATCTCGACCGTGCGTTCGATGATCGCGGTGCTCATCGTGTTGCTGATCACGAACAGCACGATCGCGCTGATCAGCACGAACACGAAACCGAAGATCACCGAGAACATCCGGTTGGTCTGGTCGTAGAACGGGTTCAGCGTCGCGAAATCGACGACGTCGAGCGGCTGGCCGTCGAAGCCGCCGCGCAGCAGCTGCTCGATGCGCGCGCGCGCCGCCGGCAGATCGGCCGTGCGCGCGAGCTGGATCTCGAGGGCGGTCGCGCGCGGCTCGGCGCCGCCGTACACGAGCCGCTGCGCCTGCGGCAGACGCACCGCGAGATACACGTCGTCGAGCTCCTTCACGCCCTGCTGCTCGGCCTTCACGACCGAGAAGCGGCCGACGTTCGGCGCGCCGCCCGCGCTCGCGGTCAGCACCTCGATGTGGGTCGCGCCGTCGCCGGCCGGCTGCGAGCCGGCCTCGCCCTGCGCGAGCGCGAGCACGTCGGCCGGCGCACTCGCGTCCGGGCCGGTGGCGGCCGGCGCGGCCGGCCCCGGCGGCGCATCGCGGCAATCCGCCACGTGCAGCGGCCCGCACAGGTGCAGCACGCGTGCGACGCCGAGACCGACCACCGCCGCATCGTCGGCGCTGCCGCGCAGCGCGAACGCGCGCGGGCGCAGCGGAAAACCGTATGCGTTCCACTGCTGCATCCGGTATTGGTCGTCGGGAATCGCGCCGAATCCCATCACGGTGCGCGACACGCCGGCCGCGAAATTGCCGGCGATGCCGCCGAACTGCAGCGTCGGCGTGACGACCTGCAGCATCGGCGCGAGCTGCGGGTCGCGCCGCAGGAGGTCGATCAGCGCCGCATAGCGGCGGATCCCGTACGCGGCCGGATCGCCCGTGCCGTACAGGTAATAGCCCTGCCGCTGGATCTGCAGGTGACCGCTGCGCTGCACGAAGTCGGTTTGCAGCCCGAGCGTGATGTCGCGGCTGAAGCCGCCGAACAGCAGGATCGCGCTCACGCCGACGATCATCGCAAGCAGCGTGGTCAGCGAGCGCCGGCGGTTGCGCTGCAGGTTGCGCAGCGCGAGCATCAGCGTATGGATCATCGGCCCACCTCCTGCGCCGCCGTGCCGTCGCCGGCCCGTTCCCGGCCGACGATGCGGCCGTCGAGAATCCGGATCACCTCGTCGGCGACGCCCACCACCTGCGGGTCGTGCGACGACACGATGAACGACACGTCGCGCTCGCGCTGGATCGTGCGCATCAGCGCGATGATCGCGTGGCCGGTGGCGCTGTCGAGGTTCGCGGTGGGTTCGTCCGCCAGCACCATCGCGGGCTCGGCCGCCAGCGCCCGCGCGATCGCGACCCGCTGCCGCTGGCCGCCCGACAGCTGGCTCGGCCGGTGCCGCGCCTTGTCGGCCAGCCCGACCGCGTCGAGCAGGTCGCGCACCCGCGCCGCGCGCCGCGCCGGCGGCCAGCCCGCCATCAGCAGCGGATACTCGACGTTCTCGTACGCGGACAGCACCGGCAGCAGGTTGAAGGTCTGGAACACGTGGCCGACATGGCGCGCGCGGAAATCGGACAACTCATCGTCGGACAGCGACGCGGTGTCGTGGCCAGCGATCGTCACGCGCCCGCTGTCGGGGCGGTCGATGCAGCCGATCATGTTCAGCAGCGTCGTCTTGCCGCTGCCCGACGGCCCGCTCAACACGGTGAAGCGCCCGGCCTCGAGCGTCGCCGACACGTCGGCGAGCCCGGTCACGCGCACGCTGTCGAGCAGGTAGGTCTTCGACAGGTGTTCGACGCTCACGAGGCTCATGACGCACCTCCCGCGCGCACGGGCGCCGCCGGCGCTTCCTGCGCTGCCTGCGCGGCGCGCGCATCCGCGCCTGCCGCGCCGGGCACGGCCGGCAGGCCGCGTATCAGCCGCTGCAACTGCAGCCGGTAGGCAAAATGCTCGACCTCGATCACGTGCCGCGGCGTGCGATGGAACGCGATGCCGCCGCTCCAGTCGGACTTTCCGCGCCGGATCAGCCGGTCGATGTGCGCGGCCTTGCGCGGCGCCGCGTCGCGGGCATGCAGATAGCGCGCGAGCAACTGCGCCTGGTAGTCCATCAGCGGCCAGTTGCCGGTCGACGTCTGGAACAGCCCGATGAAGAACAGGTCGCGATGCTGTGCATCGAACATGTTGAGGTACAGCGACGGCTGCTGCTTGCGCCATTGCAGATGCGCCTGGTCGATGAACGGAAAGCTCGGTCGATAGCCGGTCGCGTAGACGATCACGTCGACCGGCTCCTCGCGGCCGTCGGCGAACACGACGCGATCGCCCTTCAGTTCCCGCACGTCGGGCCGCGCATCGAGATCGCCGTGGCCGAGGTGGTAGAACAGCGTCGAGTTGATGATGAAATGCGACTCGAACAGCTTGTGGTCCGGCTTGCGCAGCCCGTAGTCCTCCGGCTGCCCGGCCGTCGTCAGCCGCAGCAGCCGCTCGCCGAAGAAGCGGCGCGCCCACAGCGGCATGCGCAGCCGCAGCGGCCATTCGGCCCACTGGTCGGCCGGTATCCCGAACAGGAATTTCGGCCAGTAGTAGTAGCCGCGCCGCGTGCTGTGGAACACCGCGCGCGCATGGTGGGACGCTTCGACCGCGATGTCGCAGCCCGAATTGCCCGCGCCGACCACGAGCACGCGCCGGTCGCGAAAGATCTCCGGCGTGCGGTATTGCGACGAATGCAGCTGCAGCCCGTCGAAGCGGCCCGGATAGTCCGGCAGTTGCGGATGCGACAGATGCCCGTTGCAGACGATCACGCCGCGATAGGTGCGCACTTCGCCGCGGTCCAGCTCGACGCGCCACCCCGAGCCGCCGGCAAGCGGCGCGATCTCGAGCACCGAGCGGCCGAACTCGATCCGGTCGTACACGCCGAAGCGCCGCGCGTACGCCCGCAGGTACGCGAGCGCCTGGTCGCCGCGCGCATACGTCGGGTAGTCGTCTGGAATCGGAAAGTCGGTGTACTCCGAAAACCGCTTCGAGCTGATCATGTGAATCGAGCGATACACCGCGCCGCTCGGCCGGCCGTAGTACCAGTTGCCGCCGACGTCGTCCTCGCGCTCGATCACGTCGAAGCCGATTCCGGCCGCGAGCAGGTTCTTCGCGGCGGTGATCCCCGCCGCGCCCGCGCCGATGATGCAGTACCGCGCGCCGTCGTTGCGCTCCGTCATGGTGGATCTCCCCTTTCCGTTCAAAGAACCGGCCCGGCCTGCGGGCCGGTCGCGCCGGCCAGCCGCGCATCGCGCAGATCGGCGATCGATGCGCCGCCGCGATCGGCGATCGCGAAGCGGCCGTCCGGGTAGCACAGCAGCAATTCGGCGTCGGCGGCACGCGCGGCGCCGAATGCGATGCCGCCGATGCGCCACGTGCGCGGCGGTTCGCCGTCTTCGGGCCACGCGCCGAGCAGCACGCGCAACACGTTCTCCAGATGATTGACCGGCAGCCAGATCTGCGGGCACGGCGCCGCGCCGCGCGCGTCGCCCTCGCCCGGCGCGCGCCACAACGCGTCGGCGTCGGCGGCCCTGACCTGCGCGATGCCGCCGCGCCAGTCCGCGTCGGGCAGCAGGTCGCCGCGCCAGATCGCGCACGTGGCCGGCCGGACCGCATCGTCCTGCCCGTCGTGCGGCAGCGGCACGGTCGCACCCGCGGGCGGATGACTGCGGTACACGAACGTCGCATCGAGCAGCACGCGGCCGGCGAGCGAGGCGCACCGCACCGTCACGTGCCAGCCGTCGCCGGCCGTGCGGCCGGTCACGTCGGTGTCGAGCGCGAGATCGCCGTGGGCGTCGAGCGCGTCGGCGAGCGCATCGAGCGCGATCGTCACGTCGACGGCTTCATGCAGGTACGCGCGCTCGCCGTCGGGCGGCGCCACCCAGTCGGCCACGACGCGCGCGTGCTCGAGCAGCAGCGACACGGGCACCGCCGCGCGGCCGCCGAAGCGGAATGCGCGCGTATAGGGCGCGTTGGCCGCACGAAAGCGCGTCGAGAAAAACGCGAACGGCCGGAATCGCCGCGGCTCGCCCGCGTGGTGCCGGCGTGTCGCGAGTTCGCCGAGATTCGGCAAGCCGTCGACCGCATCGAAGCCGCGCAGCTGGATCGGCGTCAGCGCACGGCCGACGGCGCCCATGTACATCGGTTCGCCGCCGCCGGACGCCGCGAGCGTGGCCGGCTGCGCGAGTTCCGCAAGCCAGTGCCTGACGCCGTCGGCGATGCGCATCGGCGTCACATAACGCCGCGTGACGGCGAGGTTCGTGATCATGCCGACGCCGTCCCACGTCGGCCACACGAGCGTCTTCACGTTGCGCCCGGGCGCATCGCGGCGCGCCCACCAGCCGAGCCGCGCGAGCGCCTCGTTCGCGGCCGCGTAGTCGGTCTCGCCCGTCATGCCGCCCCAGCGGCCGGTCAGCGAGCCGACGTTGACGAAGCAGTCGACACGCGGCCGCTCGCGCACCGCCGCGTACAGGTTCATGAAGCCGAGCACCTTCACGCGCGCGGTGCCGACGAATTCGTCCGCGGACTTGCGCGGCAACCGCACCGGCTGGTCGATGCCGGCGTTATGGATCACGCCGCGCAACCGCGCGCCGAATGCGTCGCACAGCGCGCGCACGGCGTTCGCATCGGTCACGTCGCATATCCGGTAGCGCACCGGCAGGCCGAGCGCGGCCGCGGCGTCGAGCGACGCCTTCAGCTCGCGGCGCCGTTCGAGTTGCTGCAGCGTGTGCCGGATCGCCTTGGGCGGCCGCTCCGGCGTCGCCTGGCGCAGCAGGTCGAGCCCGTAGCGCCTGAAGCCCGCATCGTCGAGCGCGAGCCACGGCTCGTCGCCGGCCGGCGGCGCGTCGCGCCCGGTGACGATCACCGTGCAGCGATACCGCTTCGCGATCTCGCAGGCGGCCAGGAACCCGATGCCGCGTGCGCCGCCCGAGAACAGCACGACGTCGTCGGGCCCCCAGTCGGGCGCCGCTTGCGCCGGCAGGTCGTCGCGGGTCGCGACGAGCGTGTGGCGGCGCCCGCCGCGATGGCCGACCTCGAAGCGCCCCCAGCGATACAGCTCGCGTGCGATCAACCCGTCGACGCGACCGGTTTCGTCCGGCGCGATGTCGAGCACGCGCACGTTGCAGTTCGGCAGTTCCTGCGGCAGCGTCTTCGCGAGCCCCGCCCACAATCCGCCGAGCGGCTGCACGAGCGCATCGTCGCCGTATCCCATCAGCCCGTCCTGCCAGGTGAGCGCGAGATAGAACAGCCGCGACGTCGCTTCCTCCTGCACCCAGTCGCCGTAGCACGCCTGCAGCAACGCGACCGTGCGGCGCAGCGGCGCTTCCCACTGATCGCGCACGTCGAGCAAAAACGGCGCCTCGACGCCGAGATCGACGATCCCGTCGAACGGGCCCGACTGTGCAACGAACGTGTTCGCGGCCGCCGCCGGATCGACGCCGTCGGCCGGGGCGAACACCGCCGGCTTCGCGCAGGCGCGCACAAGCGCCGCCACCACGCGCTCGACCGTGCGGCCGAGGCCGTTGACGATCGCGATCCGCTTGCCGCTCAGTTCGGCCGCCGGCCGTTCCGGCAGCGGTTCGATCTCGACCGGCCGCCACGTGAAGCGGTGGGTCGGTGCGTCGTTCATGTCGACGCCGGCGTCACGCCGTGCTTCGGACGCCGTCGCGTCACGTTGCAGAAACGCCAGCACGTCGGGCGCCAGCGTCGGCCCGACGGCAGGCCCGGGCGCGGCCGCCGTCGCCACGCTTGCCGCCCGTTCGCCGCCGGCCGTCGCTGCCGTCGCGGCCGGCGCACCCGTGAACGGACACGCCGCACCGCGCGAAGCCGGCACGCGCGCATCGCGCCCGGCAGGCGCGGCGCTCGTGCGCTCGCGCGATCTCGGCCGGGCGACCAGCTGGATGCCGTCGCGCGGGCGCAGCGAAATCGTCGCGCCGGTGTCGAGCGAACGACCGGGCACCGCGCTCAGATCGACGTGCTGCGCGACCACCGCGATCAGCACGCGGATCTGCAGCAGCGCGGTCTGATAGCCGATGCACTTGCGCATCCCGCCGCCGAACGGAAAGTACGCGTACTTGTGCCGCGTCGGCGCGTGCGATCCGAAGTTTTCCGGATCGAATGCGTCCGGGTTGGCCCACAGCGCCGGATGACGATGCGTGACGTACGGCGACATGAATACCGACGAGCCGGCCGGCACGTGATAACCGCCGATCTCGTCGTCGTCGACAAGGTCGCGCGTGAAGCCCCAGATCGGCGGATAGAGCCGCAGGATCTCGTCGACGGTCTGCACCAGATACGGCAGGCGCGCGATGTCGTCGGCCGCGGGCGCGCGACCGCCCAGCACCGCATCGAGTTCCTCGCGCAGCCGCCGCAGCACGTCCGGATGCTGCGCGAGCGCATAGAGCCCCCACGCCATCCCGCTGCCGGTCGTTTCGTGGCCGGCCAGGAACACCGTCATCACCTCGTCGTGCACCTCGCGCTCGGTCAGCGGCGCGCCCGTGTCGGGGTCGCGCGCGGCGAGCAGCAGCGCGATCACGTCGCTCGTCTCGCAGCGTCCCGCGCGATGCTCGGCGACGATCGCATCGACGATCGTGTCGATCCCGCGGCGCGCGCGTGCGATCCGGCGGTTGAACGGCGTCGGCATCCAGCGCGGCACGAAGTCGTTCATGTTGCCCTGCGGCATCATCGCCTCGATACCGAAGCGCACCGCCGGCCCGACCTCGTCCGCATGCCGCGAGATGTCCGCGTTGAACAGCATCAGCCCGAGCATGCGCAGGCTCACGCGCATCATCTCCTCCACCGCGTCGAACGGCGCATGCGCGGGCCGCTTCAGCCAGCGCTCGACGAGCGCGAGCGCCGCGTCGCCGACGGCCGCCGTATGCGATTCCACCTGCTTGCGGTGAAAAAGCGGCTGCACGACCCGCCGGTGACGCCGCCAGAACTCGCCGTCCGTCGTCAGCAGTCCGTCGCCGAAGAACATCTTGAAGTTGTCGTAGAAGCGGCCGCGCACGTAGTTGCGGTGATTGTCCTGCAGCACGTGCTGGACACCGTCCGGATGCGCGAGCGCATGCGTGAGGAACGGGCCCAGCCGGTTGCGGGCGATGTCGCCGTACTGCTGCTGAAGCTTCAGCAGCATCGTGACGGGATTGCGCTTGTATTCCGCGAGGTTGCCCATCACGACGCTGCCGCGCGGGCCGGGCGCGAGACGCTTCGTGCTCATGCCGACACCTGCTCGGAAGCCGCGTGCGCGGCGAGCCGCGCGTCGATCTCGCCGCGCGTGGCGAACGCGCCGGTCACGCGGTGCACGTAGCCGGTCACGATGCCCGTCACGTCGCGCATCTGCATCAGGATGCGGCCGTCCGGGCGCACCGCGACGAACCGGTTGCCGCTGCTCGCCGGCCCTTCGAGCGCGAAGGCGCGCGGCGTCACGCGCAGCGCGATCGACGCGTGGCGGGCGGCCAGCTCGCAGTCGTTGCCGGCTTCGTACAGGTCGATGCGGCCGATCGACATCGGCGCCGCGAGCGGGATGTAGTCGCCGGCGACATGATCGAGCGCCGCCACGCGCGCAAGCCCGTCGAGCAGGATGCTCGGCACCACGAAGCGCGAGAACACCGGAGCGCCGTCCGGCACGTTCAGCCGGAAGCGCGCCTGCTTGCCCGTTTCGCTCATGCCGGTGTCGGTCGTCGACACGAACATGCCGGTCAGTCTCACGGGCGCCGCGTCGAAGTGATACGGATCGGCGACGGGCACAAACGTCCCGCCCGGCGGTTCGCTCCATACCGGTGCCGGCGCGTAGGCCGCGGCCAGGCGCACGGTGATCTCGAAGTGCGGCTTGTCGCGCACGAGAACCTGGCCGCCGGGCGCCAGCACGTCGCCGGAGATCCGCACGTGCACGAGCACGGCGTCGCCGTCGCGCGCGGCGATCCTCGCGTGGATGCGCTTCACGCTCGGCCGCTTCGCGTCGTAGACGCGCAGGAAGTGCAGGAACGCCGCGTCCGCGAATCCGACGACCTTGAGCCCCGGCACGAGCCGCAGCGCGGCCTCGGCGGCCACCTCGGGCACGAACGTGCCCGGCAGCGTCGGAAAGCCGTTGACGACGTGATGCTGCAGGTACGCGTCGCGCTCGAGATCGAACACCCGCTCGAAGGTCACGCTGTCGTCCGTGCGCGCCAGCTCGCGGCCGAGATAGAAATCCGGATCGCGCGGCGTGGCGACGCGGGGCACCGCTTCAGCTTCGTCGAGATCGAAGTAGCCGGGCAGGTGCGTCTCGATCGCCCGTCGCTCGGCCTCGCCCAGATGCACGGACATCGCCGCGCGCTCGCCGAGACCGAGCTCGCGCATGAAATGATGCTGCCCTTCCGCGGTGCGCATGCTCGTGAACAGGCCGCTCTTCTCGAGAAACGCGCGCGTGACCGGATTCGAGCCGAGCCCCACCGAGCGCCACAGCGTCCAGCCGATCGTGAATTCGTCGTGGCCGAGCGCCGCGCGGTGATACGACGCCTGCGTGTTCAGGAAGTCGTTGCCGGACGCGTAGTCGGTTTCGCCGGCCTGGCCCGTCAGGCCGATGAACGACCCGAAGTTGCACCACAGGCGCGGCTGCCGGGCGCCGAACGCGTCGCGCAGGTTCCAGTAGCCGCGCACCTTGATGTCGCGCACCGCGACGAAGTCGTCCAGCGACTTCACGAGCACCGACGCGGAACGGTTCAATCCGGCCGCGTTGACCAGCAGGTCGACGCGCGGCTCGCGCGCGAGAATCGTGTCGATGGCCGTGCGCAGGCTGTCGGGGTCCAGCACGTCGGCGCGCAGGTACGTCACGCGATGCGCGCCGCTGAATGCGCGCATCGCCTCGATGTTCATGCACGCCGTGCGTGCGTCCGCGCGCCGCTCGAACGCGCGGATGATCGCCGGCAGCGGCTGCTCCGGATGCCGTGCCTTCTGCTGGCGGATGTAATCGGGGCGGCTCTTCGCGAACGCCTCGTCGTCCATCGCGAGCAGGTCCGCATCGACCTCGTCGAGCGCGCTGCTGCCGATCAGGTACAGCGTCGGGCGCACATGCGCGGCCAGCGTCTTCATCAGTTCACCGGTGATCCCGCGGGCGCCGCCGACCGCGACGACGACCGCGTCGGGCCCGAGCGCCAGGCGCTCGTCCGCGCGCAGCTCGCCCGCGTCGTCGATCACGCGCGGCGTGCGGCGACGCCCGCCGCCCAGCGCGACGACCGGCAGCCAGTGTTGTGCGCCGCTTTCGCGCTCGGCATCGCGCAGCGCGTCGGGCAGCGAGCGGGCGTCGGTCAACACGGCCACCGGGCGCGCTTCCGGCATCTCGATCGCAAGCGCCTTCACGAGACCGGTGTAGAGCCCGGCATCCGGATGCGGCACCTCGCCCGCGAGCGCATCGAGCAGCAGCACGACGAAGCTGCCGTCGCGCTTGAGCGCCGCATGGCAACGCTTGATCGCGAGGAACGCGAGATCGTGCAGCGCGAGCCGCGCGGGCGCGGCCGGCGCCGCGGCGCCCGGCGCGAGCGTGCCGGCATCGAGCGACGTCAGCACGCGTACGTGGCCGATGTCGTCGGGCAGCCCGTCGAGCACCGTTTCGTCGATTCGCTCGATCCAGTGCCAGCCCGGCCGGCTCGCGGCGAACGGACGCGTCGACAGCACCACGCAGCCGGGGCCCGGATCGGCCTGCGCGGCGAGCGC
Organism: Burkholderia sp. 22088; assembly: GCF_052045915.1. Classification (NCBI taxonomy): domain Bacteria; kingdom Pseudomonadati; phylum Pseudomonadota; class Betaproteobacteria; order Burkholderiales; family Burkholderiaceae; genus Burkholderia; species Burkholderia sp. 22088. The sequence continues at coordinate 426,348 of NZ_JBQEPY010000005.1, forward strand.
TTCCGGCATGTCGGTGACGATCACGCAACGCGGCGCGATGAACGGCGTCGACCGCCCCGCGGGCCGCCACGGCGCATCGCGCCATTCGATCCGGTATCGTGCGACGCCGAGCGGCTCGCCGTCGGCCGCGACGCCGGTCCGGCGCAACGCGCCGGGCAGCAACGTACCGGGTCCGACGGGCGCGGCAACCGGCGCAGGCACCGGCTGCACGGCCTGCACCGGCACGGCCCCGGCTCCGGCTTGCGGTTCGCGCGGGGCAGCCGCCTGCGCGGCGGCCGGCTCGCAGGCGACGTGCAGCGCATAGCGCAGCCGGTCGCCGCCGCTGTCGCGCGCCAGCGTCACGTCGGGGGTACGCGCAACGATCGCGCGCAGCACGTCGATCGCCGCATCGGCGCCCGCATACGTGACCGCGCGGCCCGTCGCATCGCACGGCGCGGCCGGCTCGACCGCGGCCCGCGCGTCGCCGCCGCCGACCACCGCGAGCACCGGCAGCCCTTCGGCCTGCGCGTGCCGTACGGTCGTCACCGCGAACAGCACGATGCCCTCCGCGAGCGGCAGCCCGAATGCCGGACCCACCTCCTCCGCGGCGTTGCCGTTGATCCCGCCGACGATCGCCATGTCGAGCTCGCCGCTGCACAGGAAACGCTCGGCGGCCTCGAATGCGGCGAGCGTCGACGCGTGGCCTGCGTCCACCGTCATGTTCATCCCGTGCAGATCGTGATAATTCGCGACGCGCGCCGGGATCACGTTCGGCATCATCCCGGGAAACGAGTTTTCGGTGGTCGGCGCGACGAGCCGCTGCGTCGCCTCGCGCAGGCCGTCCAGCAGGCGTTCGGTCGTCGCACGCTCGTCCGGCCGCGTCGCGTCGAGCACCGCCGCCGCGATGTCGTCGAGATAGCAGCGGCTCGCATACAGCGCCGCGTTGCGCGTGGGCCCCATGTGCCCCATCACGAGCCCGATCGTGTCCGCATGCTCGCGCCAGAACGTGCCGAGACGTTCGCGCAGGTCGTGCGCGGCATCGAGCGCCATCAACTGGCAGCGATCGAGCGCGCGCAACACGGCCGGCGGCATCTTCACGCGCGCGAAGCTCGGCAGCGGATAGCCGATCCCGAAGCTCGCGTCCGGCGCGCGGCCTTCGCCGCGCAGCCAGGCCTCGACCTCGGCGTCGCCGTCGAGACCGGGAAACTTCGCCGACCACCCGACGATCGCCAGCGGTTCGCGCTGGAAGCGGCCGCTCGCGCCGCCGGCCGGCAGATCGGCGCGGTACTCCGACACGATCAGGTGGCCGTTCGTGCCGCCGAAGCCGAACCCGGACACCGCCGCGACGCGTGCCGAATCGCGCCGGGCCGGCCATTCGACCGGCGCCACCGGGATCCGCAGGTTCGTGCCGTCGAGATCGAATTCCGGCGGCGGTTCGCTGAAGCGATGCTGGGGCGGAATCACCTGATGGCGCAAACCGAGCAGCACCTGGATCACCGATACGACGCCGGCCGCCCAGCCGGTATGCCCGACCAGCGACTTGTTGGAGGTCACCTGCACCGGGCGATCGCGCCGGATCGCATCGCGCAGGCTCTGGAATTCGGCGAGATCGCCGGCCGGCGTGCCGGTGGCATGCGCCACGACCCAGTCGACGTCGGCGGGCACCGTCGCGGTGCGCGCATACGCGCGGTCGATCGCGATGCGCTGGCCGGCCGAATTCGGCGCGTAGATCGCCTTGCCCTTCCCGTCCGACGACGAGCCGAACGACTTCAGCACGCCGAGAATGCGGTCGCCGTCCGCCCGCGCGCGCGTCAGGCGCTTCAGGATCACGACGCCCGCGCCGTCCGCGAACAGCACGCCGTCGCAGTTGCGATCGAGCGGCCGCACCTCGCCGCTGCGCGACAGCCCGTGCAGCTTCGAAAACAGGATCGAGCCGCGCGGTGCGAGCGCGAACGCGCCGCCGCACGCGACCACGTCCTGCTTGCCGAGCAGCAGTGCCTTGATCCCGAGATCGATCGAATACAGCGACGACGAACACGCGGTGTCGACCATCATGTACTCCGCGTCGTCCGGCAGCACGCCTTTCATCGCATTCAGGCCGACCCGATGCGGGAAGAACGACGCAAGATCGCCCGCGCCGCGCGCATAACGCGCGCTCAGCACCGCATCGATCGCGGCCACGCGGCGCGCGCGCTCGGCCGCGTCGACGCCCGCGTCGGCCAGCACCGCGTTCAGGCGCTCGCGCGCGGCGGCCAGCACCATGCCTTCCTCGAGATGCTGGCTGCCGTCCGCCGTGTAGCCGACCAGGAACGCGACGCGGTCGGCATCGCGCAGCGTCACGCCGTCGAGCGCCTGGCACAGTGCGTGGCGCAGCCACAGCGTCGTGAGCTCGCGCGGCGCGGTGCCGGCGTCGAGTTCGGCGCGCACCGTCGAGCACGGCTCGAACTGTTCGATGAAGACCGAGCGCGACTGGTAGCTCTTGTCTTCCGCCGACGTATCCGGCGAGTAGAACGACCGGTAGTCCCAACGATCCGGCGGCACGTTGCCGAACAGCTCGGGGCCGTCCAGCAGCGCGCGCCAGAATGCGTCCGGATCGCTCGCACCGGGCAATGCGAGACCCATGCCGACCACGGCGATGTCGTCGCTGTCCGGCGCGTCGCGCTCCGATGCGTCGTCGGCCGGCGCGGCCGGTTGCGCGACGGCCGCGGCGGCGCCCGCATCCTGCCCGGCGTTCGCCCATTCGGCGCGCGGCGACAATCCCTCGCTGCACAGCGACAACCCGCCATCCGCGACGACCACCTGTCCGGTGATCCAGCGTGCGGCATCCGACGCGAGAAACACGACGAGATCGGCGAGATCCTCCGCGCGCGCAAGCCGCTTCAGCGGCGTCGCCGCGATGCTCGAGCGCTTCGTGTTCTCCGGGTCCGGAAACTGCGCGGCGACGTCGCCGTCGATCAGCGTCGACGATGCGCCGTTCACCCGGATCTGGCGCCCCGCATACTCGACCGCGAGATAGCGCGTCAACGATTCGAGCGCCGCCTTCGCGGTGCCGACGACCAGATAGTTCGCGGGCACGAGCGTCGCGCCCACCGACGACACATTGACGATCGCGCCGCCGCCCGAACGCGCCATCAGCGCCGCGGCGCGGCGGGCGCACCAGAACGCGCCTTTCAGGTTGGTGTCGAGCGCGCGATCGAAATGCTCGGCGCCGATCTCGTCGACGCCGAGCAGCGCGCCGGACGCCGCATTGTTGACGAGCACGTCGAGGCGGCCGTAGCGCCGTTCGATCTCGTCGAACATCCGGTCGACCTGCGTCTGCTGCGCGACCGACGCACGGATCACGTCGACGGTCGCGCCGAGCGCGCGCAGTTCCTCGGCCGTCTCCTTCGACGCGTCGAGCGAATGGAAGAAATTCAGGATCACGTGCGCGCCCTGCTCGGCGAAACGCCTGCAGATTGCCTTGCCCACGTTTTTCGCACCGCCCGTCACGAGAACGAGCTTGCCGCGCATGCTGGTATTCGACATGGATCGCCTGCCTATCGAGAACTTGTCATTACGGGCAGGGCCCCCCCTGCCGACCAACGTTTCGGCCCACGGCCGTCAGGCGTGCGCCTTTCCCTGGTTCTCGTAGACGAAATCGACGATCTGCCCCATCGCCTTGAAGTCGCCGCTGCGGAAATTCGCGGGCAGCGGCGGCAACGCATAACGTGCGGTGATGCGCTGGATGATCTCGGTTTGCTTGACCGAGTCGATACCGAGTTCGGCTTCGAGCTCGATCGATTCGGAGAACACCTCGGCCGGATATTCCATCGCCTGCGCGTAGATATCGACGAGCTCCGAGAACAGCCGCTCGCGCGGCACGTGCGCGGGCCGCGCCGCTGCAACCGCCGCGGGCGCCGTCACCGGCTCACCCGGAGCATGCAGCACCGCCGGCGCCGGAGCAGGCGCCAGCGCGGCCCCGCCCACTGCCGCGAGGCGCGGCGCGGGCGCGAGGATCGGTTCCGGCTGCGGCACGAATGGCGTCGCCGTCGGTGCGGCCCCTGCCGGCACCGCGCCCGCCGCGTCGAACGCGTGACGCAGTTCGCCCTTGAGCCAGTCGACGATGTGCGGTCCGCGCGCGTGCCAGAACGCGTCGAAGCCGGAGCCGGCGTTGCCGATGCGAATATCGTCTTTCATGATGGTGTCCTCCTGGAAATAACGGGTGATCGTCGTGACGACGCTCGATTCCTCTGCCACGTTCGACGGGCCGCCGAACGTCCTGACCGCGCCCGGCCCCACGATGCGCACGACGATGCGCGCCAGCGCATTGAGCCCGCCGCACTCGACGTAGCGGTCGATGCCGTCCGCGCGCGCGGCGCGAATCGCGTCCGCGAAGCGCACCGGCATCACGAAATGCGACGCGAGCCGCATCCCGGGATCGTCGGCGCCGCTATAGCGGCGGCCGAGGATCGGCGAATACACCGGAATCGCGAGCGCGCCGGGTCGATATGCGGCAAGCCGCGCGGCGAACTGCGCGCGCGCGCCGGCCAGGTCGGGATGATGAAAGCCATACGGAGACCGGAGCGTCTGCGCGGTCACGCCTTGCGCCGCGCAGGCCGAGACGAAATCTTCCAGCGCGTCGCGCGGGCCGGACACGACGGTCTGCGACGCATGGTTCTCGACCGCGATGCAGACGTTGCGCACCCCGTGCGTAAGCGCGCTCGCGTCGATCAGCGCGAGTGTCGCGTCGGCGCCGGCCGAAATCGCGGCCATCATGCCGTCGGCCGGTGCCGCGGCCTGCAACGATGCAATCCTGTCGCACACGATCCGCGCGCCCTGCTCGATCGAATACATGCCGCCGCACACCAGCGCCGCGATTTCGCCGAAGCTGTGTCCGATCAGCAGGTCGGGGACGATGCCGCGTTCACGCAGCACGCCGAACATCCCGACCGATGCGCCGAAGATCCCGAGCTGCAACAGGTCGGGCGCGTCGCGCAGCCACGTATCGAGCCCCGCGTCGTCGCGCCACAGCGCGCCGGTCAGCGGCTGGCCGAGCCGCTCGCTCGCGACCGCGTCGATCGTGTCGAGCGTCTGCCGCACGCTGCGGTGTTCGTGCCCGAGTTGCCGCAACGCGCCCGCGTAGAACGCCCCTTGTCCCGGGAACAGGAACGCGCAGCCGTGCGCTTGCGCGTCGCCCGCGTTCGGCCCGGTGCCGTTCAACCTGCGTCGTTCCATAATCCCAATCTCCCAAGGCTCTCGGCCAGCTTCAGTCTCGCGGTCCGCCACCTCGACACCGCTAGCACGCGCTGCCGGCGCGCATCCGCGAGCGCCGACTGCGCATTCAGCAGTTCCGTGAACGTGCCGACCCCGGCCTTGTAGCGGCCGCGGGCGATGTCGAGCGAATGCAGCGCGGTGTCGAGCAGATGCTGCGAGTTGTCGAGGTTCGTCGTGTCGGTCTGCAGGCTCTGGTAGCTCTTCCACACGTCGAGCGACACCTTGAGTTCGGTATTGCGCACGTCGGCTTCCTGCGCATCGGCCTGCGCCTTCGCCTCCGCGATGCGATACCCGGATGCGAAGCCCTCGAACAGCGGAATCGAAATCTGGATGCCGATCGAGTTGCTGTGACTGCTCTGCAACTGGAACAGCGACGGCTGCTGCTGGTATGACGGGTTGTTGCGCGTGAGGCTGCCCATCAGCGAAATCGTCGGCAGCGACTGGGCGCGCACCGCACGGATCTGGTCGCGCGCCGCTTCGAGCCGCTCGCGCGCGGCGATCAGCTTCGGATGATCGCGCTTCGCTTCGGCGATCAGGTTCGCGACGCCGCGCGTGAAATCGTCGCGATCGGGCGACGGTTCCGCATCGGCGATGCGCAGCGGCGTGTCGGCGGCGGCGCCGAGCGTCGTCGCGAGCGTGCCGATCGCGTTCTGCAGGTCGCCCTCCGCGCTCACGCGATCGAGCAGTGCCTTGCGATAGGTCGTCTGCGCCTGCAACGCGTCGCCGAGCGTGCCTGCGCCGCCGTCGTGTCGCGCGCTCGCTTCGGCCAGGCTCTCCTGCGCGGCACGTTCGACCGCCTGGGCCGCCTCGAGCGCCGCCTGCGCGTCGCGCAGCGCATAGAACGCCTGCGCCGCGTCGTAGAAGACGCTCTGCAACGCGTCGTCGTGTGCCGCATTGGCCGCGCGCAGCAACGCACGCGCGCGGTCGAGGTTCGCGCCGCGCTTGCCGAAATCGAACAGCACCCAGCTCAGGTTGAGCATGCCGTAGCGGCTGGTGCTGCGCTGATCGCCGGAAAAGCCGCCCGTATAGGTCGTGTTCACGTTGTCGCGCTGGATCCCGGCCGTCGCGTTCAGCGTCGGCAGGTATGCGGCCTTCGACACGCCGACCTCGGCCGTCGCCGCGCGCGCGTCCGCCCACGTGCGGCTCAGTTGCGGATGGGAGCAGATCGCCAGCAGGATCGCGTCCTCGAGCGCGATCGGCCGGTCGTCGAGGCGCCGTGCGCCGCACGCGGTGGCCGATGCCATCGACCCGGCCTGCGTCGCCGCGACGTCGTCGCGCGTGCGATAGACGTCGAGCATCTGCGCGCCCGCGGGCAGCGCGGCGGCCAGCGCAACGGCGGTCAGCACGACGGCGAAGGGTCGCTTCATCATCTAGCGCCCCGCCACCGGCTGCACCGGACCGGCATCGTGCGGCGCCGGCCGGGTCGCGGCCGGCTCGCCGCCACGCGACTTCGCCGCGACCGCCGCGCGCATCGCCGCGGTCGACTGATCGAGCACGACCTTCCCGCCCTGCAGCATGATGACGCGCTGCGCGGACGCGATCGTCTCCGGCCGGTGCGCGACGATGAGCCGCGTCATCGCGAGCTGCGTGACAGCCGCATTGACCTGCATCTCGCGCTGAATGTCGAGATGGCTCGTCGCTTCGTCGAGCACCAGGATGCGCGGCCGCTTGTACAGCGCGCGCGCCAGCAGCACGCGCTGCTTCTGGCCGCCGGACAGCACGGTGCCCATGTCGCCGACGAGCGTGTTGTAGCCCATCGGCATCGCGGCGATGTCGTCGTGCACGGCCGCGATGCGCGCGCATTCGGCGACCCAGTCCGGGTCCGCTTCCGGGTCGAAGAAGCTGATGTTCTCCGCGATCGACCCCGCGAACAGCACGTCGTCCTGCAGCACCGTGCCGACCAGCGCGCGCAGCCGCTCGATGCCGAGCCTGGCCACGTCGAGCCCGCCGATGCGCACGGCGCCGCCCGTCGGCTCGTGAATCCCGAGCAGCACGCTGATCAGCGTCGTCTTCCCGCAACCGGACTGCCCGACGATCGCGACCGATTCGCCGGCCGCGATCGTCGCATTGACGCCGTCCAGCACCAGCGGCTCGCCGTCCGCGTAGCGGAACGACAGCCCGTCGATCTCGATGCTCGGGTCGAGCGAGTCCGCTTCGCCCGGCACGCTGCGCAGGCTCGCGTCGGGTTCCGCTTCCGCGAACACGATGTCGGCCAGCCGCTCGCCCTGCAACTGCAGCATCCTGACCTCGAAATACTTGTCGATCAGGCTGCCGACCCGGCTGTCGAACTGACTCTTGTATGCGTTGAACGCCATCAGCACGCCGACCGTGAACTGGCCGTCCATCACCATCCGCGCGCCGAGCCAGATGACCAGCACGTTCTCGATGCCGAACAGCAGCCCGTTGAGCTGCTGATAGAAAATCTGCAGCTTCTGCACGTGCAGGCTCGCATTGACCTGCTCGACCAGCAGCGTGATCCAGCTCGCGCGCCGCTCCGTCTGGCGGTTGAACAGCTTGATCGTCTTCACGCCGCGCACCGTCTCGAGGAAATGGCTTTGCTGCTTGGCGGCGTGCACGATCTGATCCTCCGTCGCGCGCCGCAACGGGCCGTACCACATCCATCGGATGAGCGCGTACAACGCCATCGTCGCCAGCGCGACGAGGCCGAGCGTGCGGCTGTACACGAACATCATCGCCAGCGTGACGAGCGTCATCAGTCCGTCGATCACCGCACCGAGAAACGACGTGGTCAGCGTCTGCTGGATCGTGTCGATCGAGCCGAAGCGCGACACGACGTCACCGAGATGGCGGCGTTCGTAATAGCGCACCGGCAGGCTCAGCAGATGCGTGAACACGTTCGCGCGCCACTGGATGTTGAGCGTGACGCCGACATACATCAGCGCCCACGCGCGAATCGCGCCGGTCGCCTGCTGCATCAGCAGCAGCAGGCCGAAGCCGAGCGCGAGCACCGTCAGCAGGTCGCGATCGGCGCTGACGATCACTTCGTCGATCACCCATTGCAGGAAGAACGGCTGCACGAGCATGAAGACCTCGAGCGCGATCGCCAGCACCAGGATCTGCGCGAGCGAGCGCGACAACCCCGACACCGGGCCCAGCAGTTCACGCAGCCTGACCGCCGGCCGCGCCGCGCGCGGCGCGAAGCCGGCGTTCGGCCACAGCTCCAGCGCGACGCCGGTGAACCCGCGCGAGACGTCGGCGAGCGACACCTTGCGAATGCCGTGCGACGGATCGTGGATCGTCGCGGTCTTGCCGTTCACTGCCTCCAGCACGACGAAGTGGTTGAAATTCCAGTGCAGCAGGCACGGCAGGCGCAACTGGCCGAGCTGCGCCATGTCGAGCTTCAACGCACGCGTGCCGAGCGACAGGCGCTGCGCGATCTCGATCACGCGCCCGAGGCCAGCGCCCTTCAGCGAGACCGGAAACTGTGTGCGCAGCGTCGCGAGATCCACGTGATGGCCGTGATAGCCGGCAATCATCGCGAGACACGCGATGCCGCATTCGGCCGCTTCGGTCTGCAGGACCATCGGCAGCTTGCGGCCGAGGCCGAACGAGAGTCGATCGAGTAATCGCATGCGTGCGCCCGTCAGAGTTTGCCGGTCAGGCTGTAAAGCGGCTCGAGCACCCATTCGTACAAGCGCCGGCGTTCCTGCAGGATGTCCGCCTGCAACGTCATGCCGGCCTGCAACGGTTGCTGCGCGCCGTACGCGGTGACGTGCTGCGCGTCGAGCGCGACGATCACGCGGTAGAAGGTCGCGTCGCGCCCCTCTCCCGGCGTCGCCGCCGGGCCACCGTCGTTCGCGAGTTCGGCCGCCGACAGCGCCGTGCGCGCGATCGACACGACCGTAGCCCCGTACTGGCCGAATTTCTGATAGGGAAACGCCTGATAGCGGACCAGCACCGGCTCGCCGACCCGCACGAAGCCGATCGCCGTGCTCGGCACGAACAGGTGCGCCTGCCAGCGCGCGCCGCCCGGCACGACACTCGCGAGCGGCCGCGACGTATCGACCGACTGGCCGACGTCGGCGATCGCGGCCGTGACGATGCCCGCCTCCGGCGCGGTGACGACGATCCGGCGCTTCGCCTCGCTTTCGATCAGGTTCTGGTCGACGTCGATCACGTTTCGGTCGATCTGCGCGAGCTGGTTCTGCTGCTTGAAGCCGAGCCCCGACAGTTCGTTGCTCGCCTCGGTAAGCGACTGGAGCGTCGATGCACGGTCGCGCAGCAACCCGTTCAGCTTCGACTGCTGGTCGAGCAGGTCGGCCTCGCGCTGCTGCGCCTGGTCCTTCGAGATGTAATCCTGCGCGAGCAGGCCGCGATAGCGCGTTGCGCCGTCGGCCGCGATCGAGGTACGCAGCCGCTGGGCCGCGAGCTGGTCGTCGATTTGCGCGAGCGTGCCCTTCAGGTTCCCGATCTTCGCGCGCAGCGTGTCGCGCTCGTCCTGCTGCAGGCTGCGGGTCTTGTCCATTTCCGCGAGCAGTGACGCCTTGCGCTGCCGCGCCTGCGCGATCAATGCGGCCTGCGTCGCGCCTTGCGCGGCGCTTTGCAAGTCGGTCGATACCGTATAGAGCGTCTGTCCGCGCGTCACGCGCTGCCCTTCCTTCACGTCGCGCTCGACGACGATGCCCGGCTGCAATGCATAGACCTTGACCAGCCCCGCATCCGGCATCACCACGCCGGAGACCGTCGTGCGCCGCGTATACGTACCGAACGCGAAGAACAGCACCACGCAGGTGGCCATGACCATCGCGACGACCGTCAGCAGCGTCATGGACAGCGGGTGCACCAGCACGATGTCGCCCAGCACCCGCATGCGCCGAGCCTGTGCCGCTTCAGAACGAAAGAGACCGAACTCCATTTTCACCAACGTGTCGCCAAACAACATGTCGCCCAATATCGGTATCGGCGTCCATTCCGCTTCCACGCGTCGGAACAGGCAAAAGCGATCCGGTATACAAAGAAGACCCGTGCATACCGGATCGTCAGTTCCATCATCGGGAGACGCGGCGGCTACCGCGTCGCCTCAATGCAGGCAACTCAGTACTGCGGGCCGCCGAAAAGGCCGTCCAGCAGGTTCACCGCGGCGGTGGTGATCGTCTCGCCGATGTTGTATGCCTGCTTGACCGGTGCGGCGAAGATGCCGAACGTCAGCGCATTGCCGATGCTCTCCGCGGTGCTGCCGCCCCATTCGATGATGTTGCCCAACGCGGACGGGATGCCCGGGCCGCTGTAGTAGCCGCCGGAAACTTGTGCGATTTGCTGTTGATTCAGTTCTTGCATTGCATTTCTCCAGTTTCAAAATGCTAGATAATCCATCTAGCGGGGCATCGAACAACGCCGCAATTGCGGCGCAGATCAACACGTTAAATACATTTAAACTTTTAACGACTCGGCGCATCCATCGCTCAAGCAAAATCAAACCAATGCATTCAATCCTGCTCAAAAAACGCATAAAACCCCGTCGACCGAGATGAATCGATCGGCCTTTCACCGTCCGCCATTCAGCGGCAATATGCGAGCAGTCATCGCCTCGGCGGACGCCCCACTGAAAGACGCTGGGCATTGGACGTGCAAGTGCTTCCGCGCATGGATGTCGCGGTGCCCGCATGCCACGGAGTACGAAATTTCAACGAGAACGACTGCCCGATCGAGCCCGCGCCCGATAATAATTGCGTGCTAAATGCCGTTCATCTAATCAGCTAAACGTCGTTGATTGGATGATCGACATCAGATTTCACCTCTGAGATTTTTACAGCGCCGAATCCGACGAACCAATGATCGGTCACTTTTCGGACTCCCTTTGTACGATACCGCACCATCGGGCAAACCCGATATTTTGAGGATATTTACTTATTTTTATTATCGATTCCAGGCTTGCGTGCCGCGATTGAATGCCCCCAGTTGATTCTGGAAAGGTCATGTCTTCACGGTAGATCCGGTCCCCTTGACTGGTCGGAGGTCGCCGTCGCCCGACTCGGATGGATGCGCCGTCAGATGCCAAACGACGTCGTACGTTTTCACCGGAATTCAAACAGCAAGCCGCGTGGCTGGTGCTCGACCAAGGCTATAGCCATATGGAAACGAGTCGCTCGGGGGGCGTCGGCGAGACGGTACTGCGCCGCTGGGTGCGCCAGCTTCAAATGGAGCGTCAGGGCGTCACGCCGCAGGGCAAGGCAATCACACCGGATCGGCAACGCATTCCGGAATTCGAGATCTGGACGCTATTGCGTGCGCGGGAGATGCCTTCCTCCGCTTACGCATTCGCCACGTCCCTGCTCTGGTTTCCGCATTTGATCTCCGGAGAACGAGAATCTGCACCACACCCGATCAGTTTGATTTGCGAGAAACCGGGCGCTGTCGACACCCGCGATCGCCACACCCGTTCGCCCCGACGCATCAACCCAGATGTCACGTGTTACTCCCGCATCCCCTCCAGATCGCGGATCAACTCGCTCGCCGAGATTTCGTCGAGCGTCGACAGCGCATCGGGCTCGCGAATGCTGCCCCAGTTCGACGGCGAACCGGCCTGCAACGCGCCGAGTTGCTGATCCGGATTCATGTCGACCGCGCCGACGAAGATCCCCGGGTCCAGCGACAGTTCGATCACCTTGCCCGCGCCGAGCGGCTTCGTGAAATACCAGATGCAGCCGGCATCCTCGACCTGGCCGCGCCGCCAGCCCTTGTTGACGAGCCCGAGCACGCGGCCGGTCGGCACCTTGACGCCCTTCCAGCGCTCGAGCTGCCGCCCGTTGCGCTCGTCGTCGGTCAGCCGGTACACGTCGCGACCGAGCTGCGCGAACGGCTGCAGCAGCTCGTAGTCGGCGAACACCTGCCCGAATGCGGCGGCATCGGCCGGCGCGATCTCCAGCGCATGCGGCACCCCGATGCGGATCGTCGCGCCCTCCGGCAACGTAAATGCATCGTCGTCGGCAGTCGCCGCCGTGCCGTCTTCCGCCACGCGGAAGCAGGCCTTCAGCGTGCCGCCGAAGTTGCCGCCGTCGTCGACTTCGTACACACCCCAGACAAGGCGCTGGACAAGATGGCGTACGAGCGGATGCTCGGCGAGAAACGCGCGAAACACCTCGGGCGTCCAGCGGCGGCGCCCGCACATCGCCACCTCGAGCCGCGCGACCTGCTGGCTCGCGATGGTGCGCGCATCCTTCTTCAGCACCTTGAAGCGCTCGACCGCTTCCTTGCCCTTCACGGGATCGTCGGTCTTCTTCGGCTTCGGCAGATCCGCGAGCCGCGCGCCGGCCACGCCGTCGGCGCCGGTCTCGCGCACATACGGCTTGAGCGTCTCGTCGAAGCCGACCCGGAATGCACGCGGACCGAAGTCGAGCAGCATCGTCCCCTGTTCGTCGAGCCCGAGATCCGGCGCGAGACGGTCCTCCAGTTCCTCGGACGACAGCCCGCGCGCTTCCGCGATCGCATCGATCTTCTCGCGCGCGCGGTCCTGCAGCGCGCGGAACTTGACCTTCTGCGCGATGCCGTTGAGCAGCATCAGCGCGACGTCGCTGCCGATCGACGCCAGCACGTCGAGGCCGGTCGCCGCGCGTGCATGCGCCGATTCGCCGGGCCACGTGCGGATCAGCGGCGTCAGCTTGCGCGCGGTGTCGTCGTTGCCAAACAGGCCCAGCGCGGTGAGCGCCCAACCCTCCTTGCCCGGCGCGCCGGCATCGAGCCATGCGTTGAAGCAGTCCCACGCGAAATCGGCCAGCGACTCCGCCGTGCACGCGTCCTTCACGACGTCGATGCCGCCGTAGACGCCTTCACCGGTCGGGAACGTCAGCATCTGGCCGAGATGGTCGAGCGCGTCGTCCGGCAGCGCCTTGCCGTTCTTCAGCACCGGCCGGCGCCAGCCGCGCGGCTGCCAGAATTCGGGCAGCTTGCTGCGCTTGGTCGGGAAACGGTCGAGCGGGCTCTCGTCGAGCACGGCGCGCACCGCTTGCGGCACCGTGTCGTCGGCATAACGCGAGGCGACGTCGATCAGCAACGCCTCGTGGCCGTTCGCCTGCAGCAAACGCAGCGCAGCGCCGGCGCAGTCGCGCGCTTCGCCCGGCTTGCCGAGCGACGGCGCGATCAGGCCGCAGGCTGCATGCTCCGGAAACTTCAGCAGCCACGCACGGCCGTCGTCGCGCAAGGTCTTCAGCTTCGCGAACGCACGGGCCGCGATCGGCGCGCATTCGACGGCGCCGTAATTCAGCGCGTAGCCGAAATTCTCGGTCGGCTTGTTGCGCACGGTTGCGATGAGGCCGGGCAACGCGGGCAGGCCGAAGGTCGCCATCAGCAGGTTCACGCCCGCCGTGCTGTGTTCGCCCGCCACCGCGTTCCAGATGTCGACGGCCACCGCGGCCGGCAACAGCGTCAGGTATTCGGCGCGCAGCCAGTACCAGAAGTAACGCTCGCGCTTGCGCGCGTCGATCATCGCGCGCCACGCGGCGACGAACGCCGGCGCGTCGCCTTGCCGGATCGCCTTCGCCGCCGCCTCGCCGAGCGGCCCGTAGTATTTTTTGCTCGCGTCGAAACCGAGGCCGTCGATCAGCATCATCGTGTCCTTCGACGCCGCGGCGAGCCGCTTCGCTTCCCACTGGTCGGGCGTTTTCGCCTGGTTGCGCTTCGCTTCGTCCCAGCATTCGACCGCCGCCAGTTCGAGCGGCTCCAGCGTCAGCGCCGCCGCCCGCTTCTGCCGCGCGGCAAGCCAGGGCGGCGCGGCCAGCACACCCGGCAATTCCTCGGCCGAGGCGACCTCGGCCGGGCCGGCCAGCAGCGCGAGAAGTTTGTCGATCACGGCTTGGGCCGGTGCGTCGAGCCACGGCCGCAGCCCGTCGACGTGCGCCGTATGCGCACGCAACAGGCGCGTGAGGCTCGGCGTCAGCAGCCCGGCATCCTTGCCGCCGGCGGCCACAAGCCGCGACAGCGCAACCATGCCCGCCAGCGGCCAGCGATCGAGCGACAGCGACAGGCGCGCGAGCGCGCCCTTCGAACCGCTGGCGACCCTCGCCAGCGCAGCCACCGCGTCGGGCGTGCCGATCGCGGCGAGCGCGTCGCCCGCCTCGTCGGCGGCGGCGCCGCGTTCGAGCACGTCGAACGCGGCCGTGCCGCGCTCGCGCAGCACGGTCGCGACCATCCGCGACATTCCCCAGAACTCGCGGCCATAACTGTTCGGCCGGATTCTCCCGACCACCGCGATCGCGTCGGGATCGGTCGCGGTCAGCAGCATCCAGTGCAGCGTATCGGGCACGTCGCGTTCGGCGCTCAGCCTGCGCACCAGCGCATTCGACAACTGCGGCGCATCGGGCAACAACAGTGCGGGTATCGGCTGGCGGGTCGGGTGCAGCGCCGGCAACGCGGCCTCGATCCTGTCGACGCAGGCCTGCCATTCCGCCTCGCTCGCCGCGGCAAGATGCTCGCGCAGCGCCGCCTCGCCGCCGACGATCGGCCCGCGCCAGCTCTCGCGCACCGGGCCTTCGACATTCGTCGAGAAACGATGGAGGCGGCGCTGCGCCTGACGGTCGTAATCGGCGTGCACGTGGATTTTCAACGCGTCGAGCAGCACGTCGACCGCGCCCGTCAATCCGTATTGCGCAACCAGGTAGTCGGCGACCGGGCGGCCGATCGCGGTTTCACCGTGATAGTCGCCCACGGTCATCGCCAGCGCGAACAGCGCGGCGTCGGCTTGCGCGTCCGCCACCGGCCCGGCGATCGGCGTACGCGCGGCCAGCCGGTCGAGCATCCGCTGGACGGCCGGGCGCAGCGCCGCGTCGGTCGCGCCGATGTCGATCGAGTACCCGTCCTTGCCTTCGATCTTCAGCCACGCAGCGCGCACGTCGAGCACGGTCACCTCGACGGGAAAACGGCGGGACGCATAGGCTTCGCGCAGGATCTGCGGCGACAGCCGCACGGGATCGCCGTGCATCAGCCACGGCGGTGCGCCGGCGTCGGCGACAGCGGGTGCGGCAGGCGCCGGCACGGCGGCCGCCTGGGACGCCAACCACTCGCCGAGCGCCACGGCAGTCGCCTGCCCGTGCTCGTGCACGCTCGCCGACGCTCCCCAGCCATGCAGCAGGCGGCGCGACTTGAGCAGGTCGAGCGCCATCGCGGCGCCCTGGTCGCCGACGTCGTAGCGGCGCTTGATCACGGCAACCGTCAACGTCTCGCCGGGCTTCAGGTCGCCGTTCGCGATCTGCGCGCGCACGGTCTCGAAGACACGCTCGCACTGCGCATCGAAACCTTCGGCGGCGACGGGCGGCAAGGGCGCGGCGGCGGTGGCGCCGGAAACCGTTGAAGGCGGCGTCGATGCCGCCGGCTGGACCGACGGTGTGGCCGGCGCACCCTTCGCGGCCTTTGCCGCTGCGGGTTGCGCGTTCGCGGCCGGTTCCGCGTCTGTCGACGCCTGCGG
This sequence comes from Burkholderia sp. 22088, assembly GCF_052045915.1. NCBI lineage: Bacteria > Pseudomonadati > Pseudomonadota > Betaproteobacteria > Burkholderiales > Burkholderiaceae > Burkholderia > Burkholderia sp. 22088. Next base: position 441,997 of record NZ_JBQEPY010000005.1, read on the forward strand.
CACCGCGGCCGGGGTTGCCGACGACGCGGCGGCCGGCGGCTTGGCGGCAGTCGCGCCGATGCCGGCGCCGGCCGCTACCGCGACTTCGGCATAGCCCTTGCCGGTCTTCTCCTTGACGAGCTTGTCGAGAGCGGCGCGCGCCTTCGCGTCGTCCGCGAACGACTTCGTCTGGCTCTGGCCCGCGGTGCCGATGCGGCCCCAGCGGATATTGAGCCCGGAGCCTTCCTGCTCCACTTCCCAGAACTTGCTGGAGTTGCCTTCGATCAGTTCAAAACGACGCATCCGTTCCCTCTCACTCGGATCGACGACGCGGCACGATGCCGCGCCCGCATGCCATGGCCGCAACGCAGCCATGACGCCCTCTCGTTCATTCATCCCGCGAGCCGTGCAGCCTGCCCGACGGCTCGCGGTGTCGGGCGCCGCCTGCTCGCCCGTTCGACGGTCATGCCGTCATTGCTCGACGATGCCCAGCAGCAGCAACGTCAGCGAACCCAGTTGCGCCAGGATCGACGCCGATTGCGCACCGCGCAGGCCGTCGGCCAGCGCGCGCAGCAGCCGCCCCGCGTGCGCGAGGCCGGCCCGCTCCAGTCGCGTGGCCTGCGCCAGCGCACGCTCGATCGCGCCGCCGCCCTGATGGCGCATGCCCTGGCGCAGCCACTCGGCCAGCAGCGCCAGCGTGTCCTCCGCGAGCGCGACCAGCGCGGGCAACGACTCGCGCCCGCCGGCCAGCGGCAGCGGTTGCGGCGCCGTCGCCTCGGTCTGCAGCACGACGGCGCGCTGCGCGGTCAACACGGCCAGCGGCCGCATCACGGCCGTGCCCGCATGCAGCCGGACGGTGCCCGCCAGCGCGCGCAACGCGCCCCATTCGCCGGACAGTGCGCGCGCCAGCGCATCGACCGCGCCGGGTGCCACGGCGCGATGCGGCAGCGCGAGGTGCAGCACATCGTCGCCTTCCACATCGGCCGTCCCGCCTTCGCCCTGCGCGAGCCGTGCGTGCAGCACCTGGGCGGCCGCATCCCAATGGACCGACCGCACGACCATCGGCTCGAACGCGACCACGTGCAGCGACCCGGCCGCGCCGGCCGCCGCACCGTTCGCCGCCTGTCTCGGCCGCACGAAGTCGGGCAGCGCGTCACGCAGGTGCGCGACGAGCGCCGCGATGCCCGGCTGGCGGATCGGCGCGACGAGATCGTCCCAGGAGGTCGGCGACAGCGGCAGCACGCCTGTCTGCCGTATGCCGGCCGCGATGTCGACCGCACCGTTCGCGCGCCGCTTCGCGGTCTTCGTGACGACCTGCCCGGCAGCGATCTGCCGCAACGGAAAACCCGCGACGCGGCGGCCGGCCAGATCCGGCGCACGGCCGCCGGCCGCGACGTCGGCGGCACGCGGCCAGTTGCGCGTCAGCACCATCACGGTCTGCGTATCGGGATCGGCGAACAGCACGCTCGCCCCCTCCTCCGCGTCGTCGGCCCACAGCTCGACACCGAGCGACACCAGCCGCAGATGATCGAGTTCCACCTCGCCCTTCACGCCGATGCCGAGCATCTGGCGGGCCGGCACGGCGGCCCCCTCGCGCTGCGTCGCGGCGGACAGCGCCGCGCGCAGGCGCGCCCACAGTTCGGCCAGCACGCGTACGAGCCGCAGCGGCTCGAAGCGGCTGCTGCGTGCATGCTGCGCGTGCACGAGCTGCCAGGCTTCGTCGAGCGCATCGTCGACCCACTGCCAGCCGCGCTCGCGCAGGCGGCCGCGCAGCGACTCCACGCGCGCGGCCAGCGCGATCGGCGGCTGGCTCGAACCGTCCAGCCACAGCGCGTGTACCAGCCTGTCGAGGTCGGCGATCAGCGCGTGCGCCGCGTCGTCGCGCAACGGCGACCGGTCGTCGCCACAATCGTCTGCTTCGCCGGCCGGCGGGCGCACCTCGACGATCGTCTCCGATAAACCATCGGCCGATGCCCCGGCCTGTCGGAATGCCCAGACGGCCAGCACGACGTGCGCGCAGCCGCTGCCTTGCCGGCAGTCGCAACGCGCATGCGCGAGCGAACGTCGCGAGAAGAACCGCACGGTGCACATCGGCAGGCGTGCAACCGGCGACGACTGTGCGCCGGACCACGGCTGCACGGTCACGGCGGGCCGCGCGGCCGCCATGCGCGCGGCCTGTTCGAGCACCGACGGCGCAAAACTCGCCGCCAGAGCGGCATCGTCGAAATCGGCGGGGCTCCATGCGCGATCCGCGGACGACGTGCCGTTCGTGTCGTCGCCCGGCGGCGCATCGTCCGAACCAGCGCCTCTTGCGCCGCTCGCGACATCGTCCGGATTGCGGATCGATTCATCGCGCGTATCGGCGTGCCCCGTCCTGTCGTCTCCGCCTGCTCGCGCCTCGCCCGGGGCAGCCGCTTCGTTCCCCCGCATGCTCGCCTGATAGGCGAACACCAGCATCACGCGATGCCGGCACATTCCGCTCGCGGTGCAGTTGCACGCCGCGTCGCGCAAGGTCCGGCCCGGCGGCAGGCTGGTACGCACGCCGTCGGCGAACGACGCGTGCACCGTACCGTCGCCGTCGACGGCCAGCGCCGGCACCGCGCCGGCGGCGACATCCTTCTGTGCGCGCTTGACGAACCCGGCGTTGGCGAGCGCCGTCAGCGCTTCGGGCGTCAGTTCGAGGAGGTCGTCGCGGATCGGCGCGCTCATCCCTGCACCTTCTCGGCGAGCCACGCGGCCAGTTGGCCGGGCGTCATCGCGCCGATTTGCGCGCCGGCGTTCACGAGCCGCGCGGCCATTTCGCGGTCGTAGGCGGGCTCGGCAGCCGAATCGAGCGCGGCCAGCCCGAGCACGCGCGCGCCGCTCTCGGCCAGCGCCTTCACGCGGCGCACGAGTTCATAGCCGCTGCCGCCTTCATAGAAATCGCTGACCAGCACGACGATCGTGCGGGCGGGATTCGCGACGCACGATTGCGCGTACGCGACGGCCTTCGCGATGTCCGTGCCGCCGCCGAGCTGGACCTTCATCAACAGCTCGACCGGGTCGGACACGTCGGCGGTCAGGTCGACCACCGCCGTGTCGAAGGCCACGAGCCGCGTGCGCATGCCCGGCAATTGCCACAGGCACGCGGCCATCACCGCGCTGTGAATCACCGAGTTGACCATCGACCCGCTCTGGTCGACGAGCAGCACGATGTCCCACGGCTCGGCGTGGCGACGCGTGCGACTGTTGAAGACCGGCGTGTCGAGATACAGCTTGCGCCGCTCGGGATGCCAGTGACGCAGGTTCGCGGCCAGCGTGCGCGTGTAGTCGAAATTGCGCGCGATCTTCATCCGCGAGCGCCGGCGCCGGTCGCGCGTGCCGCTGAAGGCCTGCCGCACGTCGGTCGCCAGCCGCTCCATGATTCGCCGGACCACCTCGGCAACCAGCCGCCGCGCGGCTGCCAGCACCTCGGGATTCATCAGGTGCTTCGTGTGCAGCACGGCGCGCAGCAACGATTCGGACGGCTCGATCCGCTCCAGCACCTCGAGGTTCGTGACGACTTCGTCGATGCCGAAACGCTCGACCGCGTCGCGCTCGAGCCGGTCGATCACCTCCTTCGGAAACAGCGTGTGGATCGTGTTGATCCAGTCCGGCGTGCTCAGCGCGGACGGCCCGAGGCCGGCCCCGCGCTCGCCGCGCTGTGCCCGGTCGTCGTCGCGACCGTACAGCCAGTCGAGTGCCGCATCGGCGGCTCGCGCGTCCGCACCCGGCGTGCCGCATGCGGCTTCGGCCGGTTCGCCGAGCAGCAGGCGCCAGCGTTCGAGCGGACCGGGAATGTTCAGCGGCATGGCAGGACTCGCGGAAAACGCGCCGCACCGTGCCGTGACGGCGCGACATCGTGGTGAGGGAAGCAGAAGCCGGACGCGCGGCGGCCTGTCGGGCGGCACTTCATGACGCCTCCGGATCGGGCGTGAGCCCCCAGCGGCGCAGACGGCCGAGCACCTGCGCCTCGATGCGCGCGGCGTGCGCGGCCTCCTCGGGCGAGGCATCGTCCGCGTGCCGCTCCGTCAGCACGCGGCGTGACAGGTGCGTCGCGTCGTGCAGCGCGAGCACCTGGTCCGCGAGCTGCCCGCGCTCCCGCGGCGGCAACCACGCGAATGCGCTGCGCAAGCCCGGCAACGCGAGCACGAAATCGGCGTCGTCGAGCGCGCGTACGGTCGCATCCATGCCCGCGACGAAAGCCGGTGCGCTCGCCAGTGTCTCGCGCGCCAGCGCAAGCAAACCGCCGAGCGCATCGCCGAGCGCGGCGGCCGGCATCGCCCGCAGCAGCGCCATCGCGTCGTCGATGCCGGCGACGGGTTGATCGTCGTCGACGCCGGCCTGCCCCGCCAGGCCGAGCAGCGCCCCGAGCGCCGCGCCGCGACTCGCGGGCGCCGCCGCCGTATCGGCCGCCTTGCGCCGCCAGACGGCCAGCGCGCGCAACGGCTCGAGCGCGAGCGGCGTGTGGGTGACACCGTCGGCACCGGCCAGTACGTCGGCCACGATCCGGCGCAGCGCGACGTGCCCCTGCACGTGGGCGTCGAGATCGGCCGGCGGCAGCGCGGCGGCCGGCTCCAGCAACCAGAGCGCGCGATCGAACCCGGCCTCGACGACGATCCGCAGCACCGGTGCATCGTTCATGCCGAGCAGATGGCCGTGACGCAGCAGCGTATGCAGGTTGCCGAGCGCCGGGGCGAGCGACTCGAAGCGCTGCTCGCGCGCGACCGCATCGTGCAGCGTGTCCAGCAGCGCGGTGCTCAGCGCTGCCAGCCCGGCCCACGCGGCGCGGTTCAGGCCATCCGCGAGCGGCGCGATGCGGCCGCCCGCCTCACGCAATTCATCCTCGAGCCGCGCGCGTGCCGCGTCGGACAGCGTCGCGCCCCACGCGCCGGCTTCGATCAGCGCCGCCTGCTGCTCGAGCGGCTCGCCGAGCTGCCAGACTTCGTCGCGTTCGCCCGACATCGCAAACCGCGCGCCCTGGCGGCGCACGATGCCCGGTACGCGCAGCAGCGCCAGCCGGTGCAGCACGCGGCTGCGCGCGCGCCCCTGGTCGGTCAGCAGGTCGAGCGTCAGCGTGCCGTGCAGCACGATGCCGAGCGCGGCCAGCTCGTCGCGCACCGCGGCGACGAGCGGCGGTTGCGGCGTGCCGGGCGCGAGCTCGCCGGCGGCGTCGCCCGCCAGCGCATCCATCGCCTCGACCAGCACCGGATCGGTGCCGGCCCGCAGCGGCCCGCGATAGGTCCACGGCAGCGGCGCGTCGAGCGCCTCCTTCACCAGCGCGCCGGCCAGCGCGTCGAGCCAGTCGCAACGCAACGGCCGCGCGTGGCCGCGCAGGCGTGCCAGCCCTTCGGCCCGCACGTGCACGGCAATCAGGTCGGCCGTCGATACCGGCAGCTTGCGTGCGCGCAGCCGCTGCATCACGTTCTCGAGCACGCGCCGCGCCGCCGCTTCCGCGCCGTCAGCCCAGACCCACTGGTAATAGGCCGGCGAAGGCATCCCCGATGCGTAGCCCGCGAACGCGTCGAGACGCTTGAACGTGTAAGGCACGAGATAGGAACCGTAGCGGACGCTGCGCGCGGCCGCGTCGGCGGTCGTCGAATCCGTCTCGCACGCGCCGGCGTCAGCGTCCCGTTCGTCGGGCACGGCACCGGCATCGCCGTCGATCGCGCCGGGTTCGGGCGTATCGGGCAACGCAACCGGCTGCGTGCGCCAGAGTGTCGCCAGCGCCGGCGCGTGATAGCCGCCGCAGACGACCAGCACGTCGTCCGCCTGCCCGTCGGCTTCGGCGACGGCCCACGCGATCCAGCGCGCCATCATCCGTTCGCGTGCCTGGTTGCCGAGCGAGCCCGGATCGTCGGCGCGCAGATGCGAGAAGTAGGTCGACAGGCGCGCCGCGAGTTCGTCCAGCGCGTCCGGCGTATCGCCGACGTCCTCGAACAGGTGATCCCACAGCGCATCGCGGCCTTGCACCGCGAGCGTGTCCGCCAGCGCGCGCTCGTATGCGTCGGCGCGGGCCTCGTGTTCGGCGTCCGCGACATCGGCATAGCGGTTCTCCAGCCGCGAGAACGCCGCGTGCCACGCGGGCAGGTCGATGAACCGAACCGTCGCGCCGACTTCGCGCCCCGCCTGCAATGCCTGCCATTCCGGCGAATGCTCGGCGAACGGGGTCCACGAGCCGTAATGCGCGGTATCGCCGGACAGATAGCTGTAGATCGCGATCGGCAGGCGGTGCGGACGATACAGTTCGTCGAGCCGGCCGTTGAAATCGGCCGGCCCTTCGATCAGCACGTAGCGCGGCCGCCGGGTGCGGATGCGCTCGGCCACCAGCCGCGCGCACGCGGGGCTGTGATGGCGGATGCCGACGATGTGCGGCTGGCCGGGCGTCACGGTCTGCATGCGGCGCCTGTCAGTCGAAGACGATGCGTGCGGGGGCGCCGGACGAGACGCCGCCCGACCTACCCTTTTCGCCGTGCACGCGATGCGCATCGGGCGCACGACGTCCCGGCCCGCGCATGCCGCCGCGATCGGTCGTACTCATGTCGCGCGTCACGGCAGACGGTGGCGTGCCGCGTAGTACGCGCGCCAGTGCGCCCCTTCGCGCCGGGCGGCCTTCTGTTCGAAATAGCGGCGCAGCTTCGCGCGGTCGTCGGCGTTGTCCTTGACCACGGTGCCGGCGATGCAGTCGACGAGATCCTGCGGCGACCCTTCGCGCTGCTCGAGAAACCATGCGCGCACGCCGACCGCATGCGCGACGTTCACCGCTTCGGCCGTCGACATCACCGCCGTCAGCCGGTCCATCGCGCCGTCGCTGCCCGCCGCATCGCCGGCCCCGCCGCGCAAATCGCGAAACGTGGTGACCAGCAGTTCCAGCACCGGCTGCGGCACGGCCGCCGGAATGCCGCTGCCGGCCAGCAGGCGCGCGCTGGCTTCGCGCACGAGCGCGAGTTCGCTGTCGAAGTCGAGAATCGGAAACACGGTTTCGAAATCGAAGCGCCGCTTGAGCGCCGCGCTCATCTCGTTCACGCCGCGGTCGCGCGTATTCGCGGTCGCGATGATGTTGAAGCCCTCGCGCGCGTACAGCATCCCGTGTTCGCCGTGCAGTTCGGGCACGGCCATCACGCGATCCGACAGCATGCCCAGCAGGCAGTCCTGCACTTCCAGCGGCGCGCGCGTGATTTCCTCGAAGCGCACGATCCGGCCGTCGTGCATGCCCTGGTACAGCGGCGCAGGCACGAGCGCGCGCGGGCTCGGCCCTTCGTTGATCAGCAACGCATAGTTCCAGCCGTACTTGATCTGGTCTTCGGTGATCGATGCGCCGCCCTGGATCGTCAAAGTCGACGTGCCGCTGATCGCGGCCGCCAGCAGCTCGGACAGCATCGATTTCGCGGTGCCCGGCTCGCCGACCAGCATCAGCCCGCGCCCGGTGGCGAGCGTGACGAGCATGCGCTCGATGCTCGCGATCGGCGCGACCACCTTCGGCGCGATGCCGAGCGAGCGATCGCCGGCAATGAATGCGCGGGCGGCCGTCAGACTCAGTTGCCAGCCCGGCGGGCGTGGTTGGGCGCCATCCTGCGCCTTCAGCTGCGCGAGCTGATCGGCATACAGGACTTCAGCGGGCGGTCGCTGCAATGCATGCGGTTGAGACGGAGCCATGTCTGCTTCTTCTTGTCTTGTATTCGCGGTCGGGCTCGAAGGCCCTCGGAGCGCGAATTATATCGCCGCACGCAAGATCGCGATCCGTCGATGACGGTATTTGTCATCTCATGGGCCGATCGCCGGAGCGGGCGCCGGCTTGCGATGCGCCGAGCCCGGGAGAAACCGCATCGGGCTCGCGTGGCGCAACGCGGTGGCGTCGGCCAGGCTGGAATCCGGATGATGTCCGGGGGGCGCTGCCCGAGGAGAAAGCGGAATCAGCCAACCCGGGTTACCCGATTCGACAACGGGAAGTCATTGAACACACGAGCACCCGGCCGTCGTGAAGTGATTCAGGTCATGACGGACAGGGTGCTCGAGTCCGGTCGCGCCGCGAGGCGACCGGAACCGACGACGCGACGGACTCTACATCGACACAGCGGCCACCAACCGCAGGCTTTCGGTCATCGCCGCGGTCCCCCGGTTGGCCCTCGTCGACCACATCCCGCACGAATCCTCGCCGGCATCGCGCCGGCGGCATCCCGTGTCGCCGATCCGGATCAAACCGCGATACGTGCCAGGCGGCTGCGGATGATCTCCGTCGCCTCGCTCACGATGCGCTCGACGAGTTCCTTCACGGTCGGGATATCGCGGATCAGGCCGACGACCAGCCCGCACGACCACGCGCCCGCATCGAGCGCGCCCTCCTTCATGATGCGCGGATACACGCCGGCGACCTCTTCGGCGATATCGTCGAACCGGATGCCGGCGCCGAGCCTGCTTTCCTTTTCGAGAATGCGATCGACCGCGGCATTGCGCAGCACGCGCTCGGTATTGCGCAACGGGCGCATGACCAGGCGTGTATCCAGTTCGGAGGCCGCGACCAGCGCCTGCTTCACGTTCTCGTGCACCGGCGCCTCGCGGGTGGCGACGAAGCGCGTTCCCATGTTGACGCCGTCCGCGCCGAGCGAAAGTGCCGCAACCAGCGACCGGCCGTCCGCCATGCCGCCGGAGGCCACGAACGGAATCCTGAGTTCCTCGGCGGCGCGTGGCAGCAGAATGAAGTTCGGAATGTCGTCCTCGCCCGGATGGCCGCCGCACTCGAATCCGTCGACGCTGACCGCATCGCAGCCGATGGACTCGGCCTTCAGCGCGTGGCGAATCGACGTGCACTTGTGGATCACCTTGATATCCGCTTCCTTGAGCGCGGCCAGGTAGGGCTGCGGGTTGTTGCCGGCCGTTTCGACCACCTTGACCCCGCCTTCGACGATGGCCCGGATATAGCCGGGATAGTCGGGGGACGTGACGGTCGGCAGGAACGTGAGGTTTACGCCGAACGGCTTGTCGGTCATTTCGCGGCAACGCCGGATTTCAGCGGCCAGATCGGCCGGCGATCGCTGGGTCAGGCCGGTGATGATGCCGAGTCCGCCGGCGTTGGAGACTGCTGCGGCCAGCTCCGCGTACCCGACATGGTGCATGCCGCCCTGGATGATCGGATAGTCGATGCCGAAGAGTTCGGTGATCCTGGTTTTCATGATGTTTGCGGTTCAGGTTGAGACGAAAGCGCCTTCGCATGCAGGGCACGCGTTGCGGCCCCGACGCGCGTCACTGCGCGGCTGAATCGGCGATGCGAAGCCGACGGAAATCCACGCTGCCGGGCAACGAATGCGCCTGGCGGTACCCGCGGGCGGCCCCATTTGCCTTCTCGCGGCCCGGACGGCACACGATGCCGCCTCCCCCTCGCTGCCGGCCGCATGGCGATTCTGTCGCTGCCCGCCAACCGGCGCCAGGTTGACACGACCAGTTTCCTCGCGGGCCGAACTGCCGTACATTGGCGAAACTGACACATCGAATGCGATATCCGACACATCATGCCCCGCGCCGCCATTCTTGCGTATGACGATTGCTACGCGTCCAGCCTGGGCGGGTTCGCCGACATCCTGCAGATCGCGAACGCGCACTGGCGGCGGCAAAGGGGCGACGGCAATGCGCAGTTCGAATGGCGGTTCGTTTCTCCGACGGGGAAGCCGGTCATGGCGAGCAACGGCTTGCAACTGAACACGGAGCCGATCCGGCCGCGCGAGAAGTTCGACCTGGTTTTCATTCCCAGTGCGCATTACGCAAGCGGCAAGGCCTTCGACCGGTTGCTGGCACGACAGTCGGCCGCATGCGACTGGCTGGTTTCGCAATGGAACGCGGGGGCCTACCTTGCGGCGAACTGCACCGGCACGTTCGTCCTGGCCAGAACCGGCCTCCTGGACGAACGGCCCGCGACGACCACATGGTGGCTGGCCGATCAGTTCCGCAGCCGGTTTCCCCGCGTCGACCTTCAGCTGGAACCCGTCGTCACCGAAGCCGACCGCCTGATCTGTGCCGGGGCATCGGCGTCCTACCTGCTGCAGACCATCCATGTCATCGAGCGCTTCTGCGGCGCGGCCATCGCCGCGCAGTGCGCGAAGACGATGCTGATCGACGTCAGCCAGACGAAGCAGTTGCCGTATCTCCCGTTGCTGGCGGACAAGGAACACGCCGACTCGTTGGTTCACCGCGCGCAGTATTGGCTGCAGAAGCACATGACGAAGGACGTGAAGATGTCGGAAATGGCGCATGAGCTCGGCGTGAGCGAGCGCACGATCATCCGCCGATTCCGCGCGGCGCTGAATCAGCCGCCATTGCGGTATTTGCAGAACCTGCGCATCGAAGCCGCGCGCGGCTTGCTGGAGGCCGGCGATCTCAGCCTCGAGCGGATTACGGCCCAGGTGGGATACAGCGATACCAGCTCGTTCTGCCGACTGTTCAAGGACAAAGTCGGCCTCAGCCCCGGCGCATACCGCGATCGCTTTCGCCCCTCGGGGGAATCGTAGACAACGCGACGTGAGCGCCCCGGCAAGATTCGCGACCCGTTCGGTTACGATTGGCCGATCGGGCCCACGATCGAAGCGGTCGAGCCCGATGAAATGCAGCGGCGTCATACGGCGCTGCTGCCCGGCGATCAGCAGACAACCTGAACGGTGCGCCGCGCGCGCCGGTCGATCACCCCGACATTCGCGATGCACTATCACCCCGACGACATCTACCGGCTCTACCGGAGCGTGCCGACGCTGCAGCTGAACCGCCCGGCTCCGGCCGAACGGTTCCTGGCTGCTGCTGTCGAGACCGGCGCCGAACTCGGCCATGTGCTGCGCGACTACCCGCAGGTCCGCTACCAGCCGCTCGACTTCCACTACCTGTGCCAGCAAAGCCTGTCCGTGCTGGACGACACGCTGCTGGCCGACCTCACGGACGACATGAACGCTGGATGGCGCGGCGCGCACTGGGCCGCGCTGTTGATCGCGTTATCGGGCGATGCGCGCCATCTGCCGCACCTCGACGAAGTCAGGCGCCACCGCGGCGTCGAGTGGGCGGCCGAGCTTGCGGAAGCCGCGTGCGGCTCCGACGCCGGGTCGTCGGCATTCCGTGGCTGCCGGTCGATCGTGCGCCTGCGCGATCAGCTTGCCGCGTTGCCGCGCGTCGCGGTCCGCTTGCGGCCCTGGCTCTCACCGGAAGCGCTCGAAGCCAGGGCGGTCGCCGTTCGTGCCGCGTATCGCGGCGGTGGCATCGAAGCCGCGCTGCCGGTTGCCCGCCGCTAGGCTCCCCGTCGGCCATCGCCCGACGGACGATCACGCGATGGTCAACTGAATCACCTGACTTCCCGCCGAACCCTCGAACGCATCGCAAACCCGGCGACGGGTTTCCCGCCGAACCGCCCCCTCCCCGCCTTCGTCCCGCCGCGATTCCACGCGATTTCGCAGAGGACCTTTCCTGTGCAACGCCTTAATCGACCGCCGCGCGATCTCCAATAATGGCCGCTCGATCCGCCGGCCACCGCGCCGGTAAAGTGATAAAAAACTCCTTTGCATTCCTACAAGATGAATAAACACGCCAGCACGCGACTCGCGGGGACCGCCATTGCCACTTGCCTGACCGCCTTCGCGTCGGACGGCGCACACGCGCAGAGCAGCGTGACGCTGTACGGCCTGATCGACACGTCGATCACCTACGCGACCAACCAGCGCACGCACGGCGCCGGCTCGCCGGGCAGCGGCACCGTCGCGATGACGAGCGGCGCCCTGAACGCATCGCGCTGGGGTTTGCGCGGCCGCGAGGATCTCGGCGGCGGGATGGCCGCGATCTTCGGGCTCGAGAACGGTTTCTCGGGCACCACCGGCGCGCTGTCGCAGAAAGGCGTCGACATGTTCGGCCGCCAGGCATGGGTCGGCGTGAGCTCGAAGACGGCCGGCGAGCTCACGTTCGGCCGCCAGTACGACCTGATCCTCGATTTCGTGACGCCGCTCGGCGCGTCCGGCCCCGGCTGGGGCGGCAACCTCGCGGTTCATCCGTACGACAACGACGATTCGAACCGCAACCTCCGCATCAACCAGGCGGTGAAGTACACGAGCCCGACGTATCGCGGGCTGAGGTTCGGCGCGATGTACGGCTTCTCGAACACGGCCGGCCAGTTCGCCAACAACGCGGCATGGAGCGCGGGCGTGTCGTACGCGAACGGGCCGCTGAAGCTCGGCGCCGGCTACCTGAAGATCAGCCGCGACCGCAATGCGCCGAACCCGAACGGTGCGCTCAGCACGGTCGACGGCTCGGCGACGATCACGGGCGGCAACCAGCAGATCTGGGCCGCGGCCGGCCGTTATGCGTTCGGGCCGCATTCGGTCGGCGCCGCGTGGTCGCACTCGACCACCGACGGCGTGGCGGGCGTGCTCCAGGGCAGCGGCATCACGCCGTTGAAGGGGGAATCGCTGGTGTTCGACAACTTCTCGGTCGACGGGCGCTTCGCCGTCACGCGTGCGTTGAGCCTCTCGGCCGCGTACACGTACACGATGGGCCGCTTCGACACGCGCACCGGCCAGACGCGGCCGAAATGGAACCAGGTCGTCGCGCAAGCCGACTATGCGCTGTCGAAGCGCACGGACGCGTATCTCGAGGGGGTCTACCAGAGCGTGAGCGGCGGCAACGGCAACCCCGCGTTCAACGCGACCGTCTGGACGCTCACGCCGTCGGCGAACAGCAACCAGGTCGTCGTCGCACTGGGGCTGCGGCACAAGTTCTGAAGACGAAGCACGGCGTCGCTACGCCATCCGCGCAAGGCATGCGTTTCGGCACCGCTCGAGCGTCATGCCCCGAGCAGCAAAGGCCGTGCCCGTGCGCGGCCTTTGCACAAATGGCATCGCGCCGCGTGACGGCACGAATGCCGCCCGGTCTGTCGCGCCGACGCAAAAAAATGCGGAGAAACTGGTCACGCTGTGACATTTTTCCTAATCTGTTTGCAGCGACGCCGAAATTTGGCGTTCCGGCCGCAACACTCTTTCATATGGCGCACCACCGGCTTACGAACGGGATTCACGTCGTAGATGCCGGATCTTTCGCGCCGTTCGGCCGGATACGGGCGTGCCGATCGCACGCCCCACGCGTTCAATGCAGTCAACCGCTGGAGACGAACGATGAGCAAAACGAACCGATTTGCGGTCCTGACAACCGTCGTACTGCTGGCCGGTTGCCACCATGCGGCCAAGACACCCGAGAATGCCGGCATGGAGCCCGCGCCCTCGAGCGAAGCCGTCGCAACGGTGACGGCCGACGAGCTCAACAATCCGAACAGCCCGCTCGCGAAGCGCAGCATCTACTTCGATTTCGACCAGTACTCCGTCAAGCCCGAATACCAGTCGCTGCTGCAGGCACACGCCGACTACCTGCGCAGCCATCCGGCGCGGCACGTGCTGATCCAGGGCAACACCGACGAACGCGGCACGTCCGAATACAACCTCGCGCTCGGCCAACGCCGTTCGCAGGCCGTGCTGAGCGCGCTCGAAACGCTCGGTGTGCAAGCCACGCAACTCGAGGCGGTCAGCCTCGGCAAGGAAAAGCCGGTCGCGCTCGGCCACGACGAGGATTCGTGGGCACAGAACCGCCGCGCGGATCTCGTCTATCGTTGATCCCGGGCCGCCGTGACGGCGGCATTCGCTTCAGGAACGGCATGGCAGCCCGCTGGTCGCGCAAGCGGCCGCGCGGTGCCGCCCCTGCCCGCCGCATGCACGCGATCGACGCGAAGGCGACCGATCGCGCAACGCTTCGTGCTCAACGCCGGCGATCGAGCCGGCGATGCAGCCAGTGCGACATCACGGCCGACGTCACGATCGCATCGAGCGTGGCGATCGCGTCGATGTCGCTGAACTGGTCGATTTTCATCAGGTAATCCTCGAGTTCGACGAAACCGATCATCGCGCCGGCGCCGACGACCATCCCCAGCAGCACGAACCAGCGCCGCCGCAGCCGCGTGCCGATTGCGCCCATGATGCCGCCGGTCACGGCCGCCGGCAGGAAATAGCCGAACAGGAACGACGCAAAGAAGATCAGCGGAACCATGCCGGCGCTGACTTTCAGTTCCTCCCACGACGGGCCGTCGATCAACGACCACCCGACCAGCATCACGGCCGGCCAGACGAGCGATGCGACCAGCGGGCCGCCGACGGCAAACGACACGCAGCCGAGCACGGCGGGACGAAACGGACGCGACGACGGACGTTCAGCGGTGGCACTCATGTTTTTCGTGGTTGGAACCGGAATGGCGGCGTGCCGCAGTGTATCAACACACCGTGCGACGACACCGATCCGCCCCCTCGCGTTCGACGATCCGCAAAAGGCATGGAATAAACGGCCCGCCCGAAACGTTTCTTCAGCGCGCAGACGCACGGTTCATGCGAACCGGCCTTTCCCGCGGCCTGCGCGTTGCAAGGAGGTGGAAATGAGATCCGCAACGTTGGCCGCGGCGCTGATCGCGGCGCTGGTGCTCGTGCTGTCGGCAGGCTGTACGTCGGGTGGCGGCGCGCCGCAAGGGCCGGGCATGAGCCGGTACGGCGGCAGTGGCGCGGGAGGTACGGGCGGTGGCGGAGGAGGCAGCGGCTACTGAAGAACCGCCGCGAGCAGTCGGGCGACGCGTCGCGCACGAGCACCGGAAACCGGCTGAATCGCGCGCGACGCCCCGCCCGGCGGCACGACTTAACGCATGGCCTTCACGTCGGCCGGCGTGACGCTCGCCGGCTGGCCGCCCCACGTCGCACGCAGGTAGTTCGCGAGCTGCGCGAGTTCGTCGTCGCTCAGCGTGTGCGCGAAACCGGGCATCGGCTGCAGGTTCTCGAACCCGGCGAACTTCTGCTCGCCGATGCCGTCGAGCATCGCGACCAGCAGGTTGCGCGGATCGCCCTGGCGCACCGTCGAATTGCCGTTCATCGGTACCGCCACGTGCGGCTTGCCTTCGCCGTTGAAGCCGTGACACCCCGCGCAGACCGCGAGATACACCGAGCGGCCGGCCGCGAGCTGCGCGGCGTCGGCCGACACCGGCTTCACCGGTTGCGGCGCGGGCGGCGTGTCGCCCAGCAGGTACACGGACAGCGCACGCAGGTCGTCCTTCGTCATGTACTGCGTGCTCAGGTGCACGACCGGGTACATCTCGCCGAATGCCGAGCCTTGCGGCGCGATGCCGACGCCGAAGAACGTCTGCAGGTCGGCGCCCGTCCAGCCGCGCGCGGCAAGGCCGGCCGGCGTGATGTCGGGCGCGGCCACGCGGCCGAGCGCCGCGCCCGCGAACGGCTTCGCGCTGTCGAGCTGGCCCGTGAACGCGCGCGGCGTGTGGCATTCCGCGCAGTGGCCGAGCGCACCCGCCAGATAGCGGCCGCGCTGCCAGTCGGCAGACTGGCCGGTCGAGGCATCGGGCAGGCTGTCCTTCAGGAACACCATGTCCCAGAAGACCATCCCGAAACGCAGGTTGTACGGGAACTTCAGCTCGTGCTCGCGGTTTCCCTGCGCGACCGGCCTGACGGTCTTCAGGTACGCGTACATCGCGTCGGAATCGGCACGCGTGAGCTGCCGGTACGACGTGTACGGCATCGACGGATACAGGCGCTTGCCCGGCGCCTTGCCGTCATGCAGCGCGGCGTAGAAATCGTCCGCGCTCCAGCTGCCGATCCCGTGATCCTTGTCCGGCGTGATGTTCGAGCCGTAGAACGTGCCGAACGGCGATTCGAGGGGCGCGCCGCCGGCGAACGGCGCGCCGTCCTTCGCGGTGTGGCAGGCCGCGCAGTCGGCGGCCTTGACGAGATAGCGCCCGCGCGCGACCGGGTCGGCACCGGGCGCGCCGGAAGCGGCGTTCGAGGCCGGTGCGTCGTGGCCGCCGCATGCGGCGAGCAGCAGCGCGCAAGCCGCCGCGAGCACGGGGAGGCCCGCGGCCCGCGCGACACGATGAGCGAATGTGCGTTTCATGCGGCGTCCTTCACGAGTCCCGGCGTCGTCAGCACCACGTCCTTGACGGCTTCGTAGTAGCGGACATAGCCCGTGCAGCGGCAGAGGTGCGCATCGAGCGCCTCGGTGATCGTGCGCTCGACGTCGGCCTTCGCAACCGGCTCGCGCTTCAAGCGTTCGATCAGCACGGTCGCCGCGTTGACGAAGCCCGGCGTGCAATAGCCGCACTGGAAGCTGAAGTGCTCGAGGAACTTCTGCTGGATCGGCGACAGCTCGACCACTTCGCCCGCTTCGTTGCGCTTCGCGTGGCCTTCGATCGTGCGGATCGTGCGGCCGTGGAAGAAATGCGCGCCGGTGATGCAGGTGCGCATTTCCTCGCTCGTGCCGTCCGGCTTGTCGACGATCACGACGCACGCGTGGCAGATGCCCTGCCCGCAACCGAGCCGCGACCCGGTGAGGCCCGCGTATTCGTGCAGGAACTCGATCATCATCAGCCCTTCCGGCACCTGCATCGGGCCGACGGACTTGCCGTTGATGTTGATCGACAACGGTTTCGACTGGAACCGGACGAGCGGACGCTCGACGGCGGCCGGTGCCGGTGCCGGTGCCGGTGCCGATGCCGGCACAGCCGGGGCCGAGGCCGGTGCAGAGTCCGGGACGGCCGAAGCCTGGGCCGGTGCGGAAGCGCCGGTCGCAGCGGCGCTGGCGCTCGCGGCCGAAGCCGCGGTTTGGGCGGTCGTCATGCGAGCACCTCCTGAATCTTTTGCGGGGTCACCGGCAGGTCGGTGAAACGATGGCCGATCGCGTGCGCGATGCCGTTCACGATCGCGCCGACGACGGGGATCATCACCACTTCGGCGACGCCCTTCGGCGGATCGGTCTCGGACAGCGGCGGCAGCACGTCGCCCGTCTGCGTCCAGACGGCGACGTCGGACGCGCGCGGCAGCTGGTAACGGTTGAAGTTCCACGTGCCGTTGCCGGGGCCGTCTTCATACAGCGGCAGGTATTCGTGCAACGCGTGGCCGATACCCATCGCGAGACCGCCCTGCAACTGGCCCGACACGAGCTGCGGCGAAATCTGGTTGCCGCATTCCATGATCGAGTGATGCGTGAGCAGCTCGACCTTGCCGGACGCTTCATGCACGGCCAGCTCGACCAGCGTGCCGACCGCCGTGTAGTACGTGACGGCCGCGTTGTTGCGGCTCGTCGGCGGGATGAACACGCGCTTGCGGTCCAGCACGCGGTAGCCGTTCGCGGTCGGCGCCAGCGTGCCGCGCATCGCGGTCGCGCCGGCAGGCGCGGCGGTGCCGGGCACCGGGCCGTTGTCGCCCGTCTTCGGTGCGCCGACGCGCAGCGACAGCCCGTCGATCGGCAAACGATCGACCACGCCGCCCACTTCGAACTCGGCGTCGGTCCACTGCCAGCGGTTGAACACGTGCACGACGGCGCCGGTCGGCAGGCCGAGCGCATGCGCCTGCTTCGCGAGCTGTTCGAACGACAGCGGCTCGAGGCCGTCGGCGGTCAGCTTGCCGTCGACCCAGCGCGCGTCCTCGATGCGGATCGTGTACGGCGCGGCCTGGCCGCCGCCGAGGCCGCGCGTCCAGATCGACATCGCCGCCGGCCACAGGCCGTAGCGGAACACCGCGCGCGCGGCTTCGCGCGTGCTGTGCGTGAAGTAGTACGCGGAGTTCGTCGCGCTCGACGGCGACGCATAGCTCGGCGACCAGCGCGGGTTCGCGCTCAGGCGATCCTGGTCGGCCTGCGACATGATGTACGGATCGCCGCTGGTCTCGACCGGCAGGTCCGGCCATTCGGTCACGGCGACCTGCACGTCCGTCGCCGGACGGCCGAGCCACTTCACGACCGCCACGGCCTGCGACGTCGACATCCCGGTGCCGATCTCGGCAGCCGTGTGGCGCAGCGACACCTTGCCGTTCTCGTCGAATTCGACCTTCGCGAACGACGCTTCCGCGCCCGTGCCGAAGTCCTTCTGCACGCACGCGAAGCCGACGCCGTAGCGCTTGCCCGGGTTCGCCGCCTCGTATTCGGCCTTGCGCGCGGCGCGGCGCGTCCACAGCGGATGCTGCTTCGAGCGCTCGAGCACCTCGTCGACGCGCAGCGCGCCGGCGGGAATCGCCCCTTGCGTGTTCTTCATCCCCGAACGCAGCGCGTTGCGCAGGCGGAAATCGATCGGGTCGATGTTCAGCTGCGCGGCGATCTCGTCGACCGCCATCTCGGTCGCCGCCATGCTCTGCAGTGTGCCGTAGCCGCGCGCGGAGCCCGCGTCGATCGCGCGCGATGCAATCGCCACGGCCGCGAGGTCGCTCTTCGGGAAGTAGTAGATCGATTGCGCGGCCGTCGCGCCGACCATCGCGACCGACGGCGAGAAGTTCGAGCGCCCGCCGCCGTTCGCCTCGAAGTCGCCCTTGAACGACTGCAGCAGGCCCGTGTTGCGGTCCACCGCGATCCGGTAATGCATCTTGAACGCGTGACGCTTCAGCGACGTCTGGAACTGTTCGTAGCGGTCGTTCGCGAAACGCACCGGGCGGCCGTCCGCGTACAGCGCGCAGACGAGGCCGTAGAACGGCACGTTGAAGTGATCCTTCGAGCCGTAGCCGACCGTGTAGCACGGATGCACGAACAGCTTCTTCACCGGGAAGCGGCACTTCGCGACCATCGCAGCCGCGTTCTCCGCCACTTCGAGCGGCGACTGGGTCGGCACGACGAGGTGCAGCGACTGCGTCGCGGCGTCGTACCAGCAGTTCGCGTTGTCCGGTTCGAGCGCGGAGGTGTCGACCGACTGCGTGTTGTACTCGCGGTCGAACACGAGCCAGTCGGCCGACGGATGGTCGAGCTCGTCGGCAATCTGCCCGGCCAGGAACATGCCCTGCTCGTCGAGCTTGCCGTGCTCCTTGCCGTCCGGCCACACCGGCAGGTGCTTGCGCATCATGCTCGGAAAGATCGGCGCGTCCTTCAGGCTCGAATAGACATCGTCGTCGTAGGCCGTCTTGCCGCCCACGCGCACGTAGCGGAAGGTGCCCCACGGATCGCGCTCGAGCGGGCCCGTGACCGCGCCGTAGCGGATCACGTCGTCGCGGAACTTGAGCGCGTTCTTCGCGAAGCGGAAGCGCGCGAAGTCGTGGTAGATGAGGATCGCGACCGCATGGCCGAGATACGCGGGCGTCTTGCCGGCGGGCAGCAGCATGTCGTCGCCGTAGAACGCCGGAAACGCGACGCCGTCGCGCACGAGATCGTCGGCCGTGACCACGCGGTCCGGTTTCAGTTCGTCGCCCAGCAGCGAAAGATCGAAGCCTTCGTACGTGCGGTCGGCCTGCGTGACGCGCAGGATCAGCGCATGAGACTGCTGCTGCGGCCAGTGCGGCATGTCGGCTGCGCGCACGTCACGGGCGAACACTTTCGAGCCCGTGACCTTCGCGATGCCGTCGATGCGGAATTGGGGGATGCCGGTGACGCTATCCCATTTGACGGGGGTGAGGAGTTTTTCTTCGAAGAGCGCCGCGAACGCGCGGCTGCCCAGGGGCGCGACATACACTGCGACGCCCGCCAGCACGCTGGCTTTCAGAAAACCCCGCCGTGACAGGCCGTGGTTTTTCATTGGGGGGAACCTCCTGATACGGCTCGGACGGCGATCGGATGTCGCGACGTTCGGAGCGGCGCGCATTCTGGCATTGTTTTTGATATATCGCCTATAGTATTTCCCGCATGAAATACTTATTGAATTTCTTATAACGGTGTTCAGCCGGGCTGCGACAGCCGGTCGCGGTTGGCGATCCGGTCGCATCGACTGCCTGCTTGCGGCGGTTTCGTTCGTGTCGACCGCGCCCGGCGGATACGCGCCTGTCTCCTGTCGATCGCCGAGCCTCGTTCGGTTCGCGACGATGCTGCCCCGGCGCCGGCGAATGCGCAAGACTTTCGTGGGCGTGGTTTTACGACTGGTGGCCGACGCGGCACGCGGGTCCGCCGGGCGATCCGGGTGACCCGCGCCGCCCGTATTTCATGGTAATGTCGTGCGCATCCGGCCTGGCCGGGCTTCCGCCACGTGCCGTGCGGGTGCCGCCAGCCATCGCGATATCAAGCGACATCGTGTCGAGGTCAAAAACCATGGCAGTCAGGGCATCTCTCCTGCACTCCGTTCTCGCCACTCCCCCCTCCGGCAACCACCGTGTGACGGCCGCGCTGCGCCCGTCGATGCTCGTTACCCTGTTCGAGGACGTCCGACCGATGGCGCTCTCCGGGCTCGCGAGCGGCTTCGTCGCGGCCGTCGCGCTGATCCGGCTGCAGCAGCTCTGGTGCCTCGCGTGGCTGATCGTCGACGTCGGCCTGCTCATCGCGCGGCTCTCGATCGTGCGTGCGTACACGGTTCAACGCGACGGCGGCGACGACCGCGCCGAATACTGGGCGATGCGCTATGCGCCCGTGTCGCTCGTCGCGTGCTTCGTGCTCGGTCTCGGCGTGATGGGCTGCGTGCAGGCCGTCGACGTCGAGCTCGGCACGCTGTCGGTGATGGTCGCGGGCGGCGTGTTCGGCGGGATCGCGTCGCGCAATTCGGCGCTGCCCCGGCTCGCGATGTCGCAGGTCACGGTCGGCGTGCTGCCGATCGGCATCGGCGCGTTGCTGGCCCACCGGCCGGGGGCGTGGCTGCTGCTGCCGCCGCTCGTGATCTACCTCGCCGCGATGCGCACGGTCGTCCAGCGTCACTATCGCGTGCTCGTCGCGCTGATTGCCGCGCGCCAGCGCAACGCCGAACTCGTCGCGCGCTTCGACGCCGCGCTCACCTACATGCCGCACGGCCTGTGCATGATCGACGGCGAGCGCCGCGTGATCGTCGCGAACCGGCGTACCGCGCAACTGTTCGGCTCGCCGCGCCAGATCATGCTCGAAACGCCGCTGCCCGCCGTCGTCGCGGCGCTCGGCGCGAACGACGCGATCGATCCCGGCGGCGCCCGTCTCGCCGCGCAGTGCGAGATCTGGCTGGCCTGCGACGAACCCGCGCCGCTCGACCTGGTGCTCGCCGATGGCCGCCAGCTCGAACTGACGCGCCATCTCGTGCCGGACGGCAACGCGGTGATCATCGTCGAGGACGTCACCGCGCGCCGCCAGACCGAACAGCACATCCGGCATCTCGCGCGGCACGATGCGCTGACGGGTCTGCCGAACCGCCACGAACTGCATGCGGAACTCAAGCGGATGCTCGCGAGCCGGCCACACTCGCCGGAGTCCGGGCTCGCCGTCATGTATCTCGACCTCGACGGCTTCAAGGCGATCAACGACCGGTTCGGTCACCAGGCCGGCGACGACGTGCTGACGCAGGTCGCCGAGCGGCTCGGCAAGACGCTGCCGCCCGGCGAGCTGGCCGCGCGCATCGGCGGCGACGAATTCGTCGTCGCGATTGACGACGTGACGATGCAGGCGTGCTCGCTCCTCGCCGCGCGCATCATCCGGCAGATCTCGGCGCCGTACACGCTGTCGATCGGCGAGACCGTGATCCTGGGGATCAGTATCGGCATCGCACTCGACGACGGGCACGGCTCCCCCGACGAACTGATCCGGCAGGCCGACAGCGCGCTGTACGACGCGAAATCGGCCGGCAAGGGCATCTACCGCTTCTATTCGAGCGGCAGCAGCCGGGTCACGCCGGCCACCGCGAGCTGACCCGGCCGCGCAGTCCTCTTTCTCCCGCGTCGACGCCTCCCGGCGATTCAATTCCGAAACGCTTTACGTGACCGCACGTGGTGTCGCGCGCTCGCGTGTCACGTGACGTGTTCCGTAACATCGACGCCCGCCACCCGTCACGTTGGCTGCAGAAGCCTGCACGATCAAGGCAGCGCAGGGCTTTTCGAACCTGGCACTCTTATTGCTCCCTGTCAGGGAAACAGGTGGTCAGGGAGACCCAACATGAATACCGTCGAAGTCCTCAGCCGCAGCGAAACCATCGACGAACTGGATGTGATCGACGGCGCGTCACTGATCCGCCGGCTCGTTTCCGAACGCCGCATGCCGGCCGCACGCGAAGCCCGATGCGTCGACAATCCGCCGCTGACGCTGTACGGCGCGTTTCGCCAGGGCATCGCCGATCACGCCGAGCGCCGCGCGAATCCGTATCGCGCCGGCAGCCGTTTCTGGGCACTGTGGGAAGAAGGACGTCTCGAAGCTGAAACATCGGGCCGGTAAGCCGCCCTTGCACGCCGGCCCCGTCGCGGCAAGGGCCGGCGCGAAACACCAGGCCCGAATGCGGCCGGCCAGCATGCCGGCATGCGTTCACCGCCGCAACATCGCACCGGGTTCCGCGTATCGGCTTTGCAACTCACCCGCATGCCTCCATGCGCTTGCCGGCTGATGGCGTTCGGCGCTGCTCGCGCCGGGCGCGGCGCGCAGCGGTCGTTTCCCGATAAGATGGCAGATTCCGTTCATCGAACGATGCCGCCATGACCGCCTCCTCCTCACACCGCAATCCCATCCACTGCGAAATCGATCTCGACGCACAAGGCAAGCACGCGGGCTACCTGCGGCTGCCGCATTCCGTACACCGCTCGGCGTACGGCTGGCTGCCGATCCCGATCGCGTCGATTCGCAACGGCGACGGCCCGGTCGCGCTCGTGATGGCCGGCAACCACGGCGACGAGTACGAAGGCCAGATCATCGTGTCGCAACTGATGCGCGAGATCGAGCCCGGGATGGTCAGCGGGCAGCTGATCCTGCTGCCGATGGCGAATTTCCCGGCGGCGGACGCGGGCCTGCGCGTGTCGCCGCTCGACCAGGGCAACCTGAACCGCAGCTTCCCCGGCGACCCGGCCGGCACGCCGACGCAGATGATCGCCCACTACATCGAGCATGTCCTGCTGGCGCGCTCGCAGTATCTGGTCGACCTGCACTCGGGCGGCAGCTCGCTGCTGTACCAGGGCGGCAACATGCTCGCGATCGACCCGCTCGACGCCGACGAAGCCGCGAAGCTCAACGGGCTGCTGGTCGCGTTCGGGTTGCAGAACGCGCTGCTGCACGCGCCGAATCCCGTGCACTCGGCCTCGGCCGCGCGCCGCCAGGGCGCGATCTCGATCGTGACCGAACTCGGCGGTGCCGGCATGGCCGACCCGTCGCTGATCCGGCTCGGTCGCCACGGGCTGCTGCACTACCTCGGTTACATCGGCCTGCTGCGCGGCGCGCTCGTGCCCGACGCGCCGCCCACCGTCACGCGCTTCATGCGTGTCGACGGCGATCGCCACTTCGTCTATGCGTACGAGCGCGGGCTGTACGAGCCGCTCGTCGAACTCGGCGACCAGGTGAAGGCCGGGCAACCGGCCGCGTGGGTGCACTTCCCCGATACGCCGCTGCGCGAGCCGGTGCTGCACCGCTTCAAGGGCGACGGCGAAGTGGTGTGCAAGCGCGTGCCCGCACAGGTGCAGCGCGGCGATTGCCTGTTCCAGCTGGCGGAGTTGTCGGCCCCGCCGAGCATCGGCCAGACGGCCTAAAACCGGATCCATCTCCTTTCCATGCGGTCTGCCAGTCATGGCGGACCGCATGCGCTCGCCATTAACCAACTTGACAAATTAACTTACTTGGTTAAGATCGCGAATGGAAAAGAGAAGGCCTCATTGCAAGCTGACCCTCGTCAAGGCGCTGGTCGAATCCGGCCAGGTACGGTTGACCGCGAGCGCGGTACTCGGCGCGCGGCAGCTGGGTTTCACGGAACGGGAGGCGCTCGATGTCGTGATGTCGCTGACCGACCTCGACTTCCACAAGAGCATGACGACGTACGCCGACCACACGATCTGGCAGGACGTCTACCGGCCGTTGACGGTGCGTGGCGACGTGTACCTGAAACTGACGGTGATCGACGATGTGCTGATCGTGTCTTTCAAGGAGCGATGAAAATGAAATGTCCTGCATGCGGTGCCGCGAAGCTCGTCCGCGACACGCGAGACATCCCTTATACCTACAAGGGCCGGTCGACTGTCGTCCGCGCTGTCACCGGCGAGTTCTGCCCGGCCTGCGGGGAATCGGTACTGGATCTCGACGAAGCGACCCGTCTCGGCGAAGCGATCAGCGAGTTCAACAAGCAGGTGAACGCCACCATCGTCGACCCGAATTACATCGCGAAGGTGCGCAAGAAGCTGAAGCTCGACCAGCGCGAGGCGGCCGAGCTTTTCGGCGGCGGCGTCAACGCGTTCTCCCGTTACGAAACAGGCAAGACGAATCCGCCGCTTGCCCTCGTGAAACTGCTGAAGATCCTCGATCGTCACCCCGATCTGCTCGCCGAAGTCCGGGCCGCATAGGCGCTCGCATGTCGGCATCGCGCAGGCGCGTGCATCGGCTTCGATGCATGCGCATGCCCCCCGTCATCGCCACCCCACTCCCGCTGCGAGCCTTCTGACGTCCGCCGCGAAATCCTTATCGAAATTGCTTCGTTCGCCTTTGCCGGCCGCGCCGCTAACGTGTTCAAAACGGCGGCGGCCCGCCATCTGCATCCCAGCAGGACACGCACCGGCCGCCGCCATCACGACAACCGCGTCGCGATAACGGAACAGACCGGACGGGCCGCGTGCCCGCACCCCGCCAGGAACGTCCGCATCGCGCGCCCTTCGCGATGCCCATGGCCACGACCGACCGCATCATCGACACGACGCCGCTCGACGTCCGCGCGCAACCGCTGATCGACGCACTGATCGACGAGTATTCGACCCGTTACAACGCGTATCGCCCCGACAGCCACGCGTCCGCACGCGAAGAGCTCGCGCGCTACCCGGCCGAACTGTTCGCGCCGCCCGAAGGCGCATTCGTGCTGCTGCTGCGCGACGGCGAGACGATCGGCGGCGGCGCGTTCAAGCGCTACGACGCGCAGACCGCCGAGCTCAAACGCATCTGGACCCGCGCGGACCTGCGCCGCCAGGGCCTCGCACGCATCATCGTGGAGGCACTCGAACTGCGCGCCGCGCAGCAGGGCTATCGCCGCATCTACCTGACTACCGGTTTTCGCCAGCCCGAGGCATGGGCGCTGTACGACCGCACCGGCTATACGCGGCTGTTCGATTCGTCGATCGCCCCCGAGGTGCATTACCACCTGCGGTTCGGCAAGGATCTCGCCGATCCGTCGCGCACGTCGACGCTGGCCGACCTGTGGGCGCCCGTGCCCGAACCGGCGCTGCCGCGCTGACCGCCGCCGCGCCCCCGCCTTCCTCCGATTACCGCTTGCCACCACAGGACGCTTTCATGCAACGAGCCGTACCGTTCTCTTCCCGTGCCGCGCGCACGCTGGCCACCGCGTTGATTGGCCTGACCGCGTTCGCCGCGGCCGCGGTCGCCGCCACGTTCGACTTGAGCCCCGAACAGCGCGGGCGCCCGCGCGGCGTGGCGGATGCGGCAGTCGAGCGCGCGGTGCCCGCGTCGTTCAAGTTCGCCGAACCCGGCACGCTGACGATCGGCATCGCACCGAGCCTGCCGCCGATCAGTTCGTATGCAACCGACGCTCGCACGGTGATCGGCTTCGACGCCGACGTCGGCCAGCTCGTGTCCGACAGCCTCGGCCGCAAGCTGAAGATCGTCGCGCTCGCGTGGGCCGACTGGCCGCTCGCGCTCGAATCCGGAAAAGTCGACGCGGTGATCTCGAACGTCACCGTCACCGAGGAACGCAAGCAGAAGTTCGATTTCTCGACCTACCGCAAGGACCAGGTCGGCTTCTACGTGCGCAACGACAGCAAGATCCAGGCGATCCGCGAGCCGAAGGACGTCGCGGGGCTGCGTGTCGTGACCGACGCCGGCACCAACCAGGAAAAGATCCTGCTCGCGTGGGACCGCGAGAACGTCGCGCACGGGCTGAAACCCGTGCAGATCCAGTACTACGACGACCAGGCGATGCGCATCGTCGCCGTGCAGTCGGGCCGTGCCGATGCCGTGTTCAGCGTGAACTCGGTGCTCGCGTACCAGAGCGCGCAGCAAGGCAAGACGCGGCTCGTCGGCGCAATCAGCGGCGGCTGGCCGCGCACGGCCGACATCGCGATCGCGACGCGCCGCGGCAGCGGGCTCGCCGATCCGCTGACCGTCGCGCTGAACGGGTTGATCAGGAACGGCCGCTACCAGCAGGTGCTCGACCGCTGGAACCTCGCGTCCGAGGCGATCGACCAGTCGCGCACGAATCCGCCCGGGCTGCCGAAGAGCTGAGCGCCACGCCCGCCCTTCGTCCCGTCACGCTCACTTCACGCTCACGCAGGAACGCCGCCCACCATGTCTTACTCGCTTTCGTTGCTGGACAAGAGTCCGATCGCCGACGGCGCGAACGCCGCCGACGCGCTGCGCTTCACCACGACGCTCGCGCAGCGCGCCGAACAGCTCGGCTACGAGCGCTTCTGGGTCGCCGAGCATCATGGCACGCAGGCCTTCGCGAGCTCCGCGCCGGAGATCGTCGTCGCGCACCTGCTCGCGCGCACGTCGCACATCCGCGTCGGCTCGGGCGGCGTGATGCTGCAGCACTACAGCCCGTTCAAGGTCGCCGAGACGTTCAAGGTACTGGCCGCGCTCGCGCCGGGCCGCGTCGACCTCGGCGTCGGCAAGGCGCCCGGCGGGTTGCCGCTGACCACGCGCGCACTGCAGTGGTTCCACGACAAGGCACGCAAGCCGGACTTCGCGGGCCAGCTCGCGGAACTCGACGCGTTTCTCGGCTGGGGCGTGGCCGAGGATCACCCGCTCGCCGGCGCGGTCGCGCTGCCCGTGCCGCCGCAGGCGCCCGAACGCATCCTGCTCGGCGGCTCGCCGGACAGCGGCGCGCTCGCCGCGCGCAACGGCTGGCGCTTCTGCTACGCGGGGCATTTCAACGGCGACGACGCGAACATCGAACGCTCGCTCGACGCGTACCGCAGCGCGGGCGGCACACGGCCGCTGGTCGCGCTGTATGCGGTGGCCGCGCCGACGCGCGACGAGGCCGAGCAACTGATCGGGCCGCTGAAGATCTTCAAGCTGCAACTCGCGGGCGGGCAGAGCTTCAACCTCCCCAGTGCGCAGGCGGCCGCCGAATTCGCGCGGCAGAGCGGCGCGTCCGACTACCGCATCGACGAGCTGCGCCCGACGGTGCTGGCCGATACCCCCGAGCGCGTGCACCGCGCGCTCGACGCGCTGAGCCGGCGGCTCGACGTCGACGCGTTCGTGATCGATTCGCCGGTGACCGACTACGCGGCGCGGCTCGCATCGGCCGAATGGCTCGGCGGCGCGCTGTCGGCCACGCCGTTGCAGGCGGCCCTCGCGGCCGACCGCTCCCTTTCCCCTGACCAGAACGCGTGACGCTCCCATGACGACCCGACGATCGATTCCTTTCGGCCTGATGCTGCAAGGCGCAGGCA
Source organism: Burkholderia sp. 22088 (assembly GCF_052045915.1). Classification (NCBI taxonomy): domain Bacteria; kingdom Pseudomonadati; phylum Pseudomonadota; class Betaproteobacteria; order Burkholderiales; family Burkholderiaceae; genus Burkholderia; species Burkholderia sp. 22088. Next base: position 469,263 of record NZ_JBQEPY010000005.1, read on the forward strand.
GCCACATGAACGCATGGCGGCACCCGAGCAACCCGCCGGACGCGAGCATCAACCTCGATTTCGCGATCGGCATCGCCCGCAAGGCGGAGGCCGCCGGCATCGCCTTCGCGTTCGTCGCGGACGGCCTCTACATCAACGAGAAGTCGATCCCGCACTTCCTGAACCGCTTCGAGCCGCTGACCGTGCTGTCGGCGCTCGCGGTCGCGACGAAGAAGATCGGGCTCGCGGGCACGATCTCGACGTCGTACAGCGAGCCGTTCACGGTCGCCCGCCAGCTGGCGTCGCTCGATGCGATCAGCGGCGGGCGCGCGGGCTGGAACGTCGTGACGACGCCGCTCGAGGGCACCGCGAAGAACTTCGGCAAGGTGCATCCCGATCATGAGCTGCGCTACGAGATCGCCGACGAATACCTCGACGTCGTGCAGGGCCTGTGGGACAGCTGGGACGACGACGCATTCGTGCGCGACCGCGCGACCGGCCGCTTCTTCGATCGCGACAAGCTCCACACGCTCGACCACCACGGCCGCTTCTTCCAGGTCGCGGGCCCGCTGAACATCCAGCGGTCCCCGCAGGGGCAGCCGGTGATCTTCCAGGCCGGCTCCTCCGACACCGGCATCGGGCTCGCCGGAAAGTACGCGGATGCCGTGTTCACGCATTCGCCGTCGCTCGACGAAACGGCCGCGTTCACGCGGCGCGTGAAGCAGAGCGCGATCGAGCACGGCCGGCAAGGCAGCGACGTGAAGGTCTTCCCCGGCATCGGCCCGATCGTCGGCCGCACGGCCGCCGAGGCTGAGGAAAAATACCAGGCGATCCGCGACCTGCTGACGATCGACGAGGCGCTCGCCTACCTGGGCCGCTATTTCGATCACCACGATTTCACGCAGTACCCGCTCGACGCGCCGTTTCCGGAACTCGGCGAGCTCGGCCGCAACAGCTTCCGCTCGACCACCGACCGGATCAAGGCCGACGCGAAACAGAAAGGCCTGTCGCTGCGCGAGACGGCGCTCGCGGTCGCCACGCCGCGCCCGAACTTCATCGGCACGGCCGAGCACGTCGCCGACGAGCTGATCCGCTGGCACGACGCGGGCGCCGGCGACGGCTTCATCCTCGGCTTCGCGGTGCAGGCGCAAGGCGTCGACGATTTCGTCGAGCTCGTGATCCCGGCGCTCGAGGCGCGCGGCCGCTACAGCCGCGACCTGCCCGGCGCGACGCTGCGCGACCACCTCGGCCTGCCGCGCAAGGCAAGCCGTCACGCGGTGCCTGACGCGTCGCCCGAAACGGCGGCCGAAGCGCACGCCTGACACCCGCCGCCGCGCCGCCCGTGCGCGGCGCGTCCGCCCGACCGATTCGAGGATTTCCACCGACATGAGCGACACGACCCACCTCGGCGGCGCGCTGCCGCCGCTTTCTTCCCCCGGCGCGCGCGACGCCGGCACGCGTTTCCGGATCGTGCCCGCGCGCCACCGGTCGCGCACGGCCGGCACCGTGCTCGCCGTCGCGCTGATCGCGATCGTCCTGCATTCGATACTCGGCAACCCGCAATGGGGCTGGCCGGTGTTCGCCGAATGGTTCCTGTCGCCGCCGGTGCTGTCGGGGCTCGCACGCACGCTGGTGCTGACGCTGCTCGGCGCGGTGTTCGGCTTCGTGCTCGGCGCGTTCGTCGCGCTGGCCCGGCTGTCGCGTTCGCGGCTGCTGTCGGCGAGCGCGTGGGCCTTCGTGTGGCTGTTCCGCTCGATTCCGCTGATCGTGCTGCTGCTGATCCTGAACAACCTCGGCTACCTGTACGAGCATGTCCGGCTCGGCGTGCCGTTCACCAGCATCGTGTGGTTCGACACGCCGACCACCGACCTGATCAGCCCGTTCCTCGCGGCCGTGCTCGGTCTCACGCTGAACCACGCGGCATTTTCCGCGGAAGTGATTCGCGGCGGCATTCTCGCGGTCGACCAGGGGCAGCTCGAAGCGGCGGCCGCGCTCGGCCTGCCGCGCGGCCGCCAGACCACGCGGATCGTGCTGCCGCAGGCGATGCGCGCGATCCTGCCGACCGCGTTCAATGACCTGATCTCGCTCGCGAAAGGCACGTCGATGGTCTACGTGCTCGCGATGCCGGAGCTGTTCTATACGGTGCAGGTGATCTATCGCCGCAATCTCGAAGTGATTCCGCTGCTGATGGTCGCGACCGTCTGGTATCTGATCATCCTGACCGTGCTGTCGGCGATCCAGGTGCAGGTCGAGCGCCACTATGCGCGCGGCGCGCTGCGCAACCCGCCGCCGTCCGTCGTCACGTTCGCGCTCGCGCGCCTCGGCGTGCTGTGGCGGCGTGTCAGGTCCAGCCGCGATGATTCGCTCGTGCGCGCCGAAGGCGAGGCCGATACGGTAGCCGTCGCGCCACGCGCCGGCGGCGAAGTAGCCGTGCATGGCGTATCGAAGCAGTTCGGCATGCAGCGCGTGCTCGACAACGTCTCGTTCGTCGCGCCGCGCGGCAGCGTGACCGTGATCGTCGGGCCGTCGGGCTCGGGCAAGTCGACGCTGCTGCGCACGATCAACCATCTCGAACGCGTCGACGACGGCTTCATCGACATCGACGGCGAACTGATCGGCTATCGCCGCGACGGCGACGTGCTCTACGAGCTGAAGGAGCGCGACGTGCTGACACGGCGCACGGCCGTCGGGATGGTGTTCCAGAACTTCAACCTGTTCCCGCACCTGACGGTGCTCGAGAACCTGATCGAGGCACCGGTCGCCGTCGGCGGCGTCACGCGCGACGCCGCCGAGCGCATCGCCCGTACGTTGCTCGCTCGCGTCGGTCTCGCGGACAAGGCCGATGCCTATCCGCGCCAGCTCTCCGGCGGCCAGCAGCAGCGCGTCGCGATCGCGCGGGCACTCGCGTTGCGCCCGAAGGTGCTGCTGTTCGACGAACCGACTTCCGCGCTCGACCCGGAACTCGTGAACGAGGTGCTCGACGTGATCAAGGAACTCGCGCGCTCGGGCACGACGCTCGTGATCGTCACGCACGAGATCGGCTTCGCGCGCGAAGTCGCGGACAACGTGCTGTTCATGGAGCGCGGGCGCATCGTCGAATCCGGGCCGCCGGCCGTCGTGCTCGACGCGCCGACGCATGCGCGCACGCGCGCGTTCCTGTCGCGGGTGCTGTGATGCGCGCCGCTGCCGATTCCCGAGGGGCCGCACGATGACCGACCGACGCCAGTTCATGACCGCCGCGCTGGTCGCGGCAGCGGGCTTGCCGTGGCGCGCGGCGCATGCGGCCGCCGCGACGGCCGACCTCGACCCGCGCCAGGCGGGCCGCTTGCGTGCCGAACGCGACAACGCGGCGATCCGCGCGGCAGCCGGCTACCGCTGGGTGCACGACGGCGCATTCACGGTCGCGATTTCACCGCACGCGCCGCCCGTGTCGACCTACGCGACCGACGCGCGCACTGTGGTCGGCGCCGATCCCGACTATGCGCAGCTCGTCGCCGACGCGCTCGGCCGCACGCTCGTGCTGGTGCCGATCGCATGGGCCGACTGGCCGCTCGGTTTGACGTCCGGCAAGTACGACGCGGTGATCTCGAACGTCGGCGTGACCGAGAAGCGCAAGGAGAAATACGATTTCACGACCTACCGGCTCGGGCTGCACGGCTTCTACGTGCGCACCGGCAGCCCGATCGCAAAGATCGCCGAGCCGAAGGACATCGCCGGCCTGCGCATCATCACGGGCGCGGGGACGAGCCAGGAGCGCATCCTGCTCGAGTGGAACAAGCGCAACGTGGCGCAGGGGCTGAAGCCGGCCGAGCTGCAATATTTCGACGACGATGCGGCGGCGCGCGTCGCGCTGCTGTCGGGCCGCGCCGATGCCGAGCTGAACCCGAACGCGTCGCTCGCGTACGAGGCCGCGCGCACCGGCAAGATCCGCCGTGTCGGCGTCGTCAATGCGGGCTGGCCGGCCAACGCCGACGTGGCGATCGCGACGCGGCGCGGCAGCGGGCTCGCGCCCGCGCTGACGCTGGCGACGAACGCACTGATCGGCAGCGGCCGCTACGGACAGGCGCTCGCGCGCTGGGGTTTGCAGAGCGAGGCGATCGCGCGGGCGGAAACCAATCCGCCGGGATTGCCGTCGTTCTGAAGGCCATCGATACGTCGACCACCCGAATGACATCGCCCCGGCATCCCGCAACAGGAATGCCGGGGCGAATCGAAGCAGCCCTTGCGTCGCGACGACGCGATGCGCCTACGCGGACACCGCCGCGTGATGCCGGTCGAGCTCCGCGACCTGCGCATGAATCGCCGGAATCAGGTGGCGCCCGTAATCGAGCGCATCGTCGAGCGGATCGAACCCGCGAATCAGGAACGTCGATACGCCGAGCCGGTAATACGCCCCGAGCGCACGCGCGACCTGCTCGGGCGTGCCGACCAGCGCGGTCGAATTCCAGCGCGCGCCGGTCAGGTTCGCGACGCCCATCCACAGCCGCTCGTCGAGCACGTCGCCCTGCGCGGCGGCGGCCATCAGCCGTTGCGAGCCCGCGTTTTGCGGCGCATGGCCGTCGATCGGCTGGCCGTTCGCGAGCCGCGCCGCGCGCACGCGCTCGCGGATCGCCTCGGCCTTCTCCCACGCGGCCGCCTCGGTATCGGCGACGATCGGCCGGAACGACACGCTGATGCGCGGCGCACGCCCGAACGGCGCGGCGGCCGCATGCACCCGCGCGATCTGCTCGCGCACCGACGCGAGCGGCTCGCCCCACGTCATGTAGACATCGGCATGCTCGCCCGCCACCGCCAGCGCGGCCGGCGACGAGCCGCCGAAATAGATCGGCACATGCGGCCGTTGCGCGCCCTTCACGAGCGGCGACGCGCCGCGCAGCCGGTAGAACGGGCCATCGTGGTCGACCGGCGCGTCGGCCTGCCAGATCCGTTTCAGCACGTCGAGATACTCGCCGGTGCGGCGATAGCGCGCGTCGTGCGGCACGAAATCGCCGTCGCGCTGAAGATCGGCATCGTCGCCGCCCGACACGACGTTCAGCGCGAGCCGGCCGCCGCTGAACACGTCGAGCGTCGCGATCTGCCGCGCGGCGGCCGACGGCACGATCACGCCCGGCCGGTGCGCGAGCAGGATGCGGATGCGTTCGGTCGCGGCGGCCGCGAACGACGCGACGATGAAGCCGTCCGCCGCGTTGCTGAAATGGCCGACCAGGATCTGGTCGAAGCCGGCGGCCTCGTGCGCCTGCGCGAAGCGGCGCACGTAGTCGGGCTGGACGGCGGCGCCGCCCGGTACGTCGACCTCCGCGCCGGGCGTCGCGGTGATCATGCCGATGATGTCGACGGGCATGTCGATGGTCCTTCTCGTTGTCGATCGGAAATGGCTGCGCGTTGCCGCACGCTCACTGCGCGGCGGCCGTCTTCTGCGCGGGCGCGGCGAACGCGCCCGCATACGAGCGGTCGAGCAGCTTCGCCGTGTCGTACGCGGTCGGAATCACGCCGGCCTTGTGCAGGAAGTCGGCGGTGTTCTGCGCATCCTTCGCGGCCGTGTCGTCGACCGGGCCCACGCGCTGGTGCGCATTGTTGAGCCAGCGGTACGCGACGTCCGGCTCGAGCTTCGCGCGCTTCGCCCACAGGTCGGCATACTCGCGCGGATGGCTGTCGACCCATTGGCGCGCGGCCACCACGCGCTTCAGGAAATCGGTGATCTCGGCGCGCTTGCCCGTTGCGGCCTGCTCGTTCGCGGCGACGAAGCTCAGCGCGGGCATCAGCCCCTGCGCGGTCGTCACGGGCCGTGCGCCCTGCCGCAGCGCGAGCGTGCTGACGAACGGCTCCCACAGCGACACGGCGTCGACCGAGCCGTTCGCGAGCGCGTTGGTCGCATCGATCGGCATCAGGTACGCGTACTTGACGGAATCCGCGCGCAGGCCGGCGTGTTCGAGCGCGCGCAGCACGAGCTGCTGGCTCCACGCACCGCGCCAGACGGCAATGGTCTTGCCCTGCAGGTCGGCGACGGTGCGCACCGGCGAGTTCTTCGGCACGAGGATCGCAACGCCGTCGAGGCTCTGCCGCGACACCGCGACGACTTTCACCGGCGCGCCGCGCGCGGCCAGCGTGAGCAGCGCGGAATCGCCGAGGAAGCCGACGTCGATCGCATTGCCGTTCAGGCTCTCGGCGACGGGCGCGGCGGCCTGGAAGTGCTTCCACTCGATCGTGTAAGGCAGGTCCTTCAGCACGCCGGACGCCTCCATCGACGCCTGGATGTTGAAGTAGTTCTGTTCACCGACGCGCAGCGTGACGGTGTCTTTGGCCATGCCTGGCTGCGCGGCAAGCGCCAGCAAGAGTGCCGTGACGATTCGGCTCAGCAACGTGATCTCCCTGAAGGTTGGCGGGCGCCCGCGCGATGGCGGCGCTACGTGATCCGCCGTGCCCGGCGGCCGGCGGAACGGATGGAACCGGTGAAGATACGTCGATCCGCACCATGAAACAAACGCAATATTCTTCTATGCAAAGATGCAAATGTTTTATGACTCGGCCGGTATCGCCGGATGCCGCCCGCCGCCCGTCCGGGAACCCGGTTCGAATGAATCCTCGACAGATATTTCGTGCACGAAATAAATCCCGGACTATATTTCGCATACGAAATAACCATCCGGAACGAGGACGGCCATGACCTCCCAACCCATCGAGTTTTCCGCCGCCGACGGCTACGCGTTGCACGGCACGCTGTGGACGCCGGACGCGGCGCCGCGCGCGCTGGTGCTGATCCATCCGGCGACGGCCGTGCCGGAGCGGCTGTATGCGGGCTTCGCACGTTTCCTGACCGAGCGCGGTTTCGCGGCGCTCACCTACAACTATCGTGGCATCGGTGCATCGCGGCCCGCGCGCCTGGGTGCGCTGCGGGCCCGCATGCGCGACTGGATGGAGCTCGACGTGGGTGCCGCGACCGCGTGGGCACGGCAGGCGTATGAAGGGGTGCCGCTGCTGGCGGTCGGGCACAGCGTCGGCGGGCACGCGATCGGCCTGTCCGCCGCCACGCCGCACCTGCGCGCGGCCGTGCTCGTCGCCGCGCATGCGGGCAGCACGCGACTGATCACGCAGGCGGCCGAACGCCTGAAGGTGCGGCTGATCCTGCGTGTGCTCGGTCCGCTGATGTCGGCGCTGCTCGGCTACGTGCCCGGCAAGCGGCTCGGGCTCGGCGAAGACATGCCGGCCGGCGTGTTCCGCGAATGGAGCCGCTGGACGACGCTGCCGCACTATTTCTTCGACGATCCGACGCTCGGCGCGGCCGAGCGCTTCGCGAAGCAACGGTTGCCGATTCTTGCGCTCGGCTTCGACGACGATCCGTGGGCGAACCCGGCCGCGATCGGCCTGCTGGTAAGCTATCTGACCCGCGCGCAGGTCGAACGCCGCCAGATCGATCCGCGCGCGGCGGGCAGCGGCCCGGTCGGGCACATGGGCTTCTTTCGCAGTCGGCCCGGCACCGTGCTGTGGCCCGACGTGGCCGACTGGCTCGCGCGGGCACTCGACGCACCACGCACCGCGGGCCGTCCCTCCCTTTCCATTGCAGCCGGGAACCCAGCTTGAGCGAAGACCGACGACTGTTTTTCATGTTGAACATCGGCCAGCGGCGCGTGCAGCGCTGGATCGACCGCAAGGCCGAAACCGAGACGCGCGCGAGCGCCGCGCAGGCCGGTGCACTGTTCTGTCTCGCGAAGCAGGACGGCGCGCTGATCGGCGAAGTCGGCGCCGCGCTGCAGCTCGCGCCGTCCGCGATGACGGGCCTCGCCGACCGCATGGCAAAGGCCGGCCTCATCACGCGTCACGCCGATTCGGACGACGGCCGCGCAACGCGGCTGTACCTGACCGACGACGGCCAAGCGGCGCTCAAGCGCGCGCGCGTGCTGCTGCGCGAGCTGAACGGCAAGCTGTGCGACGGGTTTTCCGACGCCGAACTCGACGTCGTCGCGCGCTGGCTGCACGCGTTGCAGGATCGCTTTCCGGCCGAACGCTGAACCGCGCCGACGGCGCACCGCATCGGCACGAATCCACGTAATCGATAGCGATTCCGATTCGTGCTTTCGATTCGTTCTTTCGATTCGGTTTCCGAACTTTCCGGCGGAAAATCTTGCGTCCCGGAAGCGCTGTTTCGGCAACGCTTTCCGGCTACGTACTGTTACAAAAAATTGCCTCCCGCGCCGCATACCGATCGCCTACATTCAATCCACTTCGACGCATTCGCCGTATGCACGGACTGGCCTTCCCGTCGCGTCCGCCTCCCTGGACGCACCCGACAAGCAATGAAAACGAAGAGGTGTCTTGACCGACGTGCTGGCGGCATCCAGCACACGCGGATTGCGATGACCGAAACGGCTTCCTGAACGACACGATCCGACGCGCGGCACGGCATCCGTTGCCGCCGCGTACCGGTACGCGACGTGCCGCTCCGCGCCATCGCCGCCGCACGTCAACGAGGAGCAGTCCATGCGACGTTCGACCGTATCCCACCCGCTTATCACCGGCCTGACCCGCCTGTCCGCCGCGACGGCCGTGGCAATGGCCGCCGCCGCGGCCGCGCATGCCGACCCCGTGGTCGTGTCCGGCCCGAGCCCGTTTGCCGCCTGCACCATCGGCGGCCCCGGCACGAACTACGTGAATGCCGAGGTCGAACCGTGGCTGTCGGTCAACCCGGCGAACCCGATGAACATGATCGGCGTGTGGCAGCAGGACCGCTGGTCGAACGGCGGCGCCCACGGGCTCGTCGCCGGCTACACGTTCGACGCGGGCGCGACCTGGGCCCGCACGCCGCAGCCGTTCAGCGCATGCGCGCCGGGCGGGCTGAAGTACGAGCGCGCGTCCGATCCGTGGGTATCGTTCGGGCCGGACGGAACCGCGTATTCGGTATCGATCTCCTTCAACCAGTCGAACAATGCCAACGCGGTGGCCGCGTCGGTGTCGACCGACGGCGGGCAGACCTGGAGCAGCCCGGCCGTGCTGATCGCGAACGACGAACCGACGACGCAGTTCTTCAACGACAAGGAATCGGTGACGGCGAACCCCGTGAAGGCCGGCACGGCCTACGCGGTATGGGACCGCCTCGAATTGCCGAACGGCAACCCGTACGCGAACCTGCATACGCAGGCGTTCCGCGGGCCGACGCTGTTCTCGAAGACGACCGACGGCGGCAAGACGTGGAGCGCCCCGAAGGTGATCGTCAACGTGCCGTCGCGTCAGCAGACGATCGGCAACCAGATCGTCGTCGATCCGAAAACCGGCACGCTCTACGACTTCTTCGACCTGATCCAGCCGCCGTTCAGCAAGGCAGCCGGCAAGGTCGCGTTCATCAAGTCGACCGACGACGGCGCGACGTGGACGAAGCCGCAGGTGATCGCGGGGCTGCAGACGGTCGGCGTCACCGATCCGAACACCGGCGAGCCCGTGCGCACCGGCGACATCATTCCGGAACCCGCGATCGATCCGGCCTCGGGGCAGCTCTACGTGGTGTGGCAGGACAGCCGCTTCAACGGCGGCACGTATGACGAGATCGCCGTATCGACGTCGAAGGACGGCGGCGCGACGTGGAGCACGCCGCAGCAGTTGAACACGCCGACCGGGCGCCCCGCGTTCAATCCGTCGGTGCGCGTCGACAACACGGGCGCCGTGATGGTCACCTACTACGACTTCCGCGACCTGCAGGCCGGCAACACGACGACGCTGCCGACCGGTTTCTGGCGCAAGATCTCGCATGACGGCGGCACGACGTTCGCCGACGAGCGGCGCGTCGGCGGCCCGTTCGACATGAAGCTCGCGCCGAACGCGGAAGGCTTCTTCATCGGCGACTACCAGGGGCTCGACGTGATGCCGTCATCGTCGTTCCACCCGTTCTTCGTGCAGACCAGCGCGGGCAACCTGACGAACCGCACCGACGTGTTCTTCGCGCCGTGATGCACGCGTGAGCGCAGCGCTGCCGCGACGTCCGTCGCGTCGCGGCAGCGGGCCCGAATGCGCGTCAGTGCATGTCGGTGAGCACGATGCGACCGTCGACTTTCCCTTCGCGCAGCCGCGCGAATATGTCGTTGATGTTGCCGAGCCGGTCGCGATGGATATGCGCGCGCACCAGCCCGTCCGCCGCGAAATCGAGCGACTCCTGCAGGTCGCGCCGCGTGCCGACGATCGACCCGCGCACCGTGATGCCGTTCAGCACGCTCGAGAAGATCGGCAGCGGGAAATCGCCCGGCGGCAAACCGTTGAGCGCCACTGTGCCGCCGCGCCGCACCATCCCGAGCGCCTGCGCGAACGCACTGCGCGACACGGCCGTGACGAGCACGCCGTGCGCGCCGCCGATTTCCTTCTGGATCACTTTCGCGGGATCGTCGATCGACGCATCGATCGTCAGCTGCGCGCCCAGCTCGCGCGCGAGTGCGAGCTTGTCGGGCGAGATGTCGACGGCCGCGACGTGCAGGCCCATCGCGCGCGCGTATTGCACGGCCACGTGGCCGAGCCCGCCGATGCCGGAGATCGCGAGCCACTGGCCCGGACGCGTATCGGTGACGCGAATGCCCTTGTAGACGGTCACGCCCGCGCACAGGATCGGCGCGATCTCGTCGAACGCGACCTGCGCCGGCAGATGGCCGACGTAATCGGGATCGGCCAGCACGTATTCCGCATAGCTGCCGTTGACCGAATAGCCGGTGTTCTGCTGCCCGTGGCAGAGGGTTTCCCAGCCGGTGTGACAGTACTCGCAGTGGCCGCATGCCGTGTAGAGCCAGGGCACGCCGACGCGGTCGCCCTCGCGCACGTGCGTGACGCCCGCGCCGACCGCCGCGACGACGCCCACGCCTTCGTGTCCGGGAATGAACGGCAGCGACGGCTTCACGGGCCAGTCGCCGTCGGCTGCGTGCAGGTCGGTATGGCAGACGCCCGACGCCTTGATGTTGACGAGGATCTGGCCGGGGCCCGGCGTCGGGATCGGCACTTCCTCGATGCGCAACGGCTCGCCGAACGCGTGCACCACGGCCGCTTTCATGGTTTGAGTCATGCGTCGCTCCTGTCTGGTCGATGAGCGCACCAGTATCCGGGCTCGAAACCGGAACGCATTGATACGCGTCAACGGGGCAGGAATCGTGCGCGCCGGCGGCGGATTCATGGCAGGACGTGTCGCGCAAGCCGCCGCTGCGCCGCCGGGTCGACGGCCCGCCTCTGCTTTCGCAGCCATTTCAGCCGTTTGTCGGAAACCCTGTGGCCGGCCGCCGTTTTGCTTGGAATTTGAAATGATATAACATATCATTTTGCGTTCTCGCCCACCTGAAGCCGTTTCATCCCGGTGGCCGGGTTACGCCGAGTCATATCCAGACGGGTCACTGCGCGCCGCAGACGCAACAATATATCGTATCCAGCCGTGACCCGCATGGCTCGCCTTCCGATCGGATTCCAACCCATTCCAATTGATTCACCGACCATGCGCGACCTCCCTCGTCTACCGCTTCGCCCGCTCTCGCCCGTCTCGCTGATGCTGTTCGCCGCTGTCGCGCACGCGCAGGCCGATACGCCCGCCTCGTCTGCACCGACGCAAACCACTTCACTCGCGCCGATCTTCGTGACCGCGAACCCGCTCGGCGACACCGACCTGATCTCGCCGACCGCGCAACTCTCCGGCGACGCGCTGACGCGCCGCCAGGCCGATTCGCTCGGCGAGACGCTGAACGGGCTGCCCGGCGTATCGACCACCACCTACGGGCCGATGGTCGGCCGCCCGATCATCCGCGGGATGGACGGCGACCGGATCCGGCTGCTGCAGAACGGCGTCGCGGCCTACGACGCGTCGTCGCTGTCGTACGACCATGCGGTGCCGCAGGATCCGCTGTCGATCGAGCGCGTCGAAATCGTGCGCGGGCCGGCCGCGCTGCTGTACGGCGGCAATGCTGTGGGCGGCGTCGTCAACACGATCGACAACCGGATTCCGCGCGAGGCGATCGAAGGCGTGACGGGCGCGCTCGACGCGCGCTACGGCGGCGCCAATTCGGTGCGCGCGGGCGCCGCGCAGGTCGAAGGCGGCAACGGCCGCTTCGCGTTCCATGTCGACGCGTTCGACCGCGAAACGAGCAAGCTGCGGATTCCCGGCTACGCGCGCAGCAGCCAGCAACGCGCGATCGACGGCCCCGACACGCCGCAACCGTACGGCAACGTGCCGAACAGCGACGGCCGCGTGCATGGCGGCGCAGTCGGTGCGTCGTACACGTGGGCCGACGGTTTCGCGGGCCTGTCGTACAGCGGCTACGAGTCGAACTACGGCTCCGTCGCCGAGGACGACGTGCGCCTGCGGATGCGCCAGGAACGGCTCGCGCTCGCCTCCGAAATACGCAACCTGAGCGGGCCGTTCACGAAGCTGAAATTCGACTTCGCGTACACCGACTATCGCCACAAGGAAGTCGACAACGGCGAGACGGCCACCACCTTCCGCAACCGCGGCTACGAGGCGCGCATCGAGGCGCGGCATCGCAGGATCGGCCCGTTCGAAGGCGCGATCGGCGTGCAGTTCGGCCAGAACACGTTCTCGGCGCTCGGTGACGAATTGCTCGTGCCGTCCACGCGCACGAACAGCGTCGCACTGTTCGGCCTCGAGGAATGGCAGGTCGTCCCGGCGCTCAAGCTGAGCCTCGGCGGGCGCTTCGAGCACGTGAAGGTCGATCCCGATCCGGCCGGCGTCGAGAAATTCGCGGGAGCGCAGCCGCGCGACTTCAATGCCGGCAGCGTCTCGGCCGGCGCGCTGTTCTCGCTGACGCCCGTGTGGTCGGTGGCGGCCAACGTCGCATACACCGAACGTGCACCGACCTTCTACGAGCTGTATTCGAACGGCCCGCACGATGCGACCGGCCAGTTCCTGATCGGCAACCCGAACGCGTCGAAGGAAAAGGCCGTGTCGACCGACCTGTCGCTGCGCTACGCGAGCGGGCCGAATCGCGGCAGCGTCGGCGTGTTCTACAACCGCTTCTCGAACTACCTGACCGAGTACAACACGGGCCGCGTCGTGGACGACGACGGCGAACCGGTCGCGCCCGGTACCGACGGTTCGCTCAACGAGGCGATCTATCGTGGCGTGCGCGCCGAGTTCTACGGCATCGAGCTGGACGGCAAGTGGCGCGCCTTCGCGCGGCGCGGCCATACGGTCGACCTGGAGCTGACGGCCGACTACACGCACGCACGCAACGTCGATACGGGCCAGCCGCTGCCGCGCATCGCGCCGCTGCGCGCGACGCTCGCGGCCGACTACGGCTACGGCCCGTTCGGTGCGCGCGCGCAGGTCACGCATGCGTGGTCGCAGCATCGCGTGCCCGACAACGACTTTTCGACGGACGGCTACACGTCGCTCGGCGTGATGCTGACCTACAAGTTCCGCGTCGGTGCGACCCACTGGCTCGCGTACCTGCGCGGCGACAACCTGACGAACCAGGAAATCCGCTACTCGACCTCGGTCGTGCGCGGCCTCGCGCCGGAAGGCGGCCGCAGCGTGATGGCCGGGTTGCGCACCACGTTCTGACCCTCTCATGGCCCGCGGCGCCCGCCGCGGGCCGCCTTGCGGCGCCCCCGCTCCGCCACGAATTTCCGCTTTCCGGACATTACCGCCCATCGCGCGACATATACCGACGACGCGCGCCGGTTCCCTCCCCAGTCAGGGCGCATGGGAATTCCACTTTATTCACCCATAAATAAAAACAAATTCATCAGACAATTATTAGCAAAAAGATCTCTTTTGCCTCGCCCGATAAAACCGGTTTCAAATTCCACGTATAAACCGTTGAATCACGGGCGCCTCGACTCTTTCTGATCGGGTTCCAGCAAACCCGCCCGAAAAGGATTCCAGCGCTAAAAAAACTAATATCAGGGTTTTCGAAGGGTAAAGAATCATTCGGTATACCCGTTAATGCCGGCACGAGCCCGTATCTGGTCGAACAATAAATTCAATTTGCCAACCACACGCGCAGGGGCACAACGTGAATATCGCCAGAATGAGCATCAAGACAAAACTCCTTGGCGGCTTCGGCCTGCTCGCCGCGGTCGTCGTGATCGTGTCGGGTGTGGCACTCAAGGCACTCTCCGATACGAACGCCGAGTTTTCCCGCTACATGAACGGCATCAACGCGCGGGCGAACCAGTCCGCGCAAATCCGAACCGCGGTCGACCGGCGCGCGATCGCGGCGCGCAACATCGTGCTCGTGACCAAACCGTCCGATCTCGAGCTCGAACTGGCCGAGGTGAACCAGGCGCACAAGGACGTGCAGGAGCATCTCGCGAAGCTCAAGGAGATGATGGCGAACGCGACCGACACCTCCGATCGCGCGCGCGAACTGGTGGGCAACATCGCCCGCATCGAATCCAGCTACGGGCCCGTCGCGCTGCGTATCGTCGGGCTCGCGCAAGCCGGCAAGAAGGAAGAGGCGACCGCCGACATCGACGACAACTGCCGCCCGCTGCTCGCGCAGCTCGTGCGCGCGACCGATGCCTACGCGACCTATACGCATGAACGCGAACTCGCGATCGCCCAGCAATTCGCGGATCGTTATGCGATGGAGCGCAACCTGCTGGCCGGCATCTGCCTGATCGCGGTCGCGGTCGCGGCCTGCGGCGGCCTGTGGCTGACACGCAAGATCACGGTGCCGATCGGCTCGGCCGTGGACGTCGCGCGCACGGTCGCGAACGGCGATCTCGGCAGCCGCATCCACGTCAGCGGCAACGACGAGACCCGCGACCTGCTCGAAGCGCTGCGGACGATGAACGAGCGGTTGATCGGCATCGTCGGCCGCGTGCGCGACTCATCGAACAGCATCGCGCATGCCGTGAGCGAGATCGCGTCGGGCAACCTCGACCTGAGCCAGCGCACCGAGGAACAAGCCGCGTCGCTGCAGGAAACCGCCGCGACGATGGAGGAATTCACGTCGACGGTGCGGCTGAATGCCGAGAACGCGCAACAGGCGAGCGCGCTCGCCGCGAATGCGTCGGATGTCGCGCATCGCGGCAGCTCGGTGGTCGGCCGCGTGGTCGACACGATGACGGAAATCGGCCATAGCTCGTCGAAGATCGCCGACATCACGGGCATCATCGAAGGCATCGCGTTCCAGACCAACATCCTCGCGCTGAATGCGGCCGTCGAAGCGGCTCGGGCGGGCGAACAGGGCCGCGGCTTCGCGGTCGTGGCGAGCGAGGTGCGCAGTCTCGCGCAACGCTCGTCGACGGCGGCAAAGGAGATCAAGGAACTGATCAACGCGTCGGTACAGACGATCCGCGACGGCTCGGCGCTCGCCGGCGAAGCCGGCAAGACGATGTCGGACGTCACGCAGGCCGTCGCGCGCGTGACCGACATCATGGGCGAGATCGCGGCCGCGTCGGCCGAACAGAGCCGCGGCATCGACCAGGTGAACCTGACGATCACGCAGATGGACGAGACGACCCAGCAGAACGCGGCGCTCGTCGAGCAAGCCGCGGCCGCATCGAAGTCGCTCGAGGCGCAAGGTCGCGAGCTGTCCGAAACGGTCGCCGCATTCCGGATGCCGTCCGGCACGCACCTGACGTCGTCGGGCGCGCACGCGCAGGAACCCGCCGCGCATCACTGGCAACCGGCCGCCGCGTAACGGATACCGCAAGGAGCGACGATGCGCACGCGGTTTCGCCGGTCCGCCTGCGTCACGCTTGCGCATACCGCGCGATGCGCTGTGCATCGTCGCCGTCCGGCTCGAACCGTTCGCACGCGCGCCGTCGCGCGTATCCTCTCCGATTCGCGGCGCGCGTGCGTGTAGCTCGCACGTCGGTGTAGCCGCATCGTCGCCGGTCGTTTCTGCCGACCGGCGCGGCATCGTGCGCGTGTCCGGCAATACGCATCGTCACGGACGATCGCGCGCGATGCCCGTCCTCCGCATGCCATCGCGCATGCCGCGTTTGCAGCGTTGCGCAAGTTTCGATCCCGGCCATGTATCGCGCGTTGCCACACAGGCGACATGGAGATTGCGCAGCGTTCGCCCACGCATCGCTCGCCGACGCAGACTTTTAAAACGAACGAATGACGAGTATGCTTAAAAAAGCACTCCGCGTTCGGACGGCGAATCGCGTGCCCTGACTCCCGTCCGATCGTATTGCGGCCCCATCGCTTCGCACACCGCGTGCCGATGGCGGCGTCCGCTTCTCGCGCCACGGCCGCACGAACCTTCCCCCAACAATCGTCAGGAGAGCTGGTGAGCCGACTCGTCGTCGTATCCAATCGCATTGCAGATCCCCGTAAAGCCGCTGCCGGCGGGCTCGCCGTTGCCGTGAAAGACAGCCTGCAGGAATCCGGCGGCGTCTGGTTCGGCTGGAGCGGAAGGCTGCGCGGCAGCGACGACCAGCCCGCGCATGGCGACGACGTGCAGATCCAGAACGTCGGCGGCATCCAGCTCGCGACGATCGATCTCGACCCGCAGGACTACGACGCCTACTACCTCGGTTATTCGAACAACGTGCTGTGGCCGGTGTTTCACTACCGGCTCGATCTCGCGCAGTTCGACCGCCGCTTCGCCGACGGCTACCGGCGCGTGAACCAGTTGTTCGCGCGCAAGCTGCGCACGCTGCTGCGTCCCGACGACACCATCTGGGTCCACGACTACCAGCTGATTCCGCTCGCCGCCGAGCTGCGCGCGATGGGCTGTACGAATCCGATCGGTTTCTTCCTGCACATCCCGATGCCGCCGCCGCCGATCATGGCCGCGATCCCGGAACACGAATGGCTGATGCGCTCGCTGTTCGCATACGATCTCGTCGGCTTCCAGACCGAGTCGGACCTGCTCCACTTCGAGCATTACGTCGAAGCGGAAGCCGGCGCCGCGCGGCTGCCGGACGGCCGGCTGCGTGCATTCGGTCGCACGCTGTCGGCGGGCGCGTTCCCGATCGGCATCAACGTCGACGAGTTCGAGGCGCTCGCGCGCGACCGCGACGGCCTCGACATGTTCGAGCGGATGCGCGACGAATATTCGCGGCGCCAGTTGCTGGTCGGCGTCGACCGGCTCGATTACACGAAAGGGCTGCCGCAGCGCGTGCATGCGTTCCGCGAGTTGCTCGAACAGTATCCGGAGAACCGCGACCGCGCGACGCTGATCCAGATCGCCGCGCCGAGCCGCGAAAATCTCGGCGCGTACGACGACCTGCGGCGCGAGATGGACAGCCTGTGCGGCGCGATCAACGGCGACTACGGCGAACTCGAATGGATGCCGATGCGCTACATTCACCGCACCGTCGCGCGCAAGCGCTTACCGGGCCTTTATCGCGCGAGCCGCGTCGCGCTCGTCACGCCGCTGCGCGACGGGATGAACCTCGTCGCGAAAGAATTTCTCGCCGCGCAGGACGCGGCCGATCCGGGCGTGCTCGTGCTGTCGCGTTTTGCCGGCGCGGCCGAGCAGCTGAAGTCGGCGCTGCTCGTCAATCCGTACGACACGCAAGGCACCGCGCAGGCGATCCAGCGTGCGCTCGCGATGCCGCTCGAGGAGCGCCGCCAGCGTCATGCGGCGCTGATGGCGATCTTGCGCAAGAGCGACGTGCACTGGTGGCGCACACGCTTTCTCGACGCGCTCGCCGAAGCGGCCGAAGTCGCGGCCGCGACCGAACCCTGACGCGCGCTCACGCGTCCGTCGCCGCGTATCCGAGCACCGCGCCGCTCGCATCGCACAGGTCGACCGACACCGGGATGCCTTCTCGCAGGCTCTCCGTCAGCACGCAATACGCATCGAACTGATCGAGCACGCGCGTCGCCGCCGCGAGATCGGCCCACGTCCTGCCGATCGACAGCCGTACCGACATCGCGCCCACGCGCACCCTGCCCGCTTCGTTCTGCACCATGTCGACATCGATGCGTGCGGCAATCGGCTGCGGATCGACATGCTGCTTTTCCAGCGCGAACAGCAGGCTCGCCGCGAGACAGGTCGCGACCGCCGCGGCCAGCAACCGGATCGGGTTCGGCCCGCGTCCTTCGCCGAGCGGCGGCGGTTCGTCGGTGAGGACCGGCGACAGCGTCGTGCCGGCAAACACCACTTCGAAACAGAAGCGCGCCTGCTGCGCGACATCGACCGATATGTGCGCCTCGCTCATGGCGACTCCGCGCAGATCAACTGGGAAAGGAATGCCGGCACGCAGTCGCATCGATGCGCGCCGCCCGCAGGTTCGCGGCACCTTCAGCGCTCGGGCTCGCGTGGCGGCCCGTATGCGACGAAATCGCGCTCGACCGCGGACGCGTGCTCCGTTTCGATCGCGCCGCCGCGTGCGCCGGCTTCGTCGTCCGGTACCGGCGCAGACGGCGTCGCGGACGACGGTTCGACACGCCCGTCGATCAGCGCCTGCAGCGCTTCGCGCTCGAGCACCTCGGATTGCAGCAGCCGTCGCGCGATGCGTTCGAGCGCATCGCGGCGTTCGCCGAGCGTCATCGCGACCCGCGCATGCGCGTCGGCGAGCAGCGTGCGCACCTCGTCGTCGATCATCCGCGCGGTGTGCTCGCTGCAGCGCCCGTCGCCCGCATGCCACGCGCCGGGCATGCCCTGGCGCACATCGCCGTCGTCGAACGTCGCGAGCCCGATTTTCTCGCTCATCCCGTACTGCATGACCATGTGGCGCGCCATCGCGGTCGCGCGTTCGAGATCGTTCTGCGCGCCCGTCGACACGTCGCCGAACACGAGTTCCTCGGCAACGCGCCCGCCGAGCAAGGCATCGATCCGGTCGAGCAGTTCGCTCCTGCGCAACACGTAGCGATCCTCCGTCGGCACCTGCTGCGTATAGCCGAGCGCCGCCACGCCGCGCGGAATGATCGACACCTTCTTCACCGGATCGCAATGCGCGCGGCTTTCCGCGACGAGCGCATGGCCGGCCTCGTGATACGCGATGGTCAGCTTCTCCTGCGCGTTCATCACGCGGCTCTTGCGTTCGAGGCCCGTCAGCGCGCGATCGATCGCCTCGTCGAAGTCGGCCATCCCGATCGCCGGCTTGCCGAGTTCGGCCGCATGCAGCGCGGCCTCGTTGACGACGTTCGCGAGATCGGCACCGACGAAGCCCGGCGTGCGCGATGCCAGCTCGCCGAGATCGACGTCGGCCGCGAGCTTCACGCGCTTCACATGCACGCCGAGAATCTGCCGGCGGCCGTTCACGTCGGGCCGGTCGATCGCGATGTGGCGATCGAAGCGGCCCGGCCGCAGCAGCGCGGGATCGAGGATCTCCGGCCGGTTCGTCGCGGCCATGATGATCACGCCGGAGCCGGCCTGGAAGCCGTCCATCTCGACGAGCAACTGGTTGAGCGTCTGCTCGCGTTCGTCGTTGCCCGACATCGGGCCGACGCCGCGCACCTTGCCGAGCGCGTCGAGCTCGTCGACGAACACGATGCACGGCGCCTTCTGCTGCGCCTGCTCGAACAGGTCGCGCACGCGCGCCGCGCCGACGCCGACGAACATCTCGACGAACGCCGAGCCGCTGATCGAGAAGAACGGCACGGCCGCCTCGCCGGCCACCGCGCGCGCGAGCAGCGTCTTGCCGGTGCCCGGCGCGCCGACCACGAGCACGCCCTTCGGAATCTTGCCGCCGAGCCGCTGGTAGCGGTCGGGGTTGCGCAGGAACGCGACGAGCTGCTGCAGCTCGGCCTTGGCTTCGTCGATGCCCGCGATATCGTCGAACGTGATGCCGGTTTCCTGCTGCACGTACACGCGCGCGCGGCTCTTGCCCATCCCGGTGAAATCCTGCAGCCCGCCGCGCTTGCGCAGCATCATGTTCCAGATGAACACGAACAGCACGAGCGGCAGCAGCCACGAGGCAAGCGATGCCATCCAGCTCGTGTCGGGCGCGCCGTGATAGCGGATGCCGGCCGCGGTCAGCGTGTCGGTCAGGTGTTCGTCGCTCACGCGGTTGGTCGTGAACCGCCACGGCGCACCGGCCTGCTGCACGGCCGAGGCGTCGGACGCCGGCAGCATCGCGCCGGCCTGCGGCATCTTCAGCGTGCCCGAGATCGATGCGGGGCTGACTTCGAGATCGTCGACGAGCCGTGCGGCGACGAGCCGGTGGAAATCGCTGTACGCGATCGACGCCGACGACGGACGCAGCATCAGCAACTGCGCGGCGAACAGCACGAAGAAGCCCGCGGCGATCAGCAATCCCGGGTAGTCGAATTTCCTGTCCATGGCATCCGGCCGGACGTGCGCGCGGCGCTACGCTGCGCTGCCGCGGCACGGCGGACGTGCGTGGCTACGCGCGCAGCCCGCGCGCGGCATCGGCGGCCATGCGGCAGCGGTATACATGCGTGCCATCTCGCCTCGCTCCTGCGCATCAACGATGCCGCGACAACGCCGTCGGCCGGCATCGCCGGGCAATCCTCGCCCGGGCGGCACGCCGCGACGCGCCGCCCCTGAATCAAGTCTAGTTCGCGCGAGTGCGTCGCGCATCGCCCGCGGCGCGACGGGAATCGTCCGACAAACACCTTTCATCCGCCCCCGTTGCCGCGTTATAGTCGCGTTCGTGACACTTTTGTGACAAACGCATCGCACGCGCCGATACCCCACACGGGCCGTTGCCTTCCATCCTGCGGCACGGCAGCCTGTGCGGCACCGCCGTGCATCACGCCCCGTCCACCCGCCCATTCGAGGAACCCACGACGTGAACGACACCCCCGATCGCCCCGACGACCTTCCCGCCGATCCCGACCGCCGCCGCGTGCTCGGCGGCCTTGCCGCGCTCGGTGCGGGTGTCGCGCTCAGCGGCTGCGAAACCACCGGCGCGCCGCGTTCCGCCGCCGACCTGCGCGTCGACGAGGCGTTGCGCCAGCGCGTGCGGCACATCGTGGTGATCTATGCGGAAAACCGCAGCTTCGCGAACCTGTACGGCGATTTCCCGGGCGTAAGCCATCCGCTGAGCGAGGTGCGGCCCGAGCACGCGCAGCAGCTCGATCGCGACGGCAAGACGCCGTTGCCCGTGCTGCCGAAGATCTGGGGCGGGCTCGTGCCGCAGGCGCAGGAAGTGGATGGCAAGCGCTACGCGATCGCCGAGCGCGACATCGACAAGCTGCCGAATGCGCCGTTCCGGATCGCGGACGCGCAGGGCAAGCCGCTGCCGAACGGCGTGATCACGCGCGACCTGTGGCACCGCTTCTACCAGAACCAGATGCAGATCGCGGGCGGCCGCAACGACCAGTTCGCCGCGTGGGCCGATTCGGGCGGCCTCGTGATGGGCCATTACCGCAATTCGGCCGACACGCTGCGGCTGTGGAACCTCGCGCGGCAGTACACGCTGTGCGACAACTTCTTCATGGCGGCCTTCGGCGGTTCGTGGATGAACCACATGTTCCTGATCTCCGCGCAGCCGCCGCTGTATCCGGACGCGCACAAGCATCCGCATGCGGCGAAACTGCTGTCGAAGGTTGAAGGCGACGATCCGGCCGGCACGCGGCTGAAGCTCGCCGACGATTCGCCCGCGTCCGCGCTCGACGGCCCGCCGAAGTTCGCGGGCGACGGCCCGCTGACGCCGGACGGCTACGGTGTGAACACGATGGCGCCGCCGTACCAGCCGAGCTACGTGCCGCCGCCGGACCCGGGCAACGCCGCGTATGCGGACCCGGCCGACCATCGCGTGATGCCGCCGCAGGGCTATGCGACGATCGGCGACCGCCTGTCGGAAAAGAACATCGACTGGGCGTGGTACAGCGGCGCGTGGCAGTACGCGCTCGAGCATCGCGACACGGGCGCCGTGCCCGATTTCCAGTACCACCACCAGCCGTTCAACTATTTCGCGAACTACGCGCCCGGCACCGACGCGCGCAGCAAGCACCTGCGCGACGCCGGGCTCGGCGACGAGCCGTCGACCAACCACTTCATCGCCGACATCGACGCGGGCCGCCTGCCGGCCGTCACGTTCTACAAGCCGCAGGGCAACCTGAACATGCATGCGGGCTACGCGGACATCGAATCGGGCGACCGTCACATCGCGACGGTGATCGACCATATCCGGCGCGGGCCGCAATGGGACAACACCGTGATCGTGATGACGCACGACGAGAACGGCGGCTGGTGGGATCACGTCGCGCCGCCGGTGGGCGATCGCTGGGGCCCCGGTTCGCGGATTCCGGCGCTCGTGATCTCGCCGTTCGCGAAGAAGGGTTTCGTCGATCACACGCTGTACGACACGAACTCGATCCTGCGCTTCATCAGCCGCGTGCACGGGCTCGCGCCGCTCGACGGCGTGGTCGCGCGCAACAAGGCGTTCGCTGCGCGCGGCGCGACGCCGCCGGGCGATCTCACGAACGCGCTCGACCTCGGCTGACGGCGGGCGGGCCTGGTTGGCCGCTTAGCGGCTGAGCCGCTGGGCCGCTCAAGCACTTGGGCACTTCGGTGCCCGAAACGACGACGCCCCGGGCAAGACGATTGCCCGGGGCGTCGTTCATTTCCACCCGGCCAACGCTACGCGGCGTTGCGCAGCGCGTCGCACTCCGCCTGCGCGGCGTGACGGCCGGCCTGCCGGCCGAAAAACGTCGCGTCGGCCAGCGACAGCCCCGAGCTGTACCCGGCGCCCCAGCGCGGCAGCCCGCAGGTCGTGCGGCCGGCCCGTGTGTGCGGAAGCGCGCGTGCTCATGTCGACACCTTGCGTTTCGCGTGATCGAATGCGTCGCACCAGCCGAGCCAGTGC